>DASUWP010000057.1:0-6810 GCA_036378335.1 Acidobacteriaceae bacterium | reverse complement strand
AACGATGCGTCAGCGAAAGGACGGGAAACACATTGACGTTTTCGTGACCACCTCCCCGGTGAGAGACAAGCAAGGTAAGATCGTCGGCGCCTCGAATATCGTCCGTGACATCACCGAGCGGAAGGTTGCGGAGGCAAGGGTAAACGAGCAGTTGTCACGGCTAAGCCTGCTCAACCAGATCACTCGAGCGATCGGCGGCCGTGAGGACCTTGACAGTATTTATCAGGTGGCGTTGCGCAGTCTGGAGGAGGATCTCGGTTTCGACTTCGGCTGTATCTGCGATTACGACCCGATAAGCCGGAAGCTGCAAGTGGTTCATGTGGGTGCGCGAAGCCGGACGCTGGCCCTGGAGTTGGCCTTGACTGAGCAGGCCAACATCCCCATTGACGCCAACGGGCTGAGCCGCTGCGTTCTCGGACACTTCATATATGAGCCGGATATCAAAAGCATATTATTGCCGTTCCCGCAAAAGCTTGCTGCGGCCGGCTTGCGTTCCATGGTAGCGGCGCCACTCCTGGTGGAAAGCAAGGTGTTTGGCGTCTTTGTAGCGGCTCGCCGGCAACCGGCCAGCTTCAGCAGCGGCGAATGTGAGTTTCTGCGGCAATTGAACGAACACGTTGCGCTGGCCGCGCATCAAGCGCAGTTGTATGCATCTTTACAACAGGCATATGACGATTTGCGACAGACACAACAGGCGGTGATGCAGCAGGAGCGCTTGCGCGCTCTGGGTCAGATGGCCAGCGGCATCGCTCATGACATCAACAACGCAATATCGCCCATGTGGCTCTCTACAGAAATGCTGCTGGAGACCGAGAAGGACCTGAGCCCAAAGATCCACAAGCATCTGGAGATGATGCAGCGAGCCACCGGTGATGTGGCGCACACCGTTGCGCGGATGACCGAATTCTACCGCCAGCGAGAGCTGCAATTGACACTGTCGCCGGTACAGATCAACCCGCTGGTGCAGCAAGTGATGGACCTGACGCGCGCCCGCTGGAACGACATGCCGCAGCGGCAGGGCGTCATGATCGAGATGCGCACTGAGTTGGAACCGAATCTCCCCACCATCATGGGTGTGGAGAGCGAAATTCGCGAGGCGCTGATCAATCTCATCTTCAATGCGGTGGATGCGATGCCGAGCGGCGGGGTACTGATATTGCGCACGCGCATTGCGGAACGCGCGGTAGGCAAGACCAGCCTCCGCAGCGCGTGGGTGGAAGTTGCCGACAACGGCGTCGGCATGAATGAAGAGACGCGGCGGCGCTGCCTGGAACCGTTCTTCACCACCAAAGGCGAGCGTGGCACGGGCCTGGGCCTTGCGATGGTGTACGGCATGGTACAGCGACACGATGCCGACCTTGAAATCGACAGCACGGACGGTGGTGGCACTACTGTGCGATTGAGTTTTGCTGTTCCCGCCGGGGGGGCAATCGATCGTGTTTCCGGTACATCACGCCCGATCCCTCCGAGAGCGCGCATTCTGGTTATCGATGATGATCCGCTGATTATTCGGGTGCTTTGCGAGGTGCTGGAGAGGGATGGCCATCACGTGACTACCGCGAACGGAGGTAAAGCGGGAATTGATGCGTTCAGCGCCGCTCAGGCGCAGGGTAGACCCTTCGCTGTAGTCATTACGGACTTAGGCATGCCGCGGATAGACGGTAGGAAAGTAGCCAGTTTCGTGAAGAGCGCATCCCAGTCCACTGCGGTGATTCTTCTGACCGGGTGGGGACAGCGTTTGATCGCCGAAGGCGACGTTTCCCCTCACGTCGATCGCATCCTCAGCAAGCCAACCAAGATCGGCGAGCTCCGCGAAGCTTTGGCTCTCTGCTTGCAAGCACGCGGAGCAGATGGTTTGCAAAATGGCAACCGTGTGAGCACTCCGGCCTAAGATATTGGGCGCGTACTCGGACGGTGTGCAGCCTGCACGGTCAGGCGTCCTCTATACCTATCACTATCAATGGCTTGGTGCATCAATGACTTGGTGCCGAAGAAGGGACTCGAACCCCCACACCCTTGCGAGTACATGGACCTGAACCATGCGCGTCTGCCAATTCCGCCACTTCGGCACGGGTAAGGTCCAGCGGGGTGCTGGACGGCAGCAGTCGCTAGTCTCGCAAAGGGGCCAGGGAAAGTCAAACCCTGCCGCCGTCGCGCAGCCGAAGCAGCAGCCGCTGAAATGCCTGTAGACTGCACGCACACGGGCACCAAAAAGAGGGCCGAAGGAATGACAGAATCGAACGGGGCAACACCCCTGCTGCAGGATGACGCCAAGGAGATCCGGCGTATCACGCACGACATGAATAACGCGCTGGAGATTCTTGTGCAGGCGAGTTATCTGGTGAACACGACTGATCTAAGTGAACAGGCGCGCGAGTGGATGAAGTTGCTGGATCAGGGAATCCAGCAGGCTACGAGATTGAACCGCGAAATGCGTGAGTTTGTCCGCATGCGCAGCTAAGCAATCGCGGCGCAAGCACTCTGCCTGCGCCGCAGAGCTCAACCGGCTATGAGACCAGTGTCGCGTCGAGCGTGATCTCGGTGTTGCCCGCGAAGAGCCGCGAGATGGGACAGCCGGCCTTCGCATCCTGTGCAGCCTTGTCAAAGGCGGCCTTGTCGGCGCCCGGCACTTTTGCGTTGGTGGTCAGCTTGATTTTCGTGATCGTAGGCTTGTCGTCCTTCTTCTCGAAGGTCACGGCCGCCGTGGTTTCGAGCGACTCAGGCTTCAGGTTAGCGCCTGTCAATTGTGCGCTCAGCGCCATGGTGAAGCATCCGGCGTGGGCCGCAGCGATCAGTTCTTCAGGATTGGTGCCGATTCCACTTTCAAAACGCGTGCTGAAGGAGTATTGCGCATCTTTCAAAACGCCGCTATCGGTCGAGATGCGACCCTTGCCGTCCTTCAGTCCGCCCTGCCACACCGCTGTTGCTTTCCGGTCCATACTTGCTCCTCTATATAGTTGTCGTGCGTGATTCTGCCTGAGGGCTCATTGTATGAGATGCGCGTCGACTGCAGATGAATCAACGCCCGCGATAGAGTAGCCTGACCCTCATGTCACCGAAATACAGCACGGGAGCCGAACCCATTTCAGGAACATTTCCTAGTGAGGAGCAGCAGCATCAATCGACGGAACATATGTGCCTGTGGTGTCCGAACTGCGCGTCCCGGCTGGAGAGCAGCCGCTGCAAGCTGGTCTGCCGGAGTTGTGGCTATTACATGAGCTGCGCGGATTACTACTAATACCAAGCGCCGCTGACCTTCCGTCCAGAGATCGCAGGCGCAGCGTCCAGCCGTCTGCTGCTGCAATCGAGGGCCCTCCCCTCTCCGCGCACTCTTTTCATATCTCGCTTACAATTGCCGGTGCCGTATGTTCGACGTTCCCACACGCCGTCCCCTGCATATACGGATCGAGTTTGCATGAAGGAGACCGCCTTGCGTACCGTCCATTGCCTCGCCTGCAGCGCCGCCATTGCCCTCGCCGCGCTTGCCCCCGGAAAGCTCGACGCACAGCTCTTCGAGATGAATCATGGCCAACGCCAAGGGCTGAATCTGAGCGCCCAGGAAGAGTCCACGATTGAGCGTCTGGAGAGTCTCGATGTCCTGCCGGAAAGCCAATGGCGGTATCACGAGGGCGATGTGCCGCATGGAGAGCAGCCTTCGCTGGACGACAGCAGCTGGCAAAAGGTGGATGCCCACGGCGATCGTCATCATCGGTTGACGGCACCGAAGGAAGCCGTATGGTTCCGGCGCGAAATTGAGGTTCCGCAGACGTTGAATGGCTATGACCTGACTGGCGCGCGCGTGTGGTTCCGCTTTCGCGCGAATGCCAACGGTCCGGTACCCGAGATCATTTACTTCAACGGCCGCCGCGTCGCGCTGGGTGATGACTTGGAACCCATCGTCCTGTTTGACGATGCGAAGCCGGGTGACAAGGTGCTGGTCGCGGTGAAGCTCTTACCAACTGTGGATGAAAAACGGATCGCCGGTGTCGATCTGAATCTGGAGTTTGCACAGAACCGGCCCAACCCATCTGACCTGCTTACCGAATTTGAGACCGCGGCGCTTTTGATTCCGACGCTGTCGAAGGATCTTTCTGTCGATAAAGCCACGCTTGCCAAAGCAATCGGCGATGTAGACGTCGCGTCGCTGGACAGGAAGGACCAGACCAAGTTCGATGCATCGCTCAAGGAGGCGCAGCAGTCGCTCGAGCCGCTGAAGCCAACGCTGAAGCAGGCCGACATGCACCTGACCGGCAACTCGCACATTGACGCGGCGTGGCTGTGGCCGTGGACCGAGACGGTCGATGTCGTGAAGCGGACCTTCGGGACAGCGGCGCAGTTGATGAACGAATACCCAACCTACACCTACACGCAGTCTGCAGCGCAATATAACCAATGGATCGCTGATAAATATCCGGAACTGAATGACGAGATCAAGAAGCGCATCCAGGAAGGCCGCTGGGAACTCGTCGGCGGTATGTGGGTGGAACCGGATCTAAACATGCCGGATGGCGAATCGCTGGTGCGCCAGATCCTCGTCGGGCAGGAGACCTTTCAAAAGCTTTACGGCACGACGACGCGCATTGGCTGGAATCCGGATTCGTTTGGTTACAACTGGCAACTGCCGCAGATCTACAAGCGCTCCGGCATCGACTACTTCGTGACCCAGAAGATGACCTGGAACGACACCAACCAGTTGCCGCTGAAATTGTTCTGGTGGGAGTCGCCGGATGGCAGCAAGGTGTTGACCTACTTTCCGCATGACTACGGCAACTCGGACCTAAGCCCGGTCCGGCTCGCACAGAACACGGTGGAAGCGCGCAGTCGCGCATCGGGGCTGAATGAGGTGATGGACCTCTTCGGAGTGGGCGATCACGGCGGCGGTCCGACCCGCGCCATGCTGGATGAGGGACTGCACTGGATGCAGCCGGACAAGATCGTACCACGCTCGGAGTTTGGAACAGCGCAGCCATACTTCTCTGCAGTCGAGAAGGAGATCGCTCCCAACTCGCCGACCTGGAATTACGAGACGCTGGCCAAGGGCGACACCAAGCTGCAAACCCCGGCCGCCGGTCAGATCAGCATTCCAACATGGAAGGATGAGCTTTATTTCGAGTACCACCGCGGTGTGATGACGACCCAGGCCAACCACAAGCGGAACATGCGCGAGAGTGAAGAGTGGGTGCTGAATGCGGAGAAGTACGCATCGCTGGCGTGGCTGGATGGGCGCAACTATCCGGCGGAAGAGTTGACGGACGCATGGAAGCACGTGCTGTTCAACCAGTTTCACGACCTGGCGGCCGGCTCTGGCATCGGTGTCATCTATCGCGATGCGCAGAAGGACTACAACCAAGTGCACTGGGCGGCAAATGAGATCACATCAAAATCGCTCGACACTGTGCAGGCGCATGTGAATACGCATGTGCCGGCGGGCAGTGTTCCCGTGATGGTGGTGAATCCGCTGGGCTGGGACCGCTCCGGCATTGCGGAAGCGAAGGTCGAGATGCCTTCCGCGGCGCCGGATGGTATCTCGATTCTGGATGCCAAGGGCCGTGCGCTGCCGTCGCAGGTGGTCGAGAGCGACAAGAAGACAAATACGTATCGTTTGCTGTTCCGTGCAGAGGATGTGCCTTCGCTTGGATACGAAGTGCTGCATGCGGTGCCCGGCAAGCGGCCTGCTGTTTCCGATGTGAAGGCGAATGGGCTGACCATCGAGAATGCGGCGCTTCGGGTGACGGTCGATCCGCAGACCGGATGCATCCGCTCCCTCTACGATAAGAAGGCGAGCTTCGAGACCATCGCCTCGGGAGGCTGCGGCAACGAGCTGCAGGCCTTCAAAGACACGCCGAAAGAATATGACGCGTGGAACATCGATCCCGGCACCCTGGACGTAGCGCCAACGCTGCTCGACAAAGCAGACTCCGTTGCTTTGACTGAGCACGGCCCACTGCGTGCGACCATTCGGGTGACGCGCACCTGGCAGAGCTCGAAGTTCGTGCAGGACATCACGCTCTATACAGGCGCGGATCATGTGGTAGTGACGAACGATTTTGACTGGCACGAACGTCACATTCTGCTAAAGGCTGCATTTCCTCTGGCGGCATCTGGCCCATTTGCAACGTATGAAATTCCTTACGGCACGATCGAGCGGCCAACGACGCGCAACAACAGCGTGGAGAAAGCGAAGTTCGAAGTGCCCGCAATGCGCTGGGCTGATCTGGGCGATGGCCAGCACGGCATGAGCCTGATCAACGAGTCGAAGTACGGCTACGACGCAGTGGGAAACCTCCTGCGGCTGAGCCTGCTGCGCGGACCGACATGGCCCGATCCCGAAGCCGACCAGGGACATCAGCACTTCAGCTACGCCCTCTATCCGCACGCTGGAGACTGGAGGCAGGCGCTCAGTGTCCGCCACGGTTACAATTTTGATTACAAGCTCAAGGCCCTGCAGGTGGCCGCGCATGGTGGCGATCTGCCCGAGCGCCACTCCTTCGCCGGCATCGCCGACCCGAACGTTGTGCTGACCGCGATGAAGCGCAGCGAAGACGGCAAAGGGTTGGTTGTGCGTTTCTATGAGTCGGCCGGCAAGACTGGCAACGTCACTCTGACCGTGCCTCCGGGAGCGACGTCCGCAACCGTTGTCAACCTGATGGAGAAGCCGGAAGGCTCGCCGCTCAGCGTCACAGACAACAAGGTGACAGTGCCGGTCACGCCCTACGAAATCCAGACCGTGCGCATGGACTACTCGCCGGCGGCTGAGAAGTAGCTCCGTCGTGCATTCGAACCGATAGGGCGCAGTCTATGCTCTGCCCT
>DASUWP010000056.1:0-6079 GCA_036378335.1 Acidobacteriaceae bacterium | reverse complement strand
AAGTTATGCAGGACGCAGCCGGAGGAAACGCGTGTCAGCTCCCAAATCGCTCAAAGCCAAAGGGACAACGCAGTGGCGTTTGCATCTGATCGGCGCACTGGCAGCGGCCTCACTTCTATCGATGTATCTGCCATTGATCTTCCATCGCCTTCCTGTCCCGCGCATGTCTGCCCTTTGGGCGATTGGATGGTTTCTAATTTCGGGGCTTCTGTCGATTGTCGCTGGCTATAAAGCCTCCCGCTGGTGGTTTCTGGTCACGGTATGTTTTACCTTGACCTTGTTTGTTCTTTGGATAGGTGAGGCTATCTGGGAGAGTCGCGCCACAGGTTATTAGTAGCGCGAGGAGTTAGCATAGACAGCCAGAGGAAGTCGCCCTCGTGCCCGCTACCAAATCACCCACCGCGCAGAAGCTAGGCGAACTCGGCCTTCCCGCACCCGTCCGCGAACTCGCCACCAAGTCCTGGGACGCCATCATCGTCGGCGCTGGCCACAATGGCCTCGCCTGTGCTGCCTATCTCGCACGCGCCGGCAAACGTGTCCTCGTGCTCGAAGCGCGGCAGCGCATCGGGGGCGCCTGCACCATTGAGGAGCCCTTTCCCGGCGTCAGGATGTCGCCCTGCGCCTATCTGGCCGGCCTGTTGCATCCGCTGGTAATCGAAGAGCTCTCGCTCCCCGCGCGGGGCTTCCGCTGGACGCCCGCCGTCAACGGCCTCTTCGTCCCCTTCCTCGACGGCTCCAGCATTCAGCTCTGGGACGATGACGACAAGTGCGAAGCCGAGGTTCGCCGCTTCGCACCCGGCGATGTCGAAGGCTGGAAGGCGATGAACGATGTGCTCCGGCGTCTGCGTGATGCGCTCAGGCCGCCGCGCGAACGTGATTCCGAACGCGATTCCTGGATCGGAGATGCTCCGACGCCTGAAGAAATCGACCATCGTCTGGGTGACGACCAGGAAGCGCGCCATCTGCTCTACGACTGGTCCATGGCGGAGTTTGTCGAGCACTACCTCCGCGACTCGCGCCTGCAGTCCGCCTATCTCGGCCAGGGTGTCATCGGCACCAACGCAAGCCCCTTCGACCCCGGCACCGCCTCCATCCGCTTCCACCATGCGTCAGGACGTCTGGGCGGCATGCCTGGCATGTGGGGCTATGTCACGGGCGGGATGGGGATGGTCTCGTTTTACATCGCAGACGCTGCGCAGGAGGCCGGCGCGGTCATTGCGAGCGGCCTTCCCGTCGCCCAAATCCTGCCCGGCGAAGGCGTCCTGCTCGAATCCGGCGAGCGCATTGCCGCGCCCATCGTGATCTCGAACGCCGACCCAATCCGCACCCTCGCGATGTTGGGCCAGAGTGCCGACGCAGCGTGGCGTCAGCGCATCGAGCGAGTGCCCATCCAGGGCTGCACCGTCAAGCTGAACGTCCTGCTCTCCGCATTGCCCGACTTCAAAGCGCGGCCCGGACAGAACCAACCGCACCACTACGGACAGATCAACGCGCCGCTTACGCATGCCGAGTGGCAGGCTGGCTTCGCCGCGGCTAAGCGCGGCTACCTGCCCGAGCATCTCTGGTGCGAGCTCTACTTCCAGAGCGCGCATGACGGCACCGTCGCGCCGCGCGGCCAGCACACCATGTCGGTCTTCGCGCAATACGTGCCTTACACCTTCAAAGACGGCACATGGGATTCGCGCCGGGACGAGGTCCGCGCACTCGCGCTGCGTTCCATCGGCCGGTTCTGCTCGAATATCGACGGCCCGAGCTCCGCTGTCATCGACGCCCAGGTACTCGGGCCGCCCGACATCGAGCAAAAGGTCGGCTTGACCGGAGGCCATATCTTCCAGGGCGAGTGCTTGCCGCCGTACATGTGGTCGAACCGCCTCTCCGCGCGCACCCCCATGCCCGGCTTTTACATGTGCGGAGCCTGCACGCATCCGGGCGGCAGTGTCATCGCCATCAACGGCCGCAACGCCGCCATGGCCGTCCTGGCCGACAACCCCGCGCGCAGTACAGTATCCTCCCCCGATCGCAGCCTGCGAACGGTGGACGCGCTTGGCTGATCTCGCCACTCCGCCACTCTCGCCTTCAGCCGGCGGCCAGCCCGGCAGTCAGGGTCTGAAGCGGTCTCTCGGTCTGCGCGATCTCACAGTCCTGTTCATCCTCACGACTCTCAGCATCCGCTGGATAGCCACGGCCGCCGCGGCCGGTCCGGGCACACTCCTGGTTTGGGTTGGCGGTCTTCTCTGCTTCTTCCTCCCGCTTGCCACCAGCGTGCTCGCGCTGGGCACGCGCTTTCCGGAGGAAGGCGGTATCTACGTCTGGACGCGCGAGGCCTTTGGAGACCGGACGGCGTTCGTCACCGCCTGGACGTATTGGATGTCCAATCTCCCATACTTTCCAGGGATTCTCTACTTTGGCGCGAGCACGCTCCTGGTTGCCTTTGGGCCGCGCGGCCACTCGCTCGCCGGCAGTGCCGCCTGGCACATGGGATTTGCTGTCTTCTGGCTTGCGGTTATCGTTGCGCTCAACATTCGCGGCATCGAAGCCGGCAAATGGCTGAATAACATCTGCTCGGTCGGCAATTGGCTTCCGGTCGTCATCCTGGTGCTTCTGGCAGCAGCGGTGGCCGCACGTTACGGTTCCGCTACGCACTTCACCAGAGCTGCCTTTGTGCCCCACCTCACGCTTCGCGACGCGGTCTTCTGGTCCACCATCGTCTTTGCGTTCTCAGGATGCGAAGCCGGCTCCATGATGGGCGACGAGATCCACGATGCGAAGCGGACACTTCCCCGCGCCCTCTTCCTCGCCGGCCTCATCGTTGCGATTGCCTACATCGCCGGCACCGCCGCCATGCTTGTGGCTCTTCCTAGTCATGCCGTCTCCGGTCTAGATGGATTCATCGGTGGCATTGCGCAACTCTGCGATCGCCTGTCTCTTTCCTGGCTCTCGCCTATCGTCGCGGTGCTCGTCGCCCTCAGCGCGGTAGGCGGCGCCGCCGCGTACCTTGCCGCCACCTCACGGTTGCCCTTTGTCGCCGGCCTGGACCGATGCCTGCCCACCGCCTTCGGCGCCATTCATCGGCGCTACCGCACGCCATGGGTCGCTATCCTGGTCTACGGACTTGCGGGTATTGTCGTGGCTATCCTCGGCCAGGCGGGCACGAGTGTGCGTGGCGCTTACGACGTTCTCGTCAGCCTCACGATCATTACGACGTTTCTTCCTTTCCTGCTGCTCTTCGCGGCGCTGATTCGCCTGGCCTTTCGCGGCGCCATTACATATTTCCCGCTCCCTGGCGGTAGACCGCTCGCCATCACGCTCGCTGCCATCGGCTTCCTTGCGACCGCCGCCACCATCGTGCTCTCCGCCATTCCGTCGCCGGAAGAGACCAGCCCGGGCGTCGCCATCGGCAAAGTCTTGCTCTCCGCACTTGTCATCGTGGTCACCGGCATGGCCGTCTTTGCGGTCGGCCGCCGGAGCAAAATCCTCCCCCGGTAGCCGTTCCTCCACAGCTCACGGTTTTCTGTGGAATCACTGCAAATGCGGTGCCCAATCTCGCGCCGGTGGAAATCCAACACGCTCCATCGCCGCTACTGCCGCACCAAAGCCTAAATTTCCACGCGTCCACCAATGGGCCATTGCGCAATATCCGGTTTCGCCTGTGGACCGCTTAGGAGATCCGGATGAGTCCCATCACTCGCGACACCGGTTCTCCGAAACCGGCACATCCCGATCGTCCGGATTTAGAAATCGTGCACATGCCCCGCGTCCAATAGCCACGCGGTTTTGCCACGCATTCCCACTTCCCCACAGCAAACGACTACGGCGGCTATCTATACATACCTGTTGATTTACTTCGTAGTAGCCGTCGTTGGGGGCCGGTGACGGAACCGTGCACAAAACGTATCGTGAGCGCCGAAAGGAAGTGAATCGGGAAAGCGAATGCGGCGGGTCCTGATTTCCCGCGAAACGTCCAGCTTTCCACGCCACCCGCGCCCGTAAAATGGAGTCGTCAGGATTGCTACACTCCCGCCGCATCTCTGGTGTAGAGTGTGGGCAATCCATCCAAGCACCGCAGCCCATTTCAGGGGAGCCGCACATGCCCGGCGTAGGACTCGAAGCAGACAAGCACACCGTTCAGGGATTCGCCATGGAGATCTCCGTCAGCAAGCAGGAATTGCTCCGCGAGCTCACCGCCACCCAGTCCGTCGTCGAGCGCAAGACCACCATCCCCATCCTGTCGAATTTCCTGCTCGAAGCCGACGAGACAGAAGGCCGCCTCACCATCACGGCGACCGACCTCGACCAGTCGATCAAGACTTCATGCAGCGCGAAAGTGAAGAAGCCCGGCTCCTGCACCATCCCGGCGCGCAAGCTTTACGACTACATCAAGCTGCTCCCGGACGGCGATATCTCGATCAAGCTCCAGGACAATCACTGGGTGCAGATCCGCAGCGGCCGTTCCAATACCAAGATGGTCGGCATGGCACGCGCCAACTTTCCCCAGGTGCCGGAGTTTCCCTCGGTGTCTTCCGTCTCGCTACCTGTGGCAACCTTCCGCAGCCTGATCTCGAAAACCATCTTTGCTATCTCGAATGAGGAGTCACGCTACACGCTCAATGGCGCGCTCCTGATCCTCAAGCCGGAATCGCTGGCCATGGTTGCCACCGACGGCCATCGCCTCGCTCACATTGAGAAGCAGGGCGAGAACCTGGGCTTGATTCCGGGTGGCGAAAAGAAAACCCTCATTCCACGTAAAGCATTGGCCGAGCTGCAGTCGCTGCTCTCGAACACTGAGGCTGAAAAGGTCGAGTTCGCCGACGATGAAAATCAACTCTTCTTCCGCATCGGCAAGCGCGTCCTGACCTCACGCAAGCTCACCGGTCAATTCCCCAACTATGAGGCAGTACTGCCGCGCGATAACAACAAGTTCATCATCATCCGCTCGGAAGATCTTTCCGGCTCCATTCAGCGCGTCGCGCAGTTCGCGGATGAGCGCTCCGGCGCCATCAAGATCCGCCTGGAACAGAATGAGCTGCGCATCTCCAGCTCTTCTACAGAATCCGGCGAATCGGAAGATACGATCGAGGCGCCGTACCAGTTCGACGCTCTGGTCGTCGGCTTCAACTCCGCCTACATGCTCGACTTTCTGAAGGCCATCGGCAACACCGGCGAGGTCCGCCTTGAATTCAAAGACGCCCAGTCCGCCGGCCAGATGCGTCCGGAAGATCCGAGCGACGACGGTTACAAATACCGCTACATCATCATGCCCATGCGGATCTGAGTGCTGGCAGACTCCTAACGATCAGGTGTCGGGACATTTCGGGTAAGAATGCGCGCGTCTGCCCGGAATAGGTGATAACCCTCAAATGTCACGTCATTTAACAGAGTGGCATCCGAAGTTGGAGTGGGTCGACCGAATGGATATACGCCCATGAATCCCATCGAGTCGAGTCCAATTGCCACACTCCGTATGGGGCAGGTGTAAGTCTTGCCGCCGAGCTCTACCGGGCCATACTCGACCATGACGTCGCTGCGGAGAATGAGAGAGCCCAACGGCTGATCGGCCTGTAAAGTGAGAAACAGAATCGTGCCGCTGGCTGAATCGATCGCCACTTCGCCGTGATATCCCGTGGCTTGCTCCGCGTCGCCTTTGTCGCTGGAGAGACCGCGAATTGCCACGAAATAATGCGATTGACCTTGCGGTACGCGATAGCGAAACACCGCCAGAGTTCCGGCGCTTCCGCGCTCCCAACGGCTCCAGGCCATCTCACTGTGCGCGGCATCTAAAATCACCGTCGAGAGGATAGGACCGAAGGTCCCCCTCGTGCCCATGCCTTCACCTTCGGGATGCGAAGGGTGGTTTCCCCATTCGCGAGGGTCGACAACCTCCCTCCCGTTACGATACGCGACGATCACGGTCGAGCTGCCCACTTGCCGCCAGGACAGACCATTCTGAGATGATGCCCGCGCGAGCCTTCTGCTCTGCCTGTCTTCAAAGCGAATAGTGATCCGTGTAGCGTAAAAGTCAGGTAACTTGGGCAGC
Source organism: Acidobacteriaceae bacterium (assembly GCA_036378335.1). Taxonomy (GTDB): domain Bacteria; phylum Acidobacteriota; class Terriglobia; order Terriglobales; family Acidobacteriaceae; genus KBS-83. Next base: position 45 of record DASUWP010000056.1, on the reverse strand, counting down.
GTCTTGTGGAGATATTCCTCAATTAAATCAAGCATGCGCTGCTGT
>DASUWP010000055.1:0-6003 GCA_036378335.1 Acidobacteriaceae bacterium | reverse complement strand
AGAAGGACGATCCCGCAACCGGCGGCTGCGATGCGGATGGTGGGGCGGGTGAATAGCCCGATGCCTGCGAGGAGCAGGATGGCTCCGATGAAATACGCCAGCAGCGTCGGTGCCGCCACCCATGCGGGCGTGAGCTTCTCCAGGGGAACCCCGGGACCAAAGCGGGGATAGAGAAAGTGCTGGATCGCGTAGAAGACCATTGTGGCGGCGACGATTCCGCGGCCGAGACGAATCAGCGAAATACCTGCTAAGTTACCGGGCGGCCACAGGCTCCCTGCAAGCACCATTGCTCCGGCGGCGAAGGCGGTTTCGCGCACGGTGAGCGTCCAGAAGAGCCGCTCATGTATGTGTTGCGGCAGAAACGGCGCGTCGACCGTGATGACGATGATGAGGAAGAGTACGGCGAGCAGTGATGCCGACCAGCGCACATGCCGCCACGCGATGAAGCTGATGGCCGCAGCCAGCAGCGCCGCGCCCACGAAGTAGGTCCAGAAGAGTGGCCATGGCAGCCAGCGCGGCACGATAGGCATGAGGTCGCGGGCTGCAGTGAAGTGCTCGGCAGCAAACATTGCGATCGCGCAGGCCACGCAGATTGGCCCGAGCACCAAAACCTTGCCGACGCCGGAAGCTGCCTGGAACCGCGCCCGTGCGAGAACGAGTCCCGTAAGCAACGCGGCGGCGCCTGTGCACATCATGGCGGCGACCTCTACAGTCATGCTCGCCTCCTGCAGGGCGTTGCTGCGGTTTGACCTCTCACGAGAATCCTTTCGGGCGCTCCTCGGCGACGTTGAAGGCGCGCTCGAGGGCTACGCCGACGCGGCCGAGCAGGCCTTCTTCAAAGAGCTTGCCGATGAGCGTGATTCCGTGGGGGACGCGGCGCGGCGGATTGAATTTCGGCAACGGATGTTTGGGATCAGGAGCCCAGTCGCTGCGGGCTTCGCTGACTTCGATGAAGCCGGCGCGCAGGGTGAGCGAGGGATGGCCGGTGAAGTTGGTGAGGGTAAGCATCTCGTCGCGTAGCGAGGGGACGAGCAACATGTCGACCTTCTGAAAGATTTCCATCATCTGCTCGGCGACTTTGCGGCGGAGGCGATCGGCCTGCACGAAATCGACGGCGGAGAGAAAGCGAGCCTGACGGAAGATGTTGGGCCAGGCGTCGGGCACCTGCGCTTTAAGTTGATCGACACCGCGCGAGAGGGTGAGCTCTTCGAAAGCGGCGGCGGCTTCCGCGAACAGGATGAGGTCTAAGGAGTCGTAAGGCCAGTTGGGCAGCACGATAGGGACGGCTTGCATGCCGAGTTTTTTCACTTGCTCGAGCGCGGCGCGATCGACGTCGGTAGCGGGCGGCTCGGCCAGCCATGTCGGTATGTAACCGATGCGGATACCCTTTACCGGCTGAGCGGCGTTGTAGTCGAGGTGACTGGGAACGCAGGCGAGGTCGCCGCCGCCGGGGGCATCGTGGTCGGGGCCGCTGATGGCGCGCAGGACGAACATGGTGTCTTCGACGGAGCGGGCCATGGGGCCGAGCTTGTCGAGCGACCAGCAGAGCGTCATGGCGCCGGTACGCGGGACCCGGCCATAGGTGGGACGCAGGCCGGTGACGCCGCAGCGCATTGATGGGGCGACGATGGAGCCACCGGTCTCGCTGCCGATGGCGAAGCCGACGAGGCCCGCGGCAGTGGCGGCGCCTGGGCCAGCGCTGGAGCCGGAGGAGCCTTCTTCAGGCAGCCAGGGATTCATGGTCTGACCGCCGAACCAGATATCGTTGAGCGCGAGCGCGCCGAGCGAAAGCTTGGCGACGAGCACAGCGCCCGCGGCGGTGAGGCGCTGGACGACGGTGGCATCGTCTTTCGGGACGCGGTTGCGGAAGGGCTCTGCGCCGTAAGTGGTGGGAATGTTCGCAGTGTCGAGCAGATCCTTGGCGCCCCAGGGAATGCCGTGCAGCGGACCACGATAGCGGCCGGCGGCGATCTCGCGATCGGCCTGCTTCGCCTGCGCGAGCGCGAGATCTTTCGTCAGCGTGATGACGCAGCGGAGAGCGGGGTTGAAGCGCTGGAGGCGATCGAGATAGATGGTGGTGAGCCGATCGGAGGTGAGCTGGCGCGCGTGGATCCAGCGGCTGAGCTCGGCGACGTTGGCGAAGGCGATGTCCTCGTCCTTCTTAGGCAAGGGCACGAAGGCCGTGGGCGCGGGGATGAAGCGATTCTGTTGCGGAGGCGGCGGCATGCCGGGCAGCATGGGGTTCCACTGCGTGGCGGGGGCGAGCGTGGCCTCGAGCGCTACTTTGCGCGGACCGGTGCGGCGCTCGTAGAGAGGGGCCATGGCCTCGCGCCAGTTCTCGGCGGCCTGCTTCTCCTCTGCATGGGTCAGCGAGACACGAACGAGCTTTTCCGCTTCGGCGAAGGTGACAGCGGACACCTCCGGCCCGACCGGAGGCGCGGTGCCAAAGGCGGGCGGCGTGCCCGGCGCCGATGGAGCGCTGGAGGCGGGAGCAGCGGCGGATTGTTCAGGCTCGGGCGCAGTGCGGCAGCCGACGGCCGCGGCCGCGAGTCCGAGCGACCCGTGCTTGAGAAAGGTGCGGCGAGACTTGAGCAGGTCGTTCAGCGACATAGCGTTTGACAGGGATTGTACGGGCAGGGGCTGGAGGGAATCCGGTTTCGTTCCCGCATGACTGATTTTCGGGACGAGAGGCGCTGAATCCTTTCTTGATATCAAGCATCTTTATATCGAGACACATGACTGAGAGCGGCAAATCCGGGAGAACAGAAGACCTGAGCGGTATTCACCTGTGGCTGGTGCTTTGGAAGGCCGGCCGAGCGGTGGAGGCCGAGGCGCAGCGCAGCATTGCGCGGTTCGGGATGGTCATGAGCGACTTTGGCGTGCTCGAGGCATTGCTGCACCGTGGACCGCTGTCGGCCAAGCAGCTGGGCGCGAAGGTTCTGCTGACCAGCGGTTCGGTGACCGCGGCCATTGATCGGCTGGCCGCGCGTGGGCTGGTACGACGGGAGGATGACGCGCATGACCGGCGCGCCTGCATCGTGCATTTAACGGCTGCAGGACGGCGGCTGATCGAGCGGGCATTCGCGCAACATCGTACTGAGATGGAGGAGGCGCTCGCGGAATTTACGGTTGAGGAGCGACAGGTGCTGCTGCCGCTGTTGCGGCGCCTGGGCCGGATTGCAGAGGAAGCGGCCGCGAAGGCGGTGCGGGCTGCGGTCAAGAGTTCTTCGTCGGGGATGGAGAAGGAGGCGCTTCCGGCATCAACACGGGGCGCGAGGAGGAGCAAAGTATGACGACAGAAAAGAAAATACTGGGGACGTATGGCGCGGGATCGAACCACTGGGTGGGCGATGGCTTTCCGGTGAGGAATCTTTTTCCCTCAAACGGGATTGAGAGCGAGGTGAGCCCGTTCCTGATGCTGGATTACGCGGGACCGAGCCGGTTTGAGCCGGCGAAGAAGCCGCGCGGCGTGGGCGAGCATCCGCATCGCGGATTTGAAACCGTGACGATTGCCTATCAAGGATCGGTCGGACATCGTGACTCTGCCGGCAATAGCGGCGTGATCTATCCGGGCGATGTGCAATGGATGACTGCGGCTTCCGGCGTAGTGCACGAGGAGCTCCATGAAGCGGAGTTCACGAAGAACGGCGGCATCTTCGAGATGGTGCAGCTTTGGGTGAACCTACCCAAGGCGGAGAAGATGTCGAAGCCGCGCTACCAGGCGATCACGAAGGATCAGATTCCGGTGATCGAGTTGGAAGGCGGCGGCCATGCGCGGGTGATCGCGGGTGAGCTGCTGGGACGGATCGGGCCGGCAAAGACAGTTACGCCGGTGAATCTGTTCGACGTGATCCTGAAGGCGGGTGAGCGCTTTGAATTGCCGCTGCCGGATGGACACAATGCGGCGGTGGTCTTGCGCAAGGGCGAGGTGCTGTTGAATGGCACCGAACAGTTACGCGGCGAGGCGCAGATCGCTCCGCTGAGCGAGGAGGGTGATGGCGTCACACTGGAAGCGAAGGCGGATACGCAATTGCTGATCCTGAGCGGCGAGCCAATCCGTGAACCGGTGGCGAGCTATGGACCGTTCGTGATGAACACGCGCGAGGAACTGCAGCAGGCGGTAGAGGACTATCGCGCGGGACGGATGGGGCACCTTAGCTGAGCTCAGCGAAAAACCACAACAGTGTGGCGTGAGGATCTCTTCACGCCACTTTTTTTTTGCGAATCAGAACAGTAGTTTCAATCCGAACTGGATTTGGCGGCTGGTGGCTGCTGCGGTGACGACGCCTGCGGTTGGGCTTAGGACCGCAGATTGTGTACGCGCGGATGCGGTTGCGCTTTGCTGCGGGCCGGAGCTGAAGACGACGGGATTCGGGGTTGTCAGATTGGTGTGATTGAGCACATTGAAAAACTCCGCGCGGAACTGCGCATGCAAGCGCTCGTGGATGGTGGTGGACTTCGCGAGGGAGAGATCGAGGTTCGCGAAGCCGGGGCCGGTGAGTGTGTCCCGGCGGAGATTGCCTACGGCGCCGGCCGCGGGTGCGAGGAATGCGGCGGGGTTGAAGAACTGATTCGCGCGCGCCGCGGTGGATCCGCTGGCGTAGAGCGAGCCGTGGAAGTTCGGGTTCACGTCTGGGCGAACCGGATTGCGCGTGTCTCCGGAACCTGTGGGGTTGTAGCCGAGTTGCGGCGTGAACGGAAATCCGGATTGCAGATTGGAGATGGCGGAGAGCGTCCAGCCGGAGATAGCGGTATCGGCGACGGGAGCGAAATCGGAAGCGAAGCGGCGATTGCGGCCGAAAGGCAGATCCCAGGAACCGTTAAGCGAGGCGATGTGACGCATGTCGGTGGCGGCGGGACCCCAGTCGAGATCAGGACGCTGCGGCACGCTGACATACGCGGGTGTGTTGGCGGAGACGCTGGTGTTCCATGCGGAGCCGTTGTCGAGGGTCTTCGACCAGGTGTAATTGGCGCGGAACTGCAGTCCATTTGCGTAGGAGCGGCGCACGTCGACTTCAAGCGCGTGGTAGCTGGCGTTGCCGTTTGAAACCCACGATGTCGTGTTGGTGACGGCGGGATTGGCTTTCACCGTCGTCGGGTAGTAGATGGTGCCGGCGGCCAGCGATGCGGGGCAGGCGGCGTTAGGGCAGACGACGAACGCGGGCTCATTCTGATCCGCAGAGAGGATCTGGTGATAGCTGTGCGAACCGATGTAGGCGAGGGTGAGTGAGGTTTCGGGCGCCACCTGCTGCTCGAGCTTCAGCGTCCACGCGAGCGTGCTGGGGGTTGCGATGTCGGTCTGCACGCTGGAGGGCGAGATGGTTCCCTTTCCGCTGACAGGATCGGAGACGGTGCTGCCGGAGTAGCTGAGAGTGGCGTTGTAGGGCGCGGTCTGATCGAGGCGATAGTTGAGGTTGTCGAGCAGGCTTTGCTCGACGCCGAATGAGGCGCGGATCGCCGTGGTGCCCTTACCGAAGGGATCCCATGCCAGGCCGATGCGTGGCTGCGGCAGAAACTTTGCGCGATTGTCCGTGAGCGCGGAAGAGCCGACGGTGGGGATGGTGTTGATGATGCCGTTGGTGAACGCGTAGTTCGCAGCGCGGCCGTTGGCTTCGTTCCAACCATTGCTGCTTTCCACGCGCAGGCCGCCGCGGAGTTCGAGACGCGGTGTGGCCTTCCAAACATCTTCAACGTAGCCGGCACCGAACCAGGAGCGCCAGTTGAGCGGCGTAGGCGCGGGCACGATGGTGAAGGTTTTGATGGTGCCCTGCAGGAAGCTTTGCAAGGTGGCGAAGGAGGCTTGTCCGTCCTGGTTCTGCGCGAGGTTGTCGTTGCTCTGCAGGCGTTGGAGCCAACCGCCAATTTCAATCTGATGGCGGCCGACGGTCCAGTAGACGTGATCGTCAATGGTAAAGAGATTGCGCGCAACCGCGTTGTTGCTGCCAACATTGCCGCCCGCGCCGGTGATCTGCGAGGCGCCGTTGGAGGCAGTGGAGCCGGAAA
>DASUWP010000054.1:0-33420 GCA_036378335.1 Acidobacteriaceae bacterium | reverse complement strand
TTCGAAAAGCAATGGTAGTGTCTGCTGCACTACTCGCAACCATGGTTCCCGCCGCTACGGCGACGGCACAAACGGAGGCTGCCGCCAAGGCGACAACTGTCCTTCTGGTTCACGGTGCCTGGGCGGATGGTTCCAGTTGGTCGAAGGTGATTCCACTGCTGGAAGCCAGGGGCCTGCGAGTCGTAGCTGTCCAAATCCCACTCACATCCTTTGCAGACGACGTGGCAGCAACACAGAGGGCCATTGCTCTTGAGAATGGACCGGTGCTGCTCGTCGGCCACTCGTATGCGGGCGCCGTCATTACTGAAGGGGGAAACGATCCGAAAGTCGCCGGCCTCGTCTATGTTTCGGCCGTAGCACCGGACAACGGGGAATCCGCCTTTGGTCTTATCACCAGTGTGCCAACACCTATCGACTCAGAACTACGTCCCGATAAGAACGGATACGTCAAATTGACTCCTAAGGGGATTGCTGAAGATTTCGCTCAGGACCTTTCCCCAAAAGAAATTGAGGTTCTTACCGCGACACAGGTGCCGACTAACGTTGCCGCACTGAAGGCAGAGGTCTCGGTTCCGGCATGGAAATCAAAACCATCGTGGTACATCATCGCAGCAAATGACCGTACAATCTCACCCGATCTCGAAGCGGCTCAGGCGAAACGGATTGGAGCGACGACGACCACTGTTCAATCAAGCCACGTTATTATGCTGGCTCGGCCATCCAGGGTTGCAGATGTGATTCTTGATGCCGCGTCGAAGTCCGGTTCGAATTAAAAGCTGCAGTGGGCCATTACTGTTCGCTCACGACGGACATTCCATGCCGCCGATGAATTGCAAGAACACGGCGTTTTGATCGGAGAGAGGGAGTTCGCGTATAAGGCAGCGCTCTCCTTCTTTCCATCTGCCACAACGGCCAACCAAAACAGGGGAGTCCATCATATCCGCGGTAGTCGGCCAGGACAGACGGTTGGCGCGATCCCGTTTCACGGGACCTCTCGTGAATTCCTGAAATCACCCGTCCCTTTGTTTTCGGTGCGCCGAGTTGTTGCTGCCGCGCCTTCCGGTCCAGCGCGCCTTCCGGTCCAGCCCGATGACTGGAGAGAAGGTCGAGTTGCCGGCATCGAAGCAGCTGAATGGACGTCGCCCAATACGCCGGATTCAAACGACTGGACAATTCTCATCCAGTCGAACGCTCTCTGCAGAGCTCCAAGCGTGTGCCCTACTCGTGCGCGTGCCCTGTCATACTGCGCAGCGCTGCCGCAAAGCGCTCCGGCAGCGCTGTCCTCTGCATCGCGCGGTCCACCACGACATGCACCGTCTCGCCTTCGGCCAGCAGAACAGGTTCCACATCCGGTTTCTCCCGCAGGATCCGATACCCAAAGCGGATCATCGACGTGCGTTGGTTCAGCACGCGCGTCTCGAGCGTCAGCAGATCATCGTAGCGCGCAGGTGCCTTGTAGCGGCAGTTCGCCTCCACCACTGGGAGGAAACACTGCGCCTGCTCTTCGATCTCACGGTAATCGAACCCGAGTGAGCGCATCAGTTCCACGCGGCCGATCTCAAACCACACAAAGTGATTCGCGTAATAGACAACACCCATCTGGTCGGTTTCCGCATAGCGGACCCGGATGGAAACAGTGTGAGCTGGCGACATCCCTTCAGTTTAGTGGGAGTTCGAGGGCGCCGTATTCTGCTCGGCCGTGTTCTGCTCGATCGCCGCATAGGCCAGTGTCACCGTCAGCGGCACCACCGTCATCGCAAAGGGCAGGAAGATGCGCACCTCCCAGGTGATGCCGAACACATAGAAGAGCACGAAGTGCGCCACCGACCCGAGCACCAGCGCGGCCGCCCAGCCGTCGAGCGTCCGCCAGCGCCGCGCCGCCAGCCGTAGTGTCATCCACCACGGAAACAGCGCCATCGCGAGGACGAACCAGTTCAACCACGCCCGCAGGTTGGCGAAGAGCTGAACCGCCGCGACCTCGCGCTGCGCATTCGGATAGATGCGGTGCATGATGACGTACTCAAGTGCGACTGCTGCCGCGATTGCCAGCACACTGGCAAGCGCCTGCGTCGCGCGGCCCAGCGGCAGCGAACGCGCCTGCGGTAGCAGACATGCGAGCAGAAATCCTGCATGGAAGGCAACCACGGTATCCACGCGCACCGTAGCGCCGATAACTGCAAGCGTGACCAGTGCGAGTACCGCGGGAATGCGCTGTCGCCATTGTGCCGCCGCCGCGCTCAGCACCAGCAGGAGCAGCGTGGGCTCGGTCTCCGGCTTCTGATACCAGAAGCTCCATAGCAGATACAGCAGAAAGCATCCCAGCGCCAGGCTCGCCTGCAGCCAGCGACCCGTGCGGCTTGCTGTTCGAAAGATTTCTCTGCGGCCGAGCAGCCATAGAAGCAGCGCCAGGCTGATCCCGAGAGAGACGAAATCAATTGCGGCGAACATATGCCGCAGATGTGTATGGGTCAGCCGCGCCAGCAGGTCCGCAGTACGCAGCACGCCGATGCGATATTGCGCCGGCGCAAAGCCGCGTCCAGCGAGCAGGTTCTGCCACTCCACCCCGCCGCCTTCATGAAAGGTGTGGCTGAAGTTCCAATAGTCGAGAAATGTGTAACCGCCGGTGATCAGAATGACGGCCCAGGTAAGAAACCGCCGGAGTGCAGGATCGAATGCCGTCGCCGGCCGTGCTTCCGCAGGCCGAACTCCCGGTCCTGGTGCCGTGGAGGCGGCCTCGGCCGCCTGGCCTCCGCTCACTTACGGCTTAACCCTGGAGAGGATCGGCAGCTTGGTGATGTCGTTGATCATCACGAATGCCGCGAACAGCAGCAGCAGCACGAATGCCCCCTGGTAGATGCGCTCCTTGAACTTCTGATCGAGATCGTGCCGCAGCACGCTTTCAATCAGCAGCAGCAGGATCACGCCGCCGTCCAGAATCGGCACCGGCAGCAGGTTGAAGATGCCGAGATTCAGGCTGATCACCGTCATCAGCGCGATGATCGGCTGCCACCCCGGCGAGGTCGCGGCCAGGCCGGTCTCCCGCGCAATGCCGATGGGCCCGCTCAGATTCTGCACTGCCATGTGGCGCGTCACCATGCGGTGCAGCACCTCGATAATCAGGCTGGAATTCTTTACGTTAAATTTCAATGACTGGATCATCGCTGCAGGAAGCGGGAGCTGTTGCACCTTGACCGGCGGCGGCTCTGCCTCGAATCCCAGTTGATAGCTCTTGCTACCCTCGCTGTTATCGGTAAACAGCGGCGTCACTTGCAGATCGTGCACGGTATTGCCGCTCTGGACCTTCAGGGTCACCGGCGCGTCATGGTTCTGCTGGAGAAACGCCAGCATGGCCGTCACGGAGTGCAGCGGCAGATTATCCACTGAAAGAATTTTGTCGCCGGCCCTCAATCCCGCCTTGGTGGCGGGCATATCGGGAGTGACACGGTGTACCGTGACCGGCGTCGTTTGCATGACGGGAACAAAACCTAACGTGCCCAGCGAGAACGAATCAGGATCGCGCGGCGCCGGAACGCTCAGGGTCGTATCGATACGCTGCCCCTTGCGCAGTACCGTCAGCGGCACCTTCTGTCCGAGATTGGGTTCGGTGCGCATCCACAGTGTGTCCCATGTCGGATTGCTGCGATTGTCGAAGCGAACGATGCGGTCCCCGGACTGAATGCCGGCTTCGCTCGCGGGCGTGTTCTGCGCCACAAAATCGATGTCCGCCGGCTTTGCCCGGTAGGCGTCCACCTCGTTGTGCATCATGTACAGCCCGGTCATCAGCACCAGGGCCAGGATGAAATTTGCAACTGGACCGGCCAGCGCAATGAGCACACGCTGCCATCGCGGCTTGGCATTCAAATCACCCGAGTCGCGCGGAGCATCGCCCGATGCCGCCGTGCCAGACAATGCAGTGGTTTCGAGCGGCACGGTGCCGTCGCCGCCCAGCTCGCCCTGCATTTTTACGTAGCCGCCTAGAGGCAAAAGACTCAGGCGGTAGTCGGTGTCGCCGCGGCGAAAGCCGAATAAGCGCTTTCCAAAGCCAATGGAGAAAACCTCCACCTTCACTTTGAACAACTTGGCCACGGCAAAATGGCCAAACTCGTGCACCAGCACCATGATGCCGAGCACAATCAGCGTGGACAAAATACTGATGACGACGAAAGGCATATGTAAGTGAGAGGCGGCTTCCCTTCCTGGCGGTAACGCAGCTTTCGTCGCCCGAGCCATGAGACAAAGCCTCAGGCGCGGACTGGCGTATCCTTCCTTGCCGCAACCGCCCTTGCCACTATCGCAGCACGGGCCCGCTCGCGGGACTGGGAGTCCACTGCCAGCACCTCGGGGATGGTTGCCGGGTGGCTGGCCGGGGTTGCTGCCAGAACTTCCTCGATTGTACGCGGGATATCCATGAACGAGATACGTCCTTCGAGGAATGCCGCAACCGCCACTTCATCAGACGCATTCAGAGCGATCGGGTGAGCGCCGCCCGCCCCGGCTGCCTCGTAAGCAAGCCGCAGGCAAGGAAAGCGTTCGAGATCCGGCGGTTCAAAGTGCAGATCGGCCAGCGCGCGCATGTCAAAGCTCAACTCGCTCTCCACGCGCTCTGGATAACTGAGAGCGTAGAGAATAGGCAGCCGCATATCCGTAACCGAAATCTGCGCCAGGATCGAGCCATCCACATACTCCACCAGCGAATGCACGGTCGATTGCGGATGCACGGTCACTTGGACCTGCGACGGCGGCAGATCGAACAGGCGGCAGGCCTCGATGATTTCCAGGCCCTTGTTCAGCAGCGTCGCTGAATCGATGGTGATCCGCTGCCCCATCACCCAAGTTGGATGCTTCAGCGCCTGCTCCACCGTGATGTGCTCGAATTCGCTCAGCGGCAATTGCCGGAAGGGACCGCCCGAAGCGGTCAGCCAGATCTGCTTTACCTCCTGCCGTGTCCCGGCCCGCATGCACTGGTGGATCGCGTTGTGCTCGGAGTCAATCGGCAGCAGCGGCACGTTGTTTTCTCGTGCCGCACGGGTCAGGATCTCGCCCGCCGCCACCATGCACTCCTTGTTCGCCAGTCCAACCGGCTTGCCTGCCATCACCGCGGCATACGTCGCCTCGAGGCCCGCAACACCGACAATTGCGGAGACAACAAGATCGACTTCTTTCAATGTCGCCGCCCGCACACTGCCCTCGGTGCCGAAGACAATGTCGATGTCCGCGATCCCGGATGACCGTAGGCGAACCGCAAGTTGCTCCGCCAGTTCCGGCGTCGCCATCGAGGCCATCGGCGGTCGCCAGCGCACGCACTGCTGAAACGCAAGATCGACGTTGCGGCCGGCCACCAGCGAGGCCACCCGATAGCGTTCCGGATAACTGGCGATGACCGAGAGCGTACTGGTGCCGATCGAACCCGTGGAACCCAGGATGGCGATGTGCTTCAAGATGTGCAGCGCTCCTTCACTTTTTCGACCACGGCGGCACGATGCCGTTCATGCGCGCATAGGCCACCAACTGCCCCATGTGTTCGTTGTCGTGAACGATGATCCGCAGATACATCCCATCGACCGTCACCGTCTTGCCCTCGATCTTGACCTTGCGCTCCAGGTCGCCCGGCTTGAGCTGAGCGCGAGCCGTCTTCACCGCGTCCAACGAACGTTGCAGCCACTGAATGACATCCGCTTTCTTCGTCACCGTTTTTTCCAGATCAATCGATGTCATATCAGGAGGCATCTTCGGTCCGGTGACGCTCAACAGATAGAAATTGGCGAGCGCGATGTGCATGAACACTTCGCTCACCGAACGCACGCCAGGCGCCGGACGCCATGAATACTTCTCCGCCGGAATCGCCTCTGCCAGCGCGATCAACTGCTGGGAAACATGCGACCACTCGCCGTTGTAGCCCTCCCAAAGCCCCTCCGTCTGGAAATCGTTCTGAGCATGCGCTGTTGCGACATTCAAAACCGGGAGGGCCAGAACCAGAAGCAGCAGAGATGTTTTCATTTGTCTCCTCTGATCGCGATTGAGAGAACCCCGCGGGAACCGTCTGATTCTAGAACGACTGCTGCACCAGTTGCGCGTACCACAGCACCGGAGCCGCCAGCAGCAGCGCATCGATGCGATCCAGCACCCCGCCGTGACCCGGCAGCAGTGAGCCGGAATCCTTCACCTTGGCGCCCCGCTTTAATGCCGATTCCACCAGGTCGCCCACCTGCGCAGCCACGTTCAGCACCACGGCCAACAACAGCCAATGCAGCCAGCCGCCTTCGTAGGAGAGGCCCGGAAGATTATGGCGCGCCATCCAGGCCGCAAGCAGAATGAGCAACATCGTCACTATCAGGCTCCCCGCTACCGATCCCAGGCTGCCCTCCCAGGTCTTGCCCGGACTGAGCTTGGGCGCGAGCTTATGCCGGCCCAGCGAACGGCCGACATAGAGCGCGACCGAGTCTCCCGCCCACACCACACAAAACAGCAGCAGCAGCAGCGACGGCCCGTGCTCCGCCGCCCAGATCAGCGGAATCGTCACCAGCGCGAGCCCGATGTACAACAGGCCGAAGATCGAAACCGAGGCGTCCAGCAGCACGCGTTCCAGCGGGGAACGAAACGCGATGAGGACGAAGAGGACGAAAGCCAGCGCGCTGAAGCCCGCCATCAGCATCTCGGGACGGAAGAAATTGATCGCAAACAGCGCCGCCACCGCGATCAGCACCAGCCAGCGCGGCGTCCGGGCGCCGCTGTTGTCCGCCAGGCCCAGGTACTCCCAGCAGGCAAGAACAGCAACCGTCGCAGTCGCCAGGGTCACTGCCCAGAAGGGCGCGCGAAACAGCAGAAGGATGACCAGCGGGATCAGCACCGCTGCGGTAAGGATGCGTGCCATCGTCGGCACTCAGCATAAATGACTGCCAGCTTCAGAGCCGCATCCGCCCAAAACGGACGTTTCGTCATCGTCTTTTGGTAACTCCGCTGGTTCAAGAGCAACCTTGTCGCCCGATCCGTGTCCAAACTGTCATCATGCAAGAACGAATGGCAAGCCATAGAGATAGCAACACTTCGCCGGCGCCGGATTCAGTCTCAAATCAAGCGCGGCATCATGCTGTTCCGAGGTTCTTGACAACCGCCACCTTCGCACTGACCCTGGGCCTCGCGATAGCCGGCTGCCATACCACCAGCGCACAGGCGAATAGCCAAAGCCCATCCGGCGATCCATCGAGCGTGAATGATGCGGATGCGCAAAGCACCTGTCCCACCGGCCAAGTGTTGATGAGCGATGGAAGCTGCCAGGCTGCTAATCAGGCCGAGCCACAGCCGACCGCCGGCGCGCCTGCGCAAAGCAATGCCCCGCAGAGCACCGCGGCTCCCGAGCCGCAGCAGCAGGATCAGCAACCGCAGCAGTATGCGGCTGCGCCTGCTTCCCCGGCGCCGCAATACTCAGCGCCGCCACCTCAGGAACAGTCGTCCGATAACGACGGCTCCGACGTCTACGACAACAATCCCTACGCTGACCAGACCTACCAGCAGGACGCATACAACGATGGCTACCAACAAGGCTACGACGCCGCGATTCAGGCCAGTGAGCCCCCGCCGGAGCTTCCCGTCTATGCGCAGCCGCCCTGCCCGGATGTGGGCTACATCTGGAATCCCGGTTACTGGGCCTGGGGACCGTATGGCTACTACTGGGTTCCCGGCGTCTGGGTGCTTGCTCCCTATACCGGTGCGCTATGGACGCCTCCCTGGTGGGGGTTCTTCGGCGGCGCCTTTCGCTGGCACCACGGCTACTGGGGCTCGCACGTCGGCTTCTACGGCGGTATTCCCTATGGTTACGGGTACACCGGGCAAGGTTTCCACGGTGGCTATTGGGACAATGACCGCTTTATGTACAACCGCTCGGTCACCAACATCACCTCGACGCGCATCACCAACGTCTACAACGTGAAGGTGGTGAACATAGTGAACAATCGCGTCAGTTACAACGGCGGACGCGGCGGCCTCAACGTACGGCCTACGCAGAGCGAATTTGCCGCGATGCGCGAGCCGCACGTTCGTCCTCTCCCTGTCCAGGTGCAGCACCGCACCCAGGCAGCGCAGAACCGGCAGCAATATGTCCGCTTCAACGGCGGCAAACCGCCTGCATTGGTCGCGCCGCGGCCAATCCAGACGCGTCCGATTCACGTGGCTCCCACGGTCGTGAACCCCGGCGTGCATGGCGCAACCCGTCCCGCACCCGCTGTCGCCCGGCCCGCGCCAGGCGCACGGCCGGCAGCACCAGCAGCACCGGCACGGCCCAACCAGCCTGTCTCGCGGCCCAATGAGCCTGCCGGTCGCCCCGGTGGAGCAACGCCAACCCACACGCAGCCCGTCGCGCCGGCGCGCCCCGCCCCAACGCCAACCAATCGTCCCGCGCCGCGGCCGGAAGCGCCCGCCCAACCATCACGCCCACAGCCCAACCACACGCAGCCTGCACCCGTATACCGGCCCGCACCGCAGCCCGCTCGTCCGGTCGAACAACCGCGGCCCGAAGCTCGGCCCACGCCTCAACCGGCGCGTCCGGCTCCCCAACCGCAGCCCGCGCGTCCGGCTCCAGAGCCGCGCCCCGAGAACCGCCCGGCTCCTCAACCGATGCGTCCAGCGCCACAACCGCGGCCGGAGCAACGGCCCGAACCGCAACCATCCCGTCCTGCTCCGCAGCCGCGGCCGGAGCAACGGCCCGAACCGCAACCATCGCGTCCTGCTCCGCAGCCGCAGTCGCGGCAGGAAGCGCGACCTGAACCACAACGTTCCCAACCCCAGCGCGAAGCTCCTCGTGAAAACCCGCGCGAGCAGCCGCATCGCTGACGTTCGACCCAAAGCCGTTTCCCCGAGCCTCCGGCCGCTGCTATCCTCATCCGCTGAGATAGCAGCGGCCTTTTCGTAACTATTGGAGGCACCTTTGGCAAATTCTCCGCTGCGCCTGACGTGAGCGCTCCCGCTCCTGTTAGGCGCATTTCTGTCTGTCCCGTTCGCAATCACCCAGCGGATCGTTCTGTAGTTTCGACGCGGGGTGCAGCATGAGAAAATTCGGCTTGCACAAATAACCCGCATCAAGCTCCAGGAACGGCTGCCCATGCGAATCAGAACTATCTGCCTGCCCGGTTTTCTCATGCTCTCCTTGCTCCACGCGCATGCACAAGGCACCATCCCGACGTTTCAACGCACCATCGCCGCGACTTCCTACACGCTCGCCGGCCGCGATCCTGCACAAGCCGGCACAACTGTCGTCCCTACGGTGCTGGTTCCTATCGCGCTCACCTTCCAGGACCGCACCACTCGCATGGATGCGGCGCCCGATGTCCCGGCCATCCTCAAATCGCCGGTCTTTACCCGGTTCGCCTTTTCCTCTGGCAACAAAACGCAGTATGGCGACGCGCTGCTCCGCGCCACCTTCCCGGCAGACCAGCAGGGCCACACCCTGCTCGGCAAGCCTGAAATAAAGCGCATCACTATCGCCATCCCTGTCGGCTATGGCTATCTACTGACTTCAAAAAAGAGCGGGAGGTCGTTCGCCGTCGTGGATTCCGAGTTTCTGCAAAAGGAAATCTTCCGTCAGATTCCGCACGAGGACGGGAAACTGATCATCGCGGTCACTCACAACACCACCTATTACGCCGCTGCTGATGCAACCGTGTGCTGTTCCTGGGGGACGCATGGCATCGACGCCACGACCGGCAACTCTTTCGTGCTCGGTTCCTATCTTCGCTCTGCGCCGGCCATCGTCACCGATCGCGACATCCAGCCCCTCACCCAGCAGCTCGCGGAATTCTTCAACGACCCGCTGCACGATCCGCAAAGCTATTTCCGCACCGCCACGGCTCGCGGCAACTTCTTCCCCTCGTGGCTGCATCCGGCAGGCGATGAGACTTGCGCCGGCGCAGGCGTCGGCACGAATTACTTTCTGCTTCAACCCACCAACACGAATCCGAAAAACAGCTTTCCGGCGTCGGTGCCGTTCCTCGCCCGCACCTCCGCCCTCACCTATCACCTTCAAAACGTCGCGCTTCTTTCCTGGTATTTGGGAGCAGCAGCGGCTCCCGCCAGCGTTTACAGTTTCCCCGATCCTCACGCCTTGTCCGAACCAGCCAAGCCGTGCCCCGATCGCAGTGCTCAAGCAGCCGCAAGCGAAGAGCCCACTACTACTCCTGCGGCCTCGAAAGGCTCTAACAACGGCCATGAGCTCATCGGCTACTGGACCGGCTCCCGATTCAGCGCTTTGAACACGCCGTTTCCATTGCATGAGGTCGCGCCGCAGTGGGATGTCATCCTGGTCGCCTTCGCCTCGCCCGATAAAAGCGCACCCGAGGGCACGCTGCATTTCCGGGCTCCCCGCGGCATCGATCCGGAACAACTCAAAGCCGACATTGCAACACTCAAGAGCCAGGGCAGGAAGGTGATGATCTCTCTCGGAGGAGGCGGCGAGTATTTCAAGCTCGACGATTCGAAAGACATTCCTAACTTCGTCTCCTCCGTCACCAGCATCGTCTCGGAGTACGGCTTCGAAGGCGTCGATATAGACTTCGAAACTCCCTCGCTCGTTCTCGCGCCCGGCGACACCGACTTCCGTCACCCCACCACCCCCTCCATCGTCAACCTCATCACCGCTCTCCGCCAGCTACGCGAGCACTTCGGGCCGGAATTCATGATCAGCCTGGTTCCGGAAGGTTCGCAGATCCCCGGCGGCTATCCCGGTTACGGAGGCCAGTTCGGTTCCTATCTGCCCATCGCTTATGGCCTGCGCGACATCCTCTCCTTCATCGACGTGCAGGACTACAACACGCCGCCGCTCCAAGGTCTGGATGGAGAGATCTATCAGTCCAGTTCGGTGAACTATCACGCCGCGATGACGGAGCTGCTGCTCCACGGCTTCAATGTAGGGGGCAATCCGAAGCAGTTCTTTCCACCCATGCCGGCCAACAAAGTTGCTGTCGGTTTTCTCACCGAATACACGGAGCCGGAAATCGTCAGTCAGGCAATGGACTACATCATCACCGGCAAAGCTCCCGTCGGAACAACTTACAAACTGCGCAAACAGTCAGGCTACCCAGGCGTGATCGGAGCCATGTTCTGGACCATCGATGCCGACCGGCACGATAATTACAAGTACTCCAACCTGATCGGTCCCCAACTGCATAGCTACCCGAAAAATCAATAGACGCAGCCAGGCACGATGAAAATAAAAATCCGCGCCTACACTATCTCGGTTGCCTCAGGTATGTCGCTGCATGCGGAATTATTCCTTCGCAACCGGCCGGCGGGGCATGCAAAACCGTCGATATGCCTCGCATCCCAAGAGTAGGGCCACAACACTGGTACGGAAGTGAGGTGAGGTGATCCGATGACAGCGCGAGAAGCCAAAAAACTTTGGCGCCATCGCCAGGCAGCAATTCAGAACCACATCCGCACGTTGCAAGACTCTGATGAGCAGTCTTCGCGGGATCACAGAATCATGCAGCGGATCATTCGAAATTATTACCGTGAATGGGACCGCTACAACCAGCTGATTCACGCGAACGACAGATTCAGGGTTCACGCCTAGAGTTCTTCCCGCGGGTCAGAGCTGAAGACGTCCCGCACGGGAAAAGAGCAAATCCAGCCTCGATGGCTGTCAAAACACAAGATCAGGGCACGAAAGGCCTCACCGCGCCGGTGGGGCCTTTTCCATTTATCTCTGTCGTTGCAACTGCGAGACATTATTCCGTGGTCGTCGAACCATACTTCGTCGGCTCAGGCCCGGTGCCCCGAATCTGCTCCACAAACAGTGGCACTTCTCTCTCGATCAGGTCGGCACGGTTCAATTGAATGTAGTGGCTACTGCCTTTGGCGATAATTCGACGGCTGCGGGTTGAGAGCTTCTTCAGATCTTCCTGCATCTGGTCCCACGCATTTCCCAACTCGCGTGGTTCGCCTTCGGAGGAGGCCGTCGCGATGTCCTGCGAAAAGATCAGTATGGGCAGCGCGCCGTACGGTCCGGTGTGGATCGTTTCCTCGCCTGAACGATCGAAGCTCTCCTCCTCGCCAGCAATGGCACCAAACTGCTCGTGGCATCTGTCTTCGCCTTGCAGCTTGGCGGCATACGGACTAAATCCTGCAAGACTCTGCGAACAACCAACGAACAAACGAGGAAGACCCAAAGCAAACGCGCCTTGATTCACTAGCACCGAATACCAGGGCTGTCTCTTGGCATCAAGAGCCTTGAACGCAGGGTGCCGATTCTGCAGCGGCGTAGAGCCATCCACAAAAATCAATCCCGCAACCTCTGCCGGATATCGCGTCGCATAATCCCGAATATAAATACCGGAAATCGAGTGCCCCATCAGCACAATCGGACCAGAGATGTGAGCGGTCGCCAGCAGTCTGTGCAATTCGGTCGCGATATGGTCCGCGTCGCGTGGAGGCGGCAGCGCATCGCTCCAGCCGAATCCCGCCCGGTCATAGGAACAGACGTGCGTAGTCTTCGCGAGCACCGGCTGCACGCCACCCCAGATCAGCCCGTCATTGCCCAGCCCTGCATCCAGCACGATGGTCGGCGAGCCGGTTCCCATGCACTCGATGCGCATCCTGTGCCCATTCACGACCAACATCTCGCCTGGCGGGTGCGCGCGGAAGCGATGCAGCGCGATTGCGTTGTATCCACTGCTCGCCGCAACCGCGACTGCCCCCAGACCGATCAGTGAAAGAACGACCCGCTCCGTGAGCTTTCGCCATGCCGGATAGCTCTTCCGTCCGAGCGAGAGAATTCGCAGCAGCGAAAACCACGCAGCGAAAATGCAGGTCAGGACAATCAACGCGGGAATAACTGCGTAATAGATATCCACGACTATGTATATAGCACACTACATAGCCAACACAGCAGCGAACGATCATTCACGGTGAGATCCGGGCAAGAAAAAGGCCCCACCTTGCCGGTGAGGCCTTGTAGTTCCCGGTGAATCCGCCGATTTACGCCGTAGCGTGCTCGATCACCTGCTCGCGCACAACACTGTCGTGCTGCTGCTCGCTCGTGGACCGCGGCAGCGCCACACTCAGCACGTCATCAATCGTCTTCGCGTAGTGGATTCTCACGCCCTCAATCTGATCCGGGGTCAGATCCTCCTCTACGTTCTGACGATTCTCCGCCGGAAGGATCACGTCCAGCACCCCCGCCCGCTTGGCCGCAAGGAACTTCTCCTTGATGCCGCCCACCGGCAGCACATTGCCGCTCAGCGTGATCTCGCCGGTCATCGCGGTCAGCGGATGAATCGGCGTATCGGTCATCAGCGACACGATCGCGGTCGCCATCGCCACACCCGCCGAGGGTCCATCCTTCGGAATTGCGCCGGCCGGCACATGAATGTGCAGGTCCTGCTCCGAGGTGAAGTCCTCGCTCAGTCCGAGGGAACCCGCGTTCGACCGCACCCAGCTCAACGCCGCCTGCATCGACTCGCGCATCACGTCGCCAAGCTGCCCCGTCATGGTGAAGCCGCCCTTGCCCTTCATGCGATTCGCCTCGATGAACAGCACGTCGCCGCCTGCAGGCGTCCATGCCAGTCCCACCGAGACGCCGGCGCGCTTCGTCCGCTCCGCGATCTCCGTGTCGACCCGGACCTTGATGCCGCCCAGGAACTCGTGGATGGTCGCGCGATCGACCACCAGCGTCTCGTGCTTGCCTTCCGCGATCCGGCGCGCCTGCTTGCGGCAGACCGTGCCGATCAGCTGTTCCAGCTTGCGAACACCCGCCTCGCGCGTGTAGTGCCGCACGATGAAGCGCACGCTGTCCTCTGGAAACTCGATCAGCGGACGGCCATCTTCACCGGGCTGAATGCCGTTTTCCTTAACCTGTCGCGGAATCAGGTAGCGGAACGCGATGTGCACCTTCTCCTCTTCTGTATAGCCGGACAGATCGATCAGTTCCATGCGGTCCAGCAGCGGAGCCGGAATCGGATCGAGCATGTTCGCCGTGCAGATGAACAGCACCTTCGACAGATCGAACGGCACGTCCAGATAGTTGTCGCGAAACGTGTTGTTCTGCTCCGGATCCAACGTCTCGAGCAGCGCCGACGCCGGATCGCCGCGGAAGTCGCGGCCCAGCTTGTCGATTTCGTCGAGCATGAAGACCGGATCGTTGGTCTCTGCGCGGCGCAGCGCCTGCATGACCTGGCCCGGCAGCGCGCCGATGTAGGTGCGGCGATGTCCGCGGATCTCCGCCTCGTCGTGCATGCCGCCCAGCGAGATGCGCTGGAACTTGCGTCCCAGAGCGCGCGCGATCGAGCGGCCCAGCGAGGTCTTGCCCACACCCGGAGGTCCGACAAAGCAAAGGATCGGCCCCTTCATGTCCGGCTTCAGCCGGCGCACGCTCAGGTAGTCCAGGATGCGGTCCTTCACCTTCTTCAGGTCGTAGTGGTCCTCGTCCAGAATCTCCTTCGCCTTCGCAATGTCCACTGTGCCGCCCGAGCTCTTGGTCCACGGCAACACCGCCAGCCACTCGATGTAATTGCGCGTCAGCGAGTAGTCGGCTGCCATCGGCGACATCCGCGAAAGCCGGTTCAGTTCCTTGGTCGCCTCTTTCTTGACGTCCTCCGGCATGCCCGCGGCTTCGATCTTGTCGCGCAACTCCTGGATATCCTTCTGGCCCTCGTCCATTTCGCCGAGTTCCTTCTGGATGGCCTTCATCTGCTCGCGCAGATAGTAGTCGCGCTGCGACTGCTGCACCTGATCCTGCACTTCGGATTGGATCTTGTTGCGTAGTTGCTGGACCTCGAGCTCCTTCGCTAGGTGCTTGTTGATCCGCTCCATGCGGGCGACCACGTCCGGGGTCTCCAGCAGCTCCTGCTTCTCCGTTGTGGGCAGGAAGGGCAGCGAGGACGCGATGAAGTCCACCAGGCGGCCCGGATCTTCGATGTTCAGCGCGATCGTCTGCAGCTCGTCGGAAAGTGTCGGCGAGGAGGTGACGATTTGCTGGAATTGCGAGGTCACGTTGCGATGCAGGGCTTCGATCTCAGCGCCCTTCGCAGGCGTGATCTCCGGCACTGGCTCGACCGATGCGGTCATGAACGGCTCAAACTGGTTGAATTCGCCCAGCTTCACGCGCTGCGTGCCTTCGGTGAAGACAAACAGGCTCTGGTTGGGCATCTTGACGACCTTATGCACGGTGGCCAGAGTGCCCACCGAGTGCAGGTCGCTAGGTTGCGGTGCGTCGACTCGAGCGTCCCGCTGCGCTACGACTACTACAGTCTTTTCGTCGCCGAGCGATTGGATGAGCTGAATCGAGCTCTCCCGGCCCACCGTCAGGGGTAGCACGGCATGGGGAAACAGGACGGTGTCCCGCACCGGTAGAACTGGCAGGACCCGGCCACCCGCTTGCGGTTCGCCACCCTCGTTCTGCTGATTGCGGTGGGCGGGTTCGATAATGCTGAGGAAGTCGCTTGCCATGAGTGCCCTTATATCAGATATGTGTACATTGGACGCATCAGGTTTCCAAAGGTCGCAGAATTCGCAGTCCTCGGGGGCGGCCGTGACCATCCGGCCCTACTGGTGGGATGCAACACCCTTCCAGTCCTGTCACGCCGCCCCAAAGTCTATCGGCGAAATTCTTTGATGCCGTACTTTTTTGTGTTTCCGGAGACCCCTCGGTGCATTACCGGCGCCCATTCGACACCCTGAGCCCTGACACCTGGCCCTCAACCCTGCCCTCTGATCAGACGAATTCCGGCGCCGGCTGGAAGCGTCCCAACACCTTGTGCGTTGCTCCCACTCCGGCCAACCGGTCCAGCAACAACGTGCTGGCCATGGCATCCGGCATCAGCGCATCCACGAAGACGTGATAATTCCAAGGCCGCCCGTGCACCGGGCGGGACTGCAAATGGGTCAGATTGCCACCCGCGGCCGAGATCGTCGCCAGCACGGCAGCCAGTGCCCCGGGACGATGCTGCACCTGGAAGCACAGGCTCAGCTTGTGCACTCCCTCAGGTTCGCTAGGCGCGGTGCCTGCGCACACCGTCAGGAAGCGAGTGAAATTGGCGGCATCGTCCTCCACCCCCTCCAGCAGCACTGCCCCGCCATAAATATCCGCCGCTTGTATACCGGCAATCGCGGCCGAGTGACGGTCCCGCAGTCCGATGATCTGCTTCACGGCGCCCGCGGTGTCGTAAAAAGCAATCGGCTCGATACCGAGATGCTGCTGAAAAAAAATGCGGCATTGCGCCAGCGCGACCGGGTGGGAATAGATGCGGTGCACCTGCTCGATATCGCTGCCCGGTACCCCGATGACGTGATGCTCGATGCGGATCACCGTCTCGCGTTCGATGTAGACCGCGTGCTCGCGCAGCAAATCGTAGTGTTCGACAACCGATCCGGCGAGCGTGTTTTCAATGGGGACGATGATCGCGTCCACCTTTCCCTTGCGCAGCCGTTCAAATGCATCTGCGGAGAGAACACAAGGGACAACCGTAGCGCTGGCAGCAGCACGAAGCGCGGCTTGATGGCTGAACGAGCCCAGCTCGCCCTGAATAGCTATCTTCATGAGATTTCAACCCGGATTTATTTGTGCAGATACGGCAACTCAGGCACCGTCAAGCGCACCATACCATACCGGAAGGACGCATATTTGCGGGGAGATAGATAACAAATGCTCTGGACAATATTCGTCGTATTGCTGGTGCTGTGGCTGTTGGGATTCGTAGGCTTCCACGTGCTGGGAGCATATATCCATATTCTGCTTCTGATCGCGTTGGTGGTGCTCATTCTGCAGCTTGTCGGCGGCCGCCGTACGGCGGTCTGACTTCGGCGTTAGGGCGCGCGGCATGCGGGCTACAGATAGCATGCCGTGCGCGAATTCACCAAGAGTCCGGGAAGTGAACCCGAGGAGGCAAACCATGGACAAGAACCGGGTAACAGGGAAATTCGAGCAAGGGGTCGGGAAGGCAAAGGAAAAAGTCGGTGAAGCAGTAGGCAATCAAAGGCTGGCCAATCAGGGCGTCGCTGACCAGGTAAAGGGCGCAGCCAAAGAGACCTGGGGCAACGCAAAAGATGCGGCCCGGACTACGCACGATCGCCACGCAGCCGAAGCCGAAGACTCCGCCAATGCACATCGCGAACACGTGACTGACAAAGTCGCCGAGATGAAGAAGAAAGCCAACGCTAAAATCGATAATTTCAAGGACCGGGAACGGGCGAAGCACGGGACCCATTCTTAGATTGCTCACCCTGCCCACAAAAAGCCTGCGGCCTGTCGCAGGCTTTTTTGCTTCGCGGTCATCAGTGCTGAAACGTCACAGCAGCCGCGACGAAACAGAAGAACAGCACCGAGATGATCCCGTTCAGCGTAAAGAACGCGGCATTCAGCCGCCGCATATCCTTGGGCGAGACGATGGAGTGCTCATAGAACAACAGCGCCATCACCGTCACCAGCCCCCACCATGCGATCGGGCCCAGATGAAAGAGGTGCAGCAGCCACGCCAGCAGCAGCAGCATGACGCCGTGCATCGCCCGCGCCACACCGAATGCCCTATGCAGCCCCAGCGCCTGCGGAATACTCCGCAGCCCGGCGCTGCGGTCGTGCTCCGCATCCTGGCAGGCATACAGCACGTCGAATCCCGCCACCCAGAAAAGCACCGCCGCCGTTAGCACCAGGATGCGTGGGTCCAGCCCGCCGCGGATCGCAATCCACGCCGCCGCCGGCGCAATCCCCAGCGCCAGGCCCAGCACCAGGTGCGACCAGCGCGTGATGCGCTTCATGTACGAGTAGCCCAGCAGCACCAGCAGCGCCACCGGTGAGAGCAGCAGCGTCACTCGGTTCAGCCGCGACGCGCCGAAGACAAACAGCAGCGCCATCGCCACGGTGAACGCGCCCACGAAACCGCGCGACAACAGCCCTGCCGGAATCGCGCGCGAGGCCGTGCGTGGATTCACCGCATCCAGGTCTGCATCTGCCCAGCGGTTGAAGGCCATCGCGGCGGAGCGCGCCGTCACCATGCAGAAGATGATCCAGAAAAGCTGCGCGGCATGTGGCCAGCCGTTCGCCCCCAGCACGGCTCCGGTCAGCGCAAAAGGCAGCGCAAAGACCGAGTGCTCCCACTTGATCATCTCCAGCGTGGTGCTCAGACTTCGCAGAAAAGGCATGCGCCGCTTTCCCCCACAGAGCTAGTCTAACGGGCGAAAGCGGCGCGATTTCCGGCAGACTCGAATCAGGTACGGCCTTGAGCTACTGCTGGGGTCGCTCTTCCGGCTGGCCGGCAACCTGCAAGTTGTTGGTCACGCTGAAGACCCCCGGCACGGTATTGGCCTGGATGCCGGCAACGTTCTTGTCCGCCTGGCTGTCCACCACACCCGACAGAATCACGTGCCCATTGATCACCGTGATGCGGATCGGGTTCGCCGGGTTGATCGCATACTTGTTCAGCGAAGGATAACCATAGACCGTCCGCGCCACCGCGATACGGGTCTGATTGTCCATCGGCGAGAGCGGGTCCACCTGAATCTTGTCGACAACGTTCTGCACCCCTGGCGTACGCTTCGCCAGGTTCAGCGCAGACTCCTTGGCCACCGGTCCCAGCGCATGGCCACCTAACGTGACGACGCCGTTGTCAACCGAGACCGTGATCGCATTGAACGCGTTTCCGTAGCCCACGCGGTCATAGGCCAGTTGCTTGCCGATCTTATCCGCCAGCTGCTGGTCGGTCGTCTCGCCGGCCTCCACCTGGATGTCATTCACCACCGACACAACGTTCTTTACTTTGCCGACCTGCTTCTCCGCATCCTGTTTGTCGGCATACAGCTTTGCCGATCCGCGCAGGGTGACGATGCCGCTCTGCACGGAAGCCTGTATTCCGCTGAATCGCTTGTTCTTCAGCTTGTTCTGCGCGTCCTTCAGAATCTGTGCATCGTTTTTGTTTGAGTCTTCCACCGTGCCAAATGCGGCGGCAGGCAATGTATAGGCAACAATCGGAGCTGCCAGAACTGCAGCAGCAATCATGGTTCGCAGAATGCGCATCGTCGTTCTCCTTGCAAAGCGCGGGGAGGTGGCGCCTAACTCAACTGCTTTGAATTCTGGAATACCAGAGAGCCGAAGCCTATCACTCCCGTTCGCCTTTGTTAAGACGCACCGTCAAGCCATCATGTCACCTATATCGTTTGTGTACCTTGAAAAGCAGGCTAAAGACGTCCGCCTCGTCCCGCACCGCCGTCACGGAAAAGGTCGGGGTCAGGTTCACCTGGGCCTGGATAAGCTGCTGGGTTGTTGAGTTCACGCTGGTGGCGTAGGTCAGCAGCACTTGCTGGCCGATATTCTGCGTCACCGTGATGCGCGCGCTCGATTGCCCCAGCGACCCGGTATAGGTCGGATCGATCTTCACGCTCCCCACCCCGAACAGCTTCTGGATCCGGTTGCTCACCGTAGCGTTCAGCGCCCCGCTCAGCAGCGCATTGGTGGTGCCGTTCACCCCCGCCTGCTGCTGCTGCGTGTTGTAAATCGACTGCTCCTCCTGTGTGCGCCCCTGCGCCAGCAGCGAGATCACGTCCGCCTCCGGCAGCGGCGGCTCGGAGCGGAAGGTCGGGGTCAGCTTGCTGGCCGTCCCATGCAGCCCGATTGTCACGTCATACTCCTCAATGCGCGTGGTCGCGTCCAGGTCGATCACCGGCTCGATCTTTACCGGGTTCGTAAAGTAAATGTCACCGTGCTGGAGTTGATAGGTTGTCCCGTTGTAGGTCGCCTTGCCATCGGTGATGTTGACGCGACCCAGCACCGCCGGCTGGGCCACCGTTCCCCGGATGCGCAGATTCACGCTGCCGGCAATCTGTGCGAAGGAGTTCTGGAAGTCCATTTGCGGCGCCGAAGTGATATGCAAATCCAAGCGCACCTTATTGCCGAAGGCATTCGGATCGGGCGGCGGCGACACGGCGCCTGAGCCACCCGTAAGCGCAGCAAAGTCAACGTTCGGCCCCACCAGGAAGCGTGTGATCTGGACGTTGCCGCTCAGCAGCATTGAGTTCTGCGTCCCCTGCAGCCGCAGCTTCGCATCGGTAGAGCTGCTCAGCCCGGCAAAGCGGAACCGCGTATTCTGCGCGGTTACGGTGATGTCGCCGTAGACGCCCTGCTGGTAGATCAGGAATCCGCCGAACGTTACCGTGCCGCCCCCCGTGGTGCCGGTCAGGTTGCGCAGCTCCAGCCGGTCCTGGTTGAACACCATCGAACCGTTCAGGTGGCTGAGGCCATTGGGTATCTGCTGATACGCCATGCTGACGTTGTTGAAGTTGAATGTGCCCTCCAGGTCCGGCTTCTTCAGCGCGCCCTGCGCCGTAAGGTGGAAGTCGATATGTCCGGCGGACGAAATCTCCGGACTGAAGCTCTGCGCCAGCCTCGCATTGATCGCGCCATGCGCCTGCATATCCATGCCGCTATCGCCCAGTAGATCGGCCGTTCCGCCCGCCACCAGGTTCGTGTCCTCGGCATCGATCTCCAACTGGTTCAGCTTCACCACACCGTCATTCAGCGATGCGCGGATCGGTCCTTTGCTGGTAAGGGGCATCCCCTGCAGCGTCACCTTGAACTGGTCGATCTCCGCCGTGCCATCCAGTTGGCGCGGCGTCTTCGCCGGTCCGGAGACGTGGATCACCCCTTGGAGTTGCGAATCGCCTTGCACCCCGTTCACATCCAGCAGCTTCAGGATTGGAGCAAAGTCCAGTTGCGAGAACGTCAGCTTTGCATCGAGCGGATAATCCGCGGTCAGCTGCATCTGCCCACCCACCTGGAATCGCGCCTGCGCGAGCGTTGCATCCGCGTTCAGCA
Source organism: Acidobacteriaceae bacterium (assembly GCA_036378335.1). GTDB lineage: Bacteria > Acidobacteriota > Terriglobia > Terriglobales > Acidobacteriaceae > KBS-83. The sequence continues at coordinate 12,635 of DASUWP010000054.1, read as the reverse complement.
AAAGCGTGTGTCCGCTTGTCTTCACATTTGCATTCACGTCGCCGGCCGGCTGCCCGTTCAAGGTCAGGTTCGCCAGCGCAAGTTTGCCGTTCACCTGCGGCTCAGTGGTAGTGCCGGAAGCGTGCAGGTCGAAGGTCAGCGCGCCGCCAAGTTGATGTTTCCCATTCTGCAGCCGTTGAATATGGGAAAGATCGAAGCCCGTCCCCTGCGCATCGCCGCGGAAGCTCTTCGCCTGCAGGTTGTAATCGCCATCGCCGGTGATGCGTCCGCCGTCCTGCACGAAAACCAGATTCGTCACCCCGGCGGACTCACCGGCAAACTTCAGATCAGTGCTCAGGCTCTTGTAGTCCTCGCCATAAATCTGCCCACCCGCCACGGTCAGATGGCCGCTCCCGGTCAGTGCATTCAGCGCACCACCAACATGCGCTTGCAGGTTCAGCGTACCGGTCACCGGCAAACTCTCACCGGCAATCGACATCAGATCGGTCACGCTCGCGTCTGTGATGTGCGCATTCGCATTCAATGTCGAGCTGTTGCTGTAGATCGGCTTCCCGCGCCGACCATGCGCGGCATGCAACTGGCCAGAGGCCTGGATCGCCGTCTTCCCGCGCGTCAGCGAAAGGTTCTCGACAGAGATCAATGCCGGGCTGTACTCGGCATCCAGCTCCAGATCGTCCCACTGCACGGTTTGCCGCGTGCCCTGCGACGGTGGCGGCGGATGCGGCGGCTGGGCACTGGGCGGCGCCGTGGGCCGGGGTGGCGGATGTGTCGCCGCCGCTGTTTCAATTACCGTAGCGAAGTCTTTTGCGCTCACGTGGCCCTTCGCATCCGGATTCAGCAGCGAGCCCGTTACCGTTCCGTGGAAGCCGGCCTGGCCATGCAGCTGCACCGGCAGCGCGGCCACGCCTTTCTTGCCGTTTGCCTTCACACCGAACGCAATCAACGCTGCGTCGTATTCATTCAGGTTGCTGGTCGTGAAATCGACATTCAACGCACTCGACTGGGTCATCGGAATAAACGCGGCCTTGCCGGTCACATTCAACGACGATGCCGGCGTGTGCACCTCGATGTGCCGGGCGTCCAGTCTGCCGCCGCGCAGCACAAACCCCGCGTCGATCGCACCATTCACCGGGATCTCATTTGGGGTAGGTGGACGCGGGGGCGCGAGCGAAACGTTCGCGCTCGCCATCAGGTCGTTGATCGATCCCTTCCACCAGACATCGGCTCTACCGTCCGCCTGTGTATCGAAGCCCAGGTTCTCGTACTTCGGTACCGCGATGATCTCGAACACCATCTCTGGCCGGATGCCGAAGATCCGCGCATGAATCGCAGCCTCCTGCTGCGGACCGTTCCTGGGTACAGCCCGCGGTGCCTTCCTGGGCTGTTGCATCGCCACCGCAGGCTCGGCCGGAGGCGCGGGCGCCATATAGTTTGCCAGCCTTGCATTCGCGTCCACACCGCCGCCCCGCCGCAGCCGCACTTTCACATCCGGCAGCTTGATCTCATCCTGTGTCGCGTGCAGTGTAGTCGTCGCATTGATTCCGCTCAGCAGCAGGTACGGCTGCCGATAGGTCGCATCCTTCAGCCGCACATTGCCGCTCACGTCGAACACCTTCACGCCGGTGCCCTGCCCCTGAATCTGCAGTCCCGTCTCACCCCGCTCCAGGCCCTCGACGGCAGCCAGCGCCGCGACTTCGCGCAGGTCGATCGCGCCGTTTGCCCCAAGCTGCCAGTTCAGCTTGGTAAAGTCGTTCAGCGCTCCGGAAGCATCCAGCTTCGAATCGCCGGAGACAAAATGCAGCCCATCCAGCTTCACGGCGTTGCGCGCCATCTCCACACTCAGGTCAAGTTTCGAATGCACCGCCGGAGCATTCGCGCGCGCCGCGGTCAGTTCCTCTGCATGCACCGTGCCCAAATAGCTTTCCGGCCGCGGCCGATACGTCACCGTCACAGAAAGATTCTTCGCCGCCACATTCAACGGTAGCGTCCGTTCGTTCAGCAGCACTACGCCGTTGTCCACCTGTGCGCGGTTCGCCTCCAGATCGAAGATCGTATCCGTCACCGGCTTGTTGTTCTCTGTCTTTGTCTTCGGAACCGGCTGGTTGGTCGATCCGTCGGGATAGACGATGAGATGGAAGACCGGATGCTCCACGTCGAGCGAGCGCAATCCCACCTGCGCCTTGAAGATATCGATGATCTTCGCCTGCACCCGTAATGTATCCACATGTGCATACGGCACCTGGCCCGGCGCTTCCAGCCCGTGGATGGTCAGTCCATCCACCTCCGCCTCCAGCCGCAGCGGACGCCAGCTGAACCGCGCCAGTTCCACGCGGCCGCCGGTCGCCGTCGTCAGCACATCGATCAGCTTCGCACGCACATAGTTCGCAAACGACTGCGTATTCACATACCAGAACGCAATCCCCAGCACCACGATCAGAAAAAGAGAGCAGTACAACACGATGCGTCCAAACAGCCGCCATCCGCGCCGGCGCGGGCGCGCAGCAGAAGGCGTCGGCTGCGTAGTCACTGCTCGCCTCCATTGCGTCCCGGCCGCGTAAAGTCAGCGCCGCTGGCGGGTGCGGTGGCCGCGGGCGAATTGCCCAAGCTGTTGTACTGCGGATCGAGGATCTGCACGCTGCCCGCATCCTTCAGGCTGCGCAGATAATCGCCCAGCAGCACATTCACGTGCTGCTGCAGCAGCACCTCATCGATGCGATCGGAAACCTGCGCCAGCGGAGGCGGCTTCAGCTTGCGCGCCTCAAACACCGGCACCAGCTTCTGCTTGTAATATGTCTCGATCTCTGGCTTGGTAATGCGGATCCCGGTGCGGAAGCGTACGCCTATAAATTCAAGTATCCGCATCCGCTCCTTCCAGCGCGTGTGCAGATACGCCTCTGTAACGCCGTGCGCCGCCAGGAAGCGCTGCCATCCCTCCTCTGTCTCGCAGCTCTGTCCGGCACATGCAGGAAGATGTTTACGCAGATAGGCAATCTGCTCGTCCACGGCCTTGTCGGATGGCGGCGGGGCCAACTCCTGCTCTTCCATCTGATTCAGCAGCAGCGTGCGATTCACAATGTGCTCCATCGCTTCCATCGGCGTGAACTGGCCTCCCGGCGCGGTGAGCGGCTCAAATACCGCGAAACGCTGCTCCTCGCGCACATCGCTCGCCAGGATCACGTCTCCATTGATCACCGCTACTGCCCGGTCCAGCAGCATTGGCTTCTGGCCGGTCGCGCTCGCCTCAGCAGCAATCTGCGCATCGCCGTCCTTCTGCACGGGCAGGTTCACCACGCCGTCGGTAGGCTTCAGCTCTGGCAGAAACGTGAGACCCCCGTTCGGCGCCTCCACCTTCGTCTCCGTCCGCTGGTGCAGCGGCACCGGTGTGTTCCTTCCCGTGGTCTGCGATGCAGGCCCCACCGGGGCACCCTGCGGCAGAGTGCCAGACTCGGGCGCCTGCGCCGAGGCGCAGAGTGCCGTCAACCATAGCGCCAGCACTGCCGCTGCCGATCTGCCCGTCCTCTGCACTCGTGCCATCATCAGAACGTCTGCCCTATCGAGAAGAAGAAGTTGAAACTGCCTGCCTGGCCTGTCTTCGGCTGCGGCACATTCGAAGTCGAGCTCTGGTAGTCATACACCTCCGGAAAATAGGGCGGATCGAGGTTGTAACTCAAATCCACGCGAATCGGCCCGATCGGGGTGCGGTAGCGCGCGCCCAGACCCAGGGCATGCGACCAGTAGTTGAAACTGCAGGAGGCCTCCTGCACATTCAGCGATCCGTTGGGGTTCGTATTCACCGTCGGCACCGTGCGGCAGCCCCGCTGATCCGGCTGGAAAAAGTTATGGAAGCTCGGCCACACGTCGCGCGAGCGGCTGAAGATGTTGCCCATGTCGTGGAAGAACACGAAACCGAGATTGTTACCAACCAGCGGCAGATTCGGATACGGCGTACGCAGCTCCAGCGTGTTCACCGCCACGGCAGCGCCGCCGACTGGATAGCCGGTCTGCGGATCGCGCGGGCCCGCTGCGTTGATGGCAAAGCCGCGATGCGACGTTGCGCCTCCCGCATACAGCCGCTCCGGCAGCGGGATCAGCAGTTGCGTGCGATCTCCAAATGCGCGCTCCTGTCCGTAGCGCGTCTGCCGGGCAAGCACCCAGTGACGCTTGCCGAAATCGTAATAAGACGAGTTGGTGATGTCGATTCGATTGAAATTTGCCTGCGAGCCGAACTTGGAATCCGACAGAAAGACCGTCACCGTATTGAAAGTGCCGTGGTGTGCGTCCAGCGCATCGTCGCGCGTATCCCGGATGTAGTTCAGTCCCGGACCGCCCACGCGGGCCGGTTGTGACAGCAGCGGAATCAGCGCGAGACTCACCTGGATGCTGTTCGGATTTACCTTCACCTCGCGGTACGACCAGGAATAGATCAACGTCGTCGGCTTGGTGACATGCTGGGTCACGCGCACCGTGGCAAAGAGGGATGAGGCCGAAAATGTCGTCACGTTCTGGCTGCTGGTATACCCTCCCGAGAATGACGCGTTGAAGTTGGGATTCTTCAACAGTCCGGGATTCTGATAGAGCACCACCGCCTGCTGCTCCAGCGTGCCGTAGTTGGTGCGCAGGGATATCGACTGATTGGTTCCGAACAGGTTGATGCGCGAAATATCGAAGATCAGGTTCGGGCTCACACCGAAGCGCCCGTTCGCGCCGCCGCTGAACGTGCTCGGGTTAATACCCTGCTGGATCAGGTATGCGGCCGATGGTGTATTGCGATAGGGCGTTCCGGTTTGCGCCTGGAAGCCGAAGCCATAGGTCACGTCCCAGCGCTTGGCCTCGGTCGTCAGCAGCAGCAGATCTTTACGCGGCTGGTCGGCGGAGGGGTTCTGCACCGCGGTATCCACTTCATTGAACAAGGCCAGGTTGTAGAGCCTGCGCTGCGAATCGAGCAGGGCCGACTGGTCCAGCGGCTCGCCTGGCCGCACCGTCACGCGCGGCGTTACCACTGTGGGCCGCGTAAAGTGCAGACCGGAAACCAGTACCTTGTTCACGAAGACCTGCTGGCCCTCCTCCACGTTCATGGTCACGTCCACCAGTTCCGGGTTCTTCGCATCGTTGTGCTGCACCAGGAGGACCTGTGCGTTCGGGTACCCGTGGCTCAGGTAATAGGTCTGGATCAGGTCGCGGTCGCCGGTCACGTTCAGCGATGAATACGGCTGCCCCACTTCTGTGTTCAGCGAAGGACGCACTGCATCGGGCGAGATCTTCTTCATCCCGTTGATCGTGTAACTGCCGATCTTCTGCTGCTGGCCTTCCTCGATCTTGTAGACCACCCGGATGTGCGCCGAGGTCTTTCCGTTTTTCCCCTTTGTATCGACGTCTTGAATCTGCGGCGTCACCACCACATGGCTGAAGCCGCTGCCCTGATAAAGCGCGGTCAGGTTGCCGACATCGCTCTGCACCAGCGTCTGGCTGTATGTCCCGTGACGTTCGATGAAGTTCGCCGGCCGCACGCTGATGTGTTCTGCGAGCGTGTCGTGATCGAAATACTTCCCGCCTTCGATCCTCACCGAATCCACGCGGTGCTCCGGCCCGCGGTCCACTTTATAGAGAACGGTTGTTTCTTCCGCGCTGTTGTGCACCGGCTCATGAGTCACCGTGGCATCGAAGTAGCCTTTGCCCTGCAGGTCGGCTCGCAGGTTGTGTGCGCCTTCGTTCACCAGGTCCAGATCGACTGTGCCCTCTTCATAGATCGGCACCAGCCGCTCGATGGTGGTGCGGCTGTACCTCGCGCCCTCCACCCGCACCTTCACCAGCGGCCCTTGCTTTGCCTGGAAGGAATAGTCCAACTGGTTCGTCGCGGGGTGATATTCCTTGGTCTCCAACGTCACCGCGCCGGCCCAGCGCTGCTTCTTGTCGTAGTACTTGCGCAGCCGGGTCAGCGCCCGGCTTACCGTCTGGCGGTTCACTTTGCCGCCCACCTTCAGCTTGCTGGTCTTGCGGAACTGCTCCAGAGACATCCCCGGCGTCCCGTCCACCTTCACATTGCCGATCTTTGCCTGTTTCCCCGGCTCGATGTTGTAGATCACGTTCACTTGCGAGTTCGGCGAGTCCAGTTGCTCGCGTCGCTCCAACTTCGCCTGGTAAAAACCGTTGTCGGTCAGCGCCTGCTCGATCGAGGCTTGCGATGCGTCCAGCTTTCGTTGCGTAAAGCGCGTTCCGGGCTGCAAGCGCGTCGATCCTAGGAGGCGCCCCTGCAGCCGATCATCCTTGACGCCAAAGATCTGCACCCGCCCGATGAACAGCCGCGGCCTGCCGGCGAAGATGATGGTCACGCCGCCGTCCGACCGCAAACCCTGCACCTGGAGGGTGTCGTACAAACCAGAGCCATAGAGGCGCCGCAGGCTCGCACGCGCTTTGGCGTCGGTCAGCGTGTCACCGGGCTGCAGCTCCAGCTGCGAAGGCAGCGGCCCCAGCATCGACACGTTCACCCCATCAAAACGAATGCCCGTGACCTTGCTACCAGCAAAGGCTTCGATACCCGGCAACTCCGTGCCCCGCATCGCGCCGGAGTTCGCCTGTGGCGAGGATGGCGCGTGGGGCAGGAACTCCGCCGGAGAAGCGGACTGCGCAGACGGATCGGCGTCGGCATCCCCCCCAGACCCGGCACTAGACGAGGGAGCGGTCGCGCTCTGCGCAAGGCACGCACCCGCGGCAAACAGCAGCAGCGGCAGCAGCCACGCTCGGCGCTGGCGCCTCCGCCTCGATTCGTTGGTCCTCCGGTCGCCGCCGGCAGGACAGTCAGGTACTGCGTTCAAAGAGCCTCTCACGGGAGTGCGCCGTTGGGTTTGTCCCCCATGGAGCGGTTTGGAGCATATCCCTATTGCTAAATACCCGACCGACGCTACATTCGACGCGCTTCTTCCGCAGGCGAAAGCTGTGCGTCGCATCGACCCCCAAGGCCATGGCAATAGGAACATGCTCTCGTCATGCGGAACACGGCAGCATCACGTTGGGTGAGATGCAGGGGGTGAACCAGTGAGCCAGCTAACCAACGTCCAGCGGGACCGTGACGCGCCTTTCTATACTAGACACAATGGACAGCGCCAGCATCCTTGCCGCTTCACAGACCGGACGCTACTCCCGTCAGGTGCTCTTTGCACCCATCGGTGAAGCGGGACAGCAGCGCCTCGCCGCGTCGACGGTGGCCATCGTCGGCTGCGGAGCCACCGGCGCAGCAGCGGCCGCCCTGCTCGCGCGCGCCGGCGTCGGCACCCTTATCCTCATCGACCGCGACTTCGTCGAAGAGAGCAACCTGCAGCGCCAGATGCTTTTCGACGAAGCAGACGCCGACGCCGCCACGCCCAAAGCCGAAGCCGCCCGCCGCCAGATCGCGCGCTTCAACAGCGAGATCGATGTCCGACCCCACATCGCCGATCTCGTCCCCGACAACATCCACGCGCTTTTGAAAGACGCCCAGATCGTCCTCGACGCCACCGACAACTTCGAAACCCGCTACCTCATCAACGACTACGCTGTCGAGCAAGGACTCCCCTGGATCTACGCCGCCGCTCTCGGCGCCTATGCCGCCACCATGAACATCCTGCCCGGCGAAACCGCCTGCCTCGCCTGCCTTTTCCCCAAGCCGCCGTCGGGCCCGGTCGAGACCTGCGACACTGCCGGAATCCTCAATACCGCAGTCAATCTCACCGCTTCGGTCCAGGTCACCGATGCCATCAAATACTTGACCGGCGCGCGCGACGCCATGCGCCGCACCCTGCTCTCGTGGGATCTCTGGCAGAACGAGCGCTCCGAAATCTCTGCCGCCCAACCGCGTGCCGGTTGCGAAGTCTGCCAGGGCCATGATTTCGCGCACCTCCGCGGCGAAGGACGGCCGCACATTACGCTCTGCGGCCGCAACTCCGTCCAAATCCACGAGCATCATCGGCCCATCGATCTGGCCGCCGCCGCCGACCGCCTCCGCCCACATGGCGAGGTCCGTCAGAACGGCCTGCTGCTCCAGTTTCGCCGCGGCCCCCACACGATGACGCTCTTCGCCGACGGGCGCGCTCTGATCCAGGGCACAACAGATATCGCGTTGGCGCGCACTCTCTACGCCCGATTCGTGGGAAGCTAGTAGATATGACCTTCACCCGATCGTTTATTGAGCTTCACGTGCGCCTTTTAAATGAAGGCACGGAGATGTACCGCCCGACTCGCGGCTTGAAAATGGGTGGAGGATTATTCAAGCTCGTTGCTTCTCCGGACTACAATTCCGGTGGCGAGGCATGGGAATTTCTGCCTGGCGCCGTCGTTCGCGTTGTCATGCATGGCGGCCCGAACGGAAATTTTCCAGTGGCTGTCAAACCGTAGCTATTTCGAGCGCAAATCGTCCTGAGGGGCCGATCTGCTCTCTCCCATGAGTCGCTGACTGGCCGCGCCAAGGCAACCCCCGCCTTCTCCCACGCGTCCGACAGGCATTGCCCCCAACCAGATGCGACGGGTGACCCACCATTAGAAATTCCATGACGAATGCATTGGCTGGCAAACGAACAACAATGACAAAATCCGTAACCAATGGCGTCTTTTCCCCCCCTGCCAAAGGCACCGCGACGGCTGCTCCCGAGCGTCAGAAGTCTAACCAGCATCTGCGCCGGAATCCACCCATCGCGGGCGAGGCGGAGGCTATTGCTGCCGCGCAGGCCGGCGACGGCGCTGCTTTTGAGCGCCTTTATAGCCTGCACAAGCGCCGCGTTTACTCCCTGTGCCTGCGCATGCTGGGCAACGTAGCCGAAGCCGAAGACCTGACCCAGGAGGCCTTTCTGCAGCTCTATCGCAAGATCGGCACCTTCCGCGGCGATTCGGCTTTCTCCACTTGGCTGCACCGTCTCGCGGTCAACGTAGTCCTGATGCATCTGCGTAAAAAGGGCCTGCCCCAGGTCTCGCTGGAAGAGACACTGGAGCCGTCCCAGGAAGACGGTCCGCGCAAGGACATTGGCGCGCGCGACCTCATGCTCTCCGGATCCATCGATCGGGTCACGCTCGAACGGGCGGTCTCCGATCTTCCCCCGGGCTACCGGCTCGTCTTCGTCCTGCACGACGTCGAAGGCTACGAGCACAACGAGATCGCCGACATGCTGGAATGCTCCATCGGCAACAGCAAGTCGCAACTGCACAAGGCGCGGATGAAATTGCGCGACCTGTTGCGCACCGGCCAGCAGGCAAACCGGCGTGAGGCCTTGCTATGAACGCAGGCAAGAACAGCACATTCATGAAAACAATCGGTCAGTCTACGACCTCAATGACCTGCGCAGAATTTCAGGCACAGCTCCCGGAGCTCTTCGAATCCGGCGTCGACCTGAAAGAGCAGGAGCACCTGAAAACCTGTGAGCAGTGCTCTGCCCTGGTCCGAGATCTGGAGTACATCGCGCAACAGGCCAAGCTATTGCTCCCCATCCACGACCCCAGCCCGGCGGTGTGGGAGAACATCCAGACCACGCTCTCCAGCGAAAAGCAGAACTCCGGCTCGAGCCAGGCGAAATGAGCGCAGGCCCCATCGGGCCAAGATCTACGCTGCCCGACCGACTGCCCCGACGCATTGTCCTGACCGGATTCATGGGCGCGGGCAAGTCTACCGTGGGCCGCATCCTGGCTGCGCGCCTCCGCTGGCCCTTTGTCGATATCGACTCCCTCATCACCGCGGAGCACGGTCTTACCATCGCACAAATCTTTGCCCGGGACGGAGAAGAGCACTTCCGCCGTCTGGAAGCCGAGGCCACCGCCCGCGTGCTCGATCCTCTTTATGAAGACCCGGCCCACAATTACGATCACGCGGTAGTCGCGCTCGGCGGAGGCGCCATCGAAACCGAAGCCGTTCGCCAGTTGCTCTTCGATAAAGCGCTATCTGTGCCCGAAACGGTGACGATCTTTCTCTCCGCCCCGCTCTCCGAGCTGCTCGCCCGCTGCCACATGAGCGCCACCACCAGCCGCGAAACCCGCACCGAAGGGGACCAGGAACCAACCATCCGTCCCCTGCTGACTGCGCCTGAACCGCCAGAAGAGCGCCTCTCCCGGCGCCTACCCCATTACACTCGGGCGCATCTCACCGTGGACACCGCGGGCGTCCCTCCGGTCGAGGTGGTTGAGCGCATCCTGGGGTGGCTGATCAGTGCTGGCTCAGCAGGGCCGGGCTGACGAGGCGGGCTACCCCTGGTCAACATCACGAAGCACAATAGCAACGCATAAACCGCAACGGGGCAGCATAATAAAGCCACTCGAGAGAGCCGCATGCCAGAGAAGATCAGCCCCTACGACCTGCAGACCACGGACCTCGAGCACCCCAAGCCAAAGCGTCCGGCCCGCACTCTGCGCAGCGACATCGTCTTTACCTTCATGCTCGGCATTGGGCTGGCCATCGCCTGGCAATTGCGCGAAGAACTGTCCCTGCTCTACGTCAGCGCGCTCTTCGCCGTCGTGCTCATGCCGGTCCTTCGCGGCGTGCAGAAGATCAAGATCGGCAAATGGAGCCCGGGGCGCGGCTCGGCCATTGCCATCATCCTCGCTATCCTCAGCGGAGCCATTACGCTCTTCGCGCTCTTCGCGCTTCCGCCAGTCATCCGCGATGCGCGCGAATTCGTGAAGGAACTCCCCACGCGCGGTCCGCAGATGCTGATCCGCCTCAAGCATCTGCCCTTCGCCTCGCACCTCGATGTCTCAGCACTCAACGCCAAGCTCCAGGACTACGCCTCCAACTTCGCCACCTATCTTGTCACCTCCGTCAGTACCTGGGCCAGCAAGGTGGTCAAGATCATTGCCGGCATCGTCCTCACCATCTATTTCATGCTGGAAGGCGAGCACGCTTACAACTGGGTGCTCTCGTTCTTTGCCCCGCTCCGGCGTGAACGCCTCAACCAGACGTTGCTCCGCGCCGACGTCCGCATGGGCCGCTGGCTCCTCGGCCAGGGCACCCTCATGCTCATCCTCGGCATTTACTCCACTATCGTCTTCACCCTGCTGCACGTGCGCTACTCCTATGCCCTCGGCGTGCTCATGGGCGTCTTCAACATCATCCCGGTGATGGGCGCCGTCATCTCCATGGCGTTGGTGGTCCTGGCCGCCGCCATGGACTCCTGGATGCGCGTCGTCTACGTCCTTATCGCCTATGGCATTTATGTGCAGGTGGAGAACTCCTACCTCACGCCAAAGATCATGCAAAGCTCGGTCGATCTTCCCGGGCTCGCTATCATCGTCTCCCTGCTGCTCGGATCAGCCATCGACGGCGTCGTCGGCGCCATGGTGGCCGTCCCTACGGCTGTGCTCGTCGCAGTCATCGTCGACGAGTACGCCGTCCAACGCGATCAGCCGTAGGACGTTCCCTTTCGATCCACTCCGGGTTACATTCCCGGTACATTCTTCACGCCAACCGCACATTCCCCGCGCTATCTTGGGTGCCGTGCCCCGTCTCCCAACCTCCGCTCGCCGTTGGCTCTCCCTCGCCATCACAATCGCGATCCTCGGCGGAGTCGCCAGCCTTCATCACTGGCGTGAAACACGCGCAACACGCACGCCGTTGCCATCGCTTCCCGCCGCCTTTGCCGATCGGGTTCCGCAGCGTGTCCTCTGGGCCTGGGAAGAGCCGGAAGACCTCGGCGCTCTCCCGCCCGGCATTGGCGTCGCATATCTAGCCGAAACCGACATCCTCACCGACCACATCACCGTGCTGCCGCGCCGCCAGCCTCTCTCGCCCGCGCCCGATGCGCCGCTCGTCGCCGTCATCCGCATCGAAACTCGTTCCGGATTTCAGGACACGCCGGCCATGCGGCTCGCGTTGGCCGCACGCCTCGCCTATTACCCCACCAGCGGAGACATCCGCGCCCTCCAACTCGATTTCGACGCCACCCAGTCGCAACGCGCCTTCTACCGCGGCGTCCTTGAAGCGCTTCGACCACAACTCCCGCCCAACCTGCCGCTCTCCATCACGGCGCTCGTCAGTTGGTGCGGCCCGCACTCCTGGCTGCATGGTCTGCCCATCGACGAAGCCGTCCCCATGGAGTTCCGCATGGGCGGCCCACGCGCTCTCGCGTTGAACGGCGCCACGCGCCCCCGCTACGCGATTACCGAACCCCTCTGCCGCACCAGCCTCGGTCTCTCCACCGACGAGCCCTGGCCCGCATCGCTCGCCACGCTCAACCCATCGACTCGCGTCTACATCTTCGCGCCGCGCCCCTGGCGTCCCACTCAGTTCAGCGCGATCGCCACCACACCCATATCCTCGCTCGCACGGGAAATTGCCCGATGAAACGCTCCCACCTCGCCTTCGCTGCCGCATTTACCTTCCTTGCTTGTGTGATCCCGGCGAATAGCTGCGGTCCATTCTTCCCCGACGCCATTTTCGTGCAGGACATGATGCCGGATGGCCCCTACGCCGCCTACGCACGCGGCGAGATTGGGATCCCGCAACCCGGCTATCGCGTCCAGGACCTGGTCATCGCCTACGACTGGCTCAACGGCCACGGCCTCAGCGCGGACGAGCAGCAGCAGGCAGTGCACCTGAACAACACGCCGGCAGACGGCTACGATGATCCAGCCAAGCGCCCCGGATTCGTCGCATGGCTCGCCGCACGCAAGGACTCCGGGGTCCC
>DASUWP010000053.1:0-2273 GCA_036378335.1 Acidobacteriaceae bacterium | reverse complement strand
ACGCGCCAGCCGGGCATGTTGTAGCTCTTCGACATGGTGAAGAACTCGACCGCAATATCCTTCGCGCCCGGAACCTCCATGATGCTGGGCGCGCGGTAGCCGTCGAAGACGAGATCGGCGTAGGCGAGGTCGTGGACGATGTAGATGCCGAGTTCTTTGCAGAGCGGAACCAGGCGCTCGAAGAACGAGAGCTCGACGCATTGTGTTGTAGGGTTCGCCGGGAAGTTGAGGATCAGGAGCTTCGGCCGGGGATTCATGCGCGGCAGTTCGTACTCAAGGCGCGCGATCAGCTCGTCGGACGTGGGCGATTGCTCCTGGGTCGACTCGTCCAGCCGAATGCTCTGCACGCGTGCGCCGGCTATCACCGGCCCGAAGATATGGATGGGATAGCTTGGGTTCGGGACCGCAATCGTGTCCTGGTCGTCGAGTATCGCGAGACAGAGGTGGGCGATGCCCTCTTTAGAGCCGATGGTGACGATAGCTTCCGTCTCGGGATCGAAATCGACATTGTAGCGCCGCTTGTACCAATTACAGATGGACTTGCGCAGACGTGGAAGTCCGCGAGAAAGAGAGTAGCGGTGAGTCGGTGTCTTCTGCGCGGCCTCAATGAGCTTGGCGACGATGTGCGGCGGCGTCGCGCCGTCGGGATTGCCCATGCCGAAGTCGATGATGTCCTCACCGCGCTTGCGGGCAGAGGTCTTGAGCTCGGTCGTAATGTTGAACACGTACGCGGGGAGCCGCGTCAGCCTTCTAAACTCTTCCATGCTTGTTCCGTTCGATCGTTTGGGCGTCGGCTGCGGCGCAGTCGACACGGGTATGCGGGGCCGGCACGGCACCGAAATCTTCACAACGCCGTGCTTCAGCAACCATCTTATTTTGCGTTGAAGAGAACCTTCAGAGGAACCGCTCGCGGCGGGTAGCAGGAGGCGTTATCGCATGCCTGATACTTCAGGGTGCCGTCGAGCGTGTGTGCGCCCGCCGATGCCACCACGGGAAGCTTAACCGTGAACGAGCCGGCGTACACATCGAGCTTTGTTGCGGGATCCGATGCAAAGCTGTAAGACACCCCGCGGGGATACTGCAGCTCACCGGCTTTGACACCGGCGGCCGGTTGAAGCGTCACCGCGGTCGGGATGAGGAACTCGGACTTCGGCGTGTGTGAGTTCACGTGATATCCGCTGAGTATTTGGAAGCGGAGCTCCACCGTAGCCGGCTTGTTCGCAGCCACCGTTTGCGGCTCAGCCGCGTAGACAACGTACGCCTTCTTCGCCGGCGCGTTCATGTTGAGTTGCGCGGAGGCAATCCCTGCTGTTGAAGCGGCGGAGGCGATGAGAGCGGTGGCGAATGCAAGTGTTCGTGTCATATCAGTTGTTAGAGGCAATCGTCTTCTTCACCATGGCTTCGAGCTGGTCCTTGCCACCGAGACCCGCGGTGACCTGGATGATCTTCCCTTCGCGATCCACGTAAAACGACATGGGCAATACCTCCGAGTCGCTGAGGTAGTCTTTTTCGGCTTTCGGATCGGAGAGAAGAATCGGATAGGTGACGCCGAGCTGGTGGGTGCTCTTCGTAATGACGGCGTTGCCGACCTCAGAATCGTAGGTCACACCGACTACTTCGAATCCCTGGCCGGCATATTTCTTGTGGAACTCCTCCAGCCAGGGCATCTCGATCTTGCAGGGATCGCAGTAGGTTCCCCAGAAGTTTAGAAGGAGCGGATGACCTTTGAAGTCCTTGAGCGAGACTTTCTTGCCTGCGAGATCGACGAGAGTGAAATCCGGAGCAGGCTTGCCGAGAAGTGGCGACGGCGTGTTGGGATCCGTTTCGGGCGTATGCACCAGTACGGCCTGCATCTGCTGGCGATGTTCAGCATTGAGCCGCCGCTGACGGAAATTACGCACCCCGGACCAGACGACCAGGCCAATGCCGCCGATCATGATGAGGACCAGAAGTGCTCGTCGTGCCACGGGAAGCCGCTTCCTTTCGGGCGCGCTGGTTCCGGCGCCTGCACCTTCAGTTTACCGCGCCCGGCCCATCCAGTGCCGCTCTGCTAGCATTCGGACAGACTTCCAGATGGCATCCGCACCACAGACCGAACGTACGCATGCCTCCGAGCTGGTCCGCACCGAAGCGCGGGCATTACTGGAATTGGCAATACGCCTGGACGGGCCGATGCTCCCGGTGTTTACCCGAGCATCGGAGCTTGTGGTGGATGCGGTCACGCGCGGCAAGCGAGTGATCGTGCTAGGCATGGGGAAGAGTGGCCTGATCGC
>DASUWP010000052.1:0-8863 GCA_036378335.1 Acidobacteriaceae bacterium | reverse complement strand
TCCGCTCATTCCGAATCCCTATCCGTCTCTGGTGGTCTGCCTTTGCGGCACCGTACCCTATTCGCGATCGCAGCCCTCACTCTCGCTTCCTTCGGTGTCCACGCGCAGGAACCCGGCACCAGCCCCCAATCGGCTCTCCTGACCAGCGCCACTCCCGACGCAACCGCACCGGCATTGTTTCTAGAACCGGTCACATCCCAAACCTCGGCACAGCCCGCCACGCCGGCCGGAGAACTCCCCGTCTCGCCAACGGTTCAGCCGGCTGTCCAGTTCACTCCAGACGAGGACAACCCTGCAGCCCAGGCCAGCGACCCTGAGTTCCGTGCCGCTCTCGCTTCCGCAATGCCGGTCGAGCCCGCTGCCTACGCCACCGAGCCCTACCGCCTGCGCCTGCACAACCTGCACACGCTGGAAGACATTGATATCGTCTACCGCATCGGTGACAACTACCAGCCCGAAGCCATCGCCCGCCTCAACTACTTTCTTCGCGATCACAACACCCAGGACGTCATCGCCTACGATCCGCGGGAATTCGATCTCCTCCACGACATCCTGATTCGTCTGCGCCGGCCCGGCGCCACCATCGACGTCGTCTGCGGGTATCGCACCCAGGAAACCAATGACGTGCTCCGCGCCTCCAGCCAGGGTGTTGCCGAGCACTCGCAGCACATCCTCGGTCACGCCATCGACATCCGGATCCCCGGTTCCACTACCGCGCGCATCCGCAATGCCGCGCTCTCTCTGAACGAGGGTGGCGTGGGCTACTACCCCACCACGCATTTCGTGCACGTCGACGTGGGCGCCATCCGTACCTGGACCTACTCGCCCCATCGCCATCGCCGCGGCCACCTCCGCCGCGCCGCCGCTCATCACCGGCAAATCGCACAGCACCGCCACCGCACCACCCGCGCCACCGGCATGTAATCTCTTTGGCATCGCCGCCTGCTATCATCCGTCGACGGCGGGCGCTCCAAGCCAAGGCGCGGCAGGAAGCTTCGGCTTCCCTCCGAACCTCTCTGGGGATACCCCAGGGAAACATGACAAGCTGCCATCGCATCGCGTGAGCTTCACTGCGCGCAAGCGCAGACTTGCTCGCGCCGAGTCAGACTCGTTGGAGCGCCCATCCCGTCGCTGCGATACAGACTCGTGCTCTAGCATTGTTCCTGTCGATCTCGTCTCAAGCTACGAAGATCGCGCGGGTTTCTCCTCAAGAACCCGCACATCACGGACCTCGATGAAGCGCCGCAACAGGAAGAATGCTTTAGCCAGGCCGCTCGCCCATGCCTTCCTCATAGGCGACCCCGATCTCGACGCCATTCTCAATCGCGGTGAGATTGTCCTCGGCCGCGGCTGGCCCTGGCTGCGCGCCACCGCTCGGCGTTACCTTCGCCGCTTCACCGGCCAGACCCGTCCGCGTCATCGCGATGTCGTCGGCTTTCTGCTCGCTGATCGCAGCTTCCGCTTCGCCTGCACAACGTTCGGCTCCCAGCTCACCGTAGCGAATCGCCTCATCGGCCCCGAACCGATGCAGCCGCGCGGCATCTTCGCCTCCCTCCCGCTGCCGCCGCTCAATTCCGTCGCCGCCCTCGCTGCATGGTTGCGTCTCGATATTGCGGAGCTCGAATGGTTCGCCGATCTCAAGGGCCTCAGCGCCCGCTCAACGCAATCCGCCCTCCGCCACTACAAGCCCATTGTCCTCGCCAAGCCGGGCGGCGACATCCGCCTTATCGAAGCGCCCAAGATCCGGCTGAAGCACATCCAACGCCGAATCCTTACCGGCATCCTCGACGTCATCCCGCCACATCCCGCCGCGCACGGCTTTCTCAAACACCGCTCCGTCCGCAGCTACGTCGCACCACACGTCGCCCGCGCCGCTGTTCTGCGCATGGACCTCCGCTGTTTCTTTCCCTCGATCCGCCGCTCCCGAGTGCAGGCCATCTTCCGCACCTTGGGCTATCCCGAGCACGTTGCGGACATGCTCGGCGCCCTCTGCACTACCTCAACGTCTCCGCATATCTGGCGCAACTGCGGCATTGATTGCAATGCAGCCCAGTTACAGATCGTTCGCGACCTATATCGCCCAACTCATCTGCCGCAGGGCGCACCCACTTCGCCCGCCATCGCGAACCTCTGTTGCTGGCGGCTCGATCAACGGCTCGCCGGGCTTGCCCAATCCGCAGGCGCCACCTACACCCGCTATGCCGACGACTTGGCCTTCTCCGGCGACGAGGCCTTCGCAAAGCACGCTGCACGCTTCGCTACTCACGTGGCCGCAATCTCGATGGAAGAAGGCTTTCCGGTGCATCATCGCAAGACGCGTCTGATGCGTCCCGGAGTACGCCAGCACCTGGCGGGAATCGTCATCAATCAACGCAGCAATATTCCCCGCCCCGACTTCGACCAACTCAAAGCCATCCTCACCAACTGCATCCGCACCGGCCCCGATGCGCAAAACCCCGCCAGTCATCCCAACTTCCGCGCCCACCTCTCCGGCCGCATCGCGTTCGTCGAAAGCATCCATCCTGCACGCGGCCTGCGCCTTCGCGCACTCTTCCAGCGCATAGAGTGGCCAGATTAAACATCGAAGAACGCACATTCCTGAGGCAAACGCTCCACCCTGTCAGTCATCTCTCTAATTTGGGAGAGACACAGTCATGAAGGCAGTCGTGATCGATGGTTTCGGTGGGGTAGATCAGCTTCACATCCAGAACGTAGACGACCCGCCAGTGGGTGCAGGAGAAGTACTCGTCCGTGTGCACGCTACGAGCGTGAATCCGGTAGATCTGAAGATCCGGGACGGCTCCGCTGCAAAACGGATGGGCGTTGAGCTGCCGGCAATCCTCGGCCGCGATCTCGCGGGCGAAGTTGTACGCACGGGCGATGGCGTTACCGGCTTTCCAAAGGGCATGCGCGTTATGGGCCTGGCCAACGGCACCTACGCAGAGCTCACGACCGCCAAGGCAGATGTGCTCGCCCCCATTCCGGACAAGCTCAGCTATGAGCAGGCCGCCGCGCTCCCGCTCATTCTGCTCACTGGCGCACAACTTATCGAGCGTGCCATCAAAGTAGAGCCTGGTTGGACCGTCCTCGTTCTCGGCGCAGTCGGCAATGTCGGGCGCAGCGCCGTGCACGTGGCGCAGGATCGTGGGGCGACGATCATTGCTGGTGTTCGTTCGTCGCAGGTTAGAGAGGCAGAATCGCTCGGCACCGCGCAGGTCATCTCTACCGATGACGAGAAGCAGATGGAGAAGCTCCACGACCTAGACGCTGTCGCTGACACGGTCGGCGCCCCCACCGCGGCCCGTGCTCTCAAGACGCTGAAGGATCGCGGAGTCTTCGGCACTGTACTCGCTCCACCGCCGGAAGCCGCACAGCGCAACGTCAGGGTCGCCACCATGATGGCGGTTCCCGATGCCTCGCGCCTGTACGAGCTCGCGGATGAAGTCGCTCGCGGCAACCTCAAAATTCCAATCGCCAGAACATTGCCGCTCGACCAAGTCCAGGAAGCGCACCGGGAGGCAGAGAGCCACCCCAGCGGAAAGATCGTTCTGAAAGCCGCATAAGCTCAGCAGAGGGGAGCGGAAGCTTAGCGCTCGTCGTGCACATCCACCACAGGCGCTATCGCCTTCGTGGGATACGGCCGTCCTACCGCCAGGGTTTCATCAAGCAGTCGGTCATAGTCGTAGATGTCACGCGTAAAATCGACCGTCCCGTCTGCCTCCACATATGCCGTGTCGTAGAAGATCGTCACCGGGATTGTCTGCTTCAGCCCCACCGCCTTATTGTCGTCCCCGGTATTCATCGCTTCGTCGATCTTGTCCGGCGTCCATTCCTCGCGGTCGCGCAGGATCCATGCCGCCAGCGCCAGCGGCTTCTCCACGCGCACGCATCCATGGCTGTAATCCCGGCGCGTACGCGAAAACAGTCCCACCGCCGGAGTCGAATGCAGATAGATCGAGTACGGATTGGGGAACATGAACTTTACCAACCCGAGCGAATTGTCCGGACCCGCATCCTGTCGCACCATCAGGTCGCCATGCAGCAGCTTTTTATCCAGCGTCGGTGTGTAGATCACGGGCTTCTTGCGGTGGTCCACGATTTCGAAATCGTGCTCCGCCAGATAGTTGGGGTCCTTCGCAATGCCCGGGAGTACCTCGCGTTGTGTGATGTCGATCGGCACTGACCAGTACGGACGAAAGATCAGATAACGCATCAGGTTCACGAGCATCGGCGTCTGGTGATCTTCCGGCTGCTGCCCCGGCTTTTCCGGGGGCTTGATGCCCGCCTTACCCGTGACCACATTCATCTCAAGCGCGATCTTCGTGTGGTCGCTTGTCATGTCCGCCGGGGCAGGCCGCTCGCTCGCATGCACCACTGCCACGTCCTCCGTGGTCTCCGGTTTCAAATCGAGAGCAGGCGGCGGTTCGTCCGAATACACCCGCAGCTTGAACTCGGGAAGGTTCACGAAGATCGGCGCGTTCTGATATAGATCCGGCAGCCAGCGCCAGCGCTCCAGTGCAATCGCGAGCTGGTGCACCCTCTCCGCTGTCGGCACATTCATCGCAGCGATCGTCGGCGGCCCGATCTTCCCGTCTGCCTGCAGACCGTGATGAAACTGGAAATGCCGGACCGCCGCAGCCCACGCGGGTTCATAGCGCCTCGCCGTCGGAGCCGGCGCACTGTCGGGCGCATCGGTTCCCGCAGCATCGTCCTTTAGATCACCATCCAGCACCAGCAGCTCACGCATCCGCGCAGCGCCCGCATATGCGTCACCAGGCTTCAGTTGTCGCGCGACCGGCGGCAGACCGCCGCCCGGGTCCTGCTTCGCCAGCTCCAGCCAATGCCGATAGGCTGCCAGCGTCCGCTGGTATTCGTTGCTTTGCGGAGGCACGGTCACCAGCACCGCGCCCACATTCTTCGACGCGATGATCTTCTCGGTCAGGAACTTTGCCAGGTCATAGCGCTTCTGGCCAACATCAACGCCAAAATTGAAGCGCTTCGGATCCACGCGTCCGTTGTGCTCATCGCTGAGATAGCGCATCGCCGAAACGGTCATCGCCATGTCAAACGCGGCGCGGTCCCGGTCCGTATGGATGACCGCAACTCGCGCCGGCCAGCGGGAGCTGTCATAATCTTCCGGATCCAAAGCGTCCTTGGAGCACGCGGCAAACGCCGCCATCATTTGTCGCGCCTGCTCCGTTGGAATCTTCCCCTTCAGCCAGACCGGCTCGAAATCATGTGCGCCGTAGAAGTCCTCTACGGGCCCTTTCAGATCGGAAAAGTTCGGCCAGCGCATCGTTTCCAGCCGTGCATGGTCTGCCATCGCGTGCAGCGCTAGGCTCTCCGGCGACGCCGGCTTGGGCGGTACCTGCTTCTGCTGCCTGCGGCAGCCGCCCACCATCAGCAGCGCGGCGATGCTCGCAGCCCAGATTAATTTCCAACCGCGGCGGTTCATCACCCGAACGTGCAGCCCTCCCCTGGGCCAGTGCGAATTCTATTTCCATACCGGCAGGAATTCGCTCCTACTTTAAGTGTAGCTGCCCTCTTCTCCTCCTTTTCGCTAAATTGCAACAGTGCGCATCACGCTCGTACTCCCTGCACCCTGCGCCCGTGCTTGCCCATCCAATGAACGAGGAGAGTTCCATGCCCAAGGTTGTGCGCTTCCATCGGCTCGGCGGTCCCGAGGCTCTGCAGTTTGAAGACCAACCCTCCCGCCAGCCCAAGGCCGGTGAACTCCGCATACGCGTTCAGGCGGTTGGGCTCAACCGCGCGGAGGCCCTCTACAGCCGCGGCCAATATCTCGAGCAGCCGCGCCTTCCGTCTGGCCTTGGCTACGAAGCCGCCGGCATCGTAGAGGACGTCGGCCCCGATGTCGACAACGCCTGGATCGGCCGCAAGGTTGCCAGCGTTCCCGGCTTCTCCATGAACGATTACGGCGTCCTGGGTGAAGAGGCCGTGGTCCCCGTTGCGAGCATTGCGCCTTATCCGGAAAAGCTCACCCCGGTCGAAGCCGCTGCCATCTGGATGCAATACCTCACCGCCTGGGGCGGTCTCATCAATCTCGGGCACATTGCCAAGCGAGACTTCGTCATCATTTCCGCCGCGTCCAGCTCCGTTGGCCTGGCTGCCATTCAAATCGCCAAAGAAGAAGGCGCCATCGCCATCGCTACCACGCGCATTTCAAAGAAGCGTGACGAGCTCCTGGCGCTGGGCGCCGATCACGTCATCGCCACGCTGGAAGAGGACCTGATCGCCCGCGTCAACGAAATCACGGAAGGCAAAGGCGCTCGCGTCATCTTCGATGCCGTCGCCGGCCCCTTTGTCGAGCAGCTCGCCGGCACCGCCGCAAACCACGCCATCCTCATTGTGTACGGCGCACTCTCGCTGAAGCCGACGCCTTTTCCCCTCAGTATTGCACTGCACAAACAACTCACCATGCGCGGCTACACCTTGCGTGAAATCAACGCTGATCCCGAGCTCTCCCGCAGCGCTCGCGAATACATCTTCGACCGAGTCGCCGACGGCCGCTTCACACCGAAGATCGCCAAGACTTTTGTATTCGCCGATACCGTAAAGGCCTACCAATATCTCGAGTCCAACCAGCAGGTAGGCAAGGTCGTCATCACGTTATAAGGGCTTTGCAACGGCCAGGAAAACAGGTGCGCATCGGTTCATGCGGCCGCCGCCTGTTACCCTCGCGGCATGCGGATATCACTTGTCCTCGCCGTGTCCCTACTGCTTCCCTTCCCGCTCGCCGCCCAGAACCAATCCGGCAATCAGCTCACGGCCGCTCAGGTCATCCAGCGTATCCAGCAGGCAATCCCGCAAAAGCCTCCAGCCGACACGGTTGATACCATCAAAGCTGGCGATCCTGCCACAATCGTCACCGGTATTGTGACATGCTTCACCGACTCGATGGACGTGCTGCGCCAGGCCGTCGCTCTGCACGCGAACCTGATCGTCACCCATGAACCTACCTTCTACAACCACCGCGACGAAAACACGCTCTTCATCAACGATCCGGTTTACAAAGAGAAGCTCGCCTACATGCAGGACCACCACCTCGTCGTCTGGCGCTTCCACGACCAGTGGCACCTCCGCCAGCCCGAGCCCATGACAGAAGCCTTCGCCACCGCCGTCGGCTGGCAGAAGTACCAGCGTCGCGGCGATCCGTTCTCTTTCACTCTCCCGCCGACCACCGTCGATGCACTCGCGCAGCAGCTTCAAACAAAATTCCACGCGCGCATCGTGCGCATCGTCGGCGATCCCAACCTCCGGGTCACCGGCGTCGCCTATCGTCCCGGCGCATCCGGCGAAGCAAGGCAGGTCCAGGCTCTGGAGCAGGACGACGTACAGGTCCTCGTGGCCGGTGAGTCATCGGAGTGGGAGGCCGTCATGTACACGCAGGACGCCCAGCAGCAGCACCGCCCCAAGGCGCTCATCCTCATCGGTCACAGCACTTCGGAAACAGACGGCATGCAAACCGCCGCCACCTGGTTGCACACGCTGTTCCCCACGCTTCCCGTCCGATACGTGAACTCCGGCGAACCCTACTGGCTCCCCGGCCACCCGCCACAGCCCTAGCCGGCGTACACTGGTCCGCAATTCGCAACCGCCATGCGCCACTGGTCCTTGCTGCTGCTCCCGGTCCTCACGATCGCCGCCCCGGCGCAGAACAGCTCTGCCAAGTCGGCAACCGGTACTGTCACCGGCCACGTCTACTGCGCCGACACCAACGCGCCCGCCCGCATGGCTCGGGTCCAATTGGAATCATTCAGGGATGCAGAACAGCGAACCGCCAGCCACCCCTCGCCATCCTCTGATGGACCTATCGGGGGCATTGTCCAAACTGCGCTCGACGGGAGCTTCGTGATCCCAGATGTTCCTGCGGGCCATTACTATGTCGTCGCCACTGCTTCAGGTTATCTCTCGCCGCGCGCCAATGCTGGTGACATCTCTGAAGCAGAGCCGCCGGCAGCAGCGGGACAACCGGCAGTTGCAATCCCGAAGGTCGATATTCAGGCGGACCAGTCAGCTGCCGTTGACATCCGTCTTGAGCGTGGCGCCGCCGTCAACGGCACGATCCGCTTCGACGATGGCAGCCCGGCCATTGGCATTCACGTCGCTGTGATGCGCAAGGGCAAAGATAAAGAGGCTCCCTCGAACTCGACAGATGTCGGCATACCGGGCAACGAAACCACGGATGATCTCGGCCGCTATCGCATCAGCGGTCTGCGTGATGGCGAATACGTTCTGGAGACCCTTGTCGTTCACCTTGACTTAATGCCCGGGCCGAGCCGCAGCGCTGGATTGTCCGGGATGATGCGTTCCACTCTGATGGTCTACTCAGGCGACGCCACGCGTAAAAGCGACGCCGCTCCCTTCAAGCTGACCCTTGGCGAGGAGCGAACGGGAGAGGATATTACTATCCCGCTCAGCAAGCTTCACTACGTCAACGGTTTGGTGACCGCTGCACGTGACGGTCACCCCATTAACAGCGGCAATCTCGACATTAGGGGCCCCGGGGACAACGAACCTGTCGTCGACGCCGAAATCGGCAGCGATGGTACCTTCCACCTTGAAAGCGTTCCGGAAGGCACATACATCTTGCGCGTTCACAACCCACGTGACAGTCAAGTAGAGGAAATCTCGTTGGGCGGACCCCATCCTATGACGTACTCCGACGAGAAGACTCTCCACCAGTACGGCGACCTCGAACAGCCCATCAAGGTCGAAGGCGACATCCCCAATCTCGTCCTCGCCGTGCCGGAACAAAAAAGCTCAGCCGCAGCAGCCTCGCAATAAAGCAAAACGGGACAGGCCAATCGGCCTGTCCCGCCCTGTATCTTCCGGACTCTTCTAC
>DASUWP010000051.1:0-4721 GCA_036378335.1 Acidobacteriaceae bacterium | reverse complement strand
GCGCCGTTGAACGCCTGCATCATCACCATGCCGAAGGCATACGCAACGTTGCCGCAGCTGAAGATCCGGAGCGAATTGGCTGCAATATGGGCCACCGCCGCATCCGCTGTGAAGACGCCCACAATCGGTCGCGCAAACAGGAAGAACACCACGCCCACCGAGCCGAGGAAGATCATGTTCCACAATCCGGTGCGCCACACCGAGCTCTCCGCACGCTCCGGCTGTCCCGCGCCCAGGTTCTGTCCTACCAGCGTCGCCGCGGCATTGCTCAGCCCCCACGACGGCAGCAGGATAAAGATGATGATCCGGATCCCAATGGTGTAACCAGCCAGCGCCGCCGCGCCGAAAACGCTCACAATGCGCACCAGCCCAATCCAGCTCGCCTGGGCTATCAGAAATTGCAGAATGCCCGTCGATGCCACGCGGAGCAGCCGGAACATCACGGCAAGATTCAGCCGCATCTGGCGAATGCCGATGCGCATCCGCTCTGTCCCGCGCGCCAGCCGGTAAAACTGGTACAGCACGCCGATGCTGCGGCCGGTGAACGTCGCCGCCGCCGCCCCCGTCACGCCCATGCGCGGGAATGGCCCCCAGCCAAAAATCAGACACGGATCAAGCGCCAGGTTGATAACGTTCGACACCCACAGCAGCCGCATCGCCACCGCGGCATCGCCTGCGCCGCGAAAGATCGCATTGTTCAAAAACAGCAGCAGCAGCACGCCGCCGCCACCCAGCGCTATCCGCGTGTAGCCCGATCCGGTAGCGACAATCGACGGCGTGCCCCCGGCAAGCCGCAGCAGTTGCGGAGCGTACAGTGTGCACGGAATCGCGATCAGCACCGATACTGCCAGCGACAGCAGGATTCCTTGCATCGCGCCCACCGCAGCGCCCTCTGGGTCCTTCTCGCCGATGCGCCGCGCCACCATCGCGGTCGTCGCCATCCCCAGCCCCAGCCCCACCGCGATGATCAGCGTCAGCATCGACTCGGTCAGCCCCACGGTCGCGATCGCATCCGGTCCCAGCCGCCCCACCCAGAAGATATCCACGACGGCAAATAGCGACTCCAGCACCATCTCGAGCACCATCGGGATCGCGAGCAGCACAATCGCGCGGTTCAGGCTGCCTGTGGTGAAGTCGCGATGCGATCCGCGGATCGCCTCCCGCACCGCCTGCCAGAAGCTCGGCGGCGCTAATTCTGTTTGTGCCGTCTCCGGTTGCAAATTCTGTCTCTTTCTAAAGAATCTCTGACACCATTGTTATCTCGACCGGAGCCATCTCGCGCACCGAGACCTGCGAAGTGGAGAAATCTGCTTTTTCGCGACTATCGAACAGGTCGCCGCCGCCTGACTTGCGATACTAGCGTCCGCCCGAAGGATCAGCCGACGCCGCCGTGTCCAGGTCCACAAATCCCGACGGGCCGTGATAGGCGCCAGGCGGATAGCAGTGGTTGTCAGGCGCATAATTTTTGGGACAACCGCCGGTAAATTCAGGCCGGCGAGGCGAGAGCGCGTACTGCCACACGACCGCATCCGGCAATCCAAGCGCCGCCGATGGCAACCGCGGCTTGCTCTCGATCATGCAACCAGGCGAAGGCGGACACTCCTCGCGCGCCACCCACAACGGAATTCTCCACGAGCCGGCCTGCCGCTCAATATCCTGCGCCGTTGTGATGGTCCCGCCGTTGCCATCGTCCACCGGCAGTCCGGAGCAGTACACGCCGCCCTTCCACCCGGCGCGCCGCACCGCATCCACCCAGCCCAGCACATACGAGAGTTGTTCCGGCAGCAGCCGTCCACCCTCCTCCTGATCCAGAAAGATCAGCGCGCCCTTTGGGAATCCTTCCTGCGCCGCCGCAGCAACCGCTGCCGCCGCATCGCTGCGCCCCAGCGACACCGCATCCTTCCCTTTCAATTCCTTGTCCAGCCGTCCATTCCACAGCAGCAGAAATCCGAACCCGCGATCCTGCAGCAGGGCGCGCTTACCCGTCCACGTGGTCGCCTTCTCGCCCGGAGGCGCATTCAGCCAGTAGCTCGTATAGCTAAAAGATTTGTGCAGCGCGCCCAGCATCGTGTCGCCCGGATAATCATTGCGGTCGAAGCCATTGAAAGCCTGCGCCGACGCCACACCACTCACCAACATCAACGCAGCCATCAGCCAAACCTTCACCGCCACCCTCCCGTTTTCGCAGTAGAGTGCCAGTTTAAATCT
Source organism: Acidobacteriaceae bacterium (assembly GCA_036378335.1). Taxonomy (GTDB): domain Bacteria; phylum Acidobacteriota; class Terriglobia; order Terriglobales; family Acidobacteriaceae; genus KBS-83. The sequence continues at coordinate 2,513 of DASUWP010000051.1, read as the reverse complement.
TGCTCAGCTCATGCGAGCGTGAGAGCGTTGCCCGCGTGAAGAGCGCAGAAAACGCGCGGGCTGATTACGATCTCGCGGTTCGTGTCGCAAAACTGTGGCCACATAGAGAGCACGAGGCCGCTAGCTCACTGGGATTACTCTGCCGTGTTGGTTTGCACCGCTGGCGGCGATTGGATCTTGCAACGCTCGTGCCGGACAAGAATATTCTCCATTGCTTTTGGTGCTCAAAGGTCAAGATCGATGGAGTAGTTTACGATCCCTAGAAACCCATCAAAATCACACGACCCGTTCGCCTGCTTTTCATGCTCTGTGTCCCGTCAACCTTTATCATGGACAGAGGAGCAAGCTTGAACCCGACTCTACCCGCGCATCTATCCGCCAGCGACTTCCACCGCGCCGTCCTCGCGCTGTCGCCGCGCCTCGCTGTCTTTGACTGCGACGGCACCCTTTGGAGCGGCGATGCCGGTTACGACTTCATGCTCTGGTCCATCAAGACCGGACTCGTCTCCCGGAATGCCGCCGACTGGATCGACTCACGCTATCGCCTCTATCGCACCGGCGACATCTCTGAACTGGCCATATGCGGCGAGATGGTGCAACTCTACACCGGCCTCGAAGAGACCGAGCTCCGCCGCGCCGCCGCTACCTTTTGCCGCAGCCAGGTCCAGCCCCATATCTTTCTTGAGATGCAGCGACTGGTTGCCGACCTCCGTGCCGCCGGCTGCGAGATCTGGGCCGTCAGCTCCACCAACAACTGGGTCATCGACGAAGGTGTGCGCGACTTCGGCATCCCGCCGGAGCGCGTCCTCGCTGCGCGTGTCTCCGTCGTGAACGGCCTCATCACCAGCACGCTCCTTGATGTCCCCACCGACGAGGGCAAGGCCCTCTCACTTCAGCGCGTCGATCGCGGACAGCCGGACGTCGTCTTCGGCAACTCCATCCACGACGCCGCCATGCTCGCGCTGGCCCGCGGACCATTCGCGGTCAATCCAACACCGGCTCTTCTTGAAATCGCCGCCGAGCGTAGCTGGCCCGTCTTCATCCCTGCTGCCATCGCCGAAGGAGCGCGCTGAAGCCGGCAATGCCTGCGCCCGCCGGTCTCCGCGTCGCAGCTCTGCAGCCCAGCATCAGCATCATCCTCGATCGTCTCGGCGCACTGGACACACTGGTCGCCTGCACCCGCTATTGTGTGGAAGCCGTGCCCGCGCTGGCCGAGCGCTCCCTCACCATCGTGAAGGACTCCTGGTCCTGCACCACGGAAGAGATTCTCGCCGCGAAACCGGGCCTCGTGCTCGCCTCCGTGCCTTACCGCATGGAATCGCTTGCCGCCCTGCTCAAATCCGGCTGCCCCGTCGTCACGCTCGCGCCACACGCACTCGCCGACATCTACGCCGACATCCGCCTCATCGGCTCCATCGTGCATCGCATTGAGGCGGCGGAATCGCTCGTTGCCGAAATGCAGAGTGAGATTGCAGAAACGCGCGCCCGCACCGCTGAGGTTTTGCGCCCTCTCGTCTATTGCGAAGAGTGGGGCAAGCCGCTGATCCACTCGCAGCCCTGGGTCGCCGAGCTGGTCGAGGCCGCTGGCGGACAATTCCTTGGCGAGGCGGCGAAGCAGACCACGGCTGAATCCATTGCCGCCGCCGATCCTGACGTGATGATCCTCTCCTGGTGCGGCGCAGGCGACCGCGTCCCGCTCGAGCGCGTCATCACGCAGCGCCAATGGCAAGACCTTCGCGCCGCGCGCGAGGGAAATGTCTTCTGCATCGCGGATGAATGGCTGAACACTCCCGCCCCCACCCTCCTGTTCGGACTGCGCGCGCTCGCCGCCGCGATCCATCCCGCCCAGTTCAATGGAAGACCGTCTTCGCAGAATGAGCGGGGCATGAGAGCTACTGACGCAGCTTTTCCGTTAAGAAAAGCTGCTCCTCTTTGATGTGATTGAGACCAGTATTGGTGAAAACGGTGCAAAAGACCGGCCTCGGAGTTTCCATACAGTCGCAAGCGCCGGAATTACCATCTAGAGATCAAGTGACGGAACCGCAAAAGACAGAGAGTCCCGAAAGAACTATCGAGGACAACACGCCCGAACCGCGTCCGGACGTGCGCCCTGACATCAAGACCGTTCGCGCCGTCTCCGCCGCCCTGATCGTGCGCGGCGACGAGGTGCTGATCTGTCAGCGCCGTCCTGACCAGCCGCTCGGCTCCAAGTGGGAGTTTCCCGGTGGCAAGATGGAGCCGGGCGAAACCGCAGAAGAGGCGCTGCGTCGCGAACTCATGGAAGAACTCGGCATCGAAGCCATTGTCGGCACACAGGTCGCGCATATCCGCCACAATTATCGGAGCGGCGGAGCCGTCGATCTTCAATTCTTTCTGGTCAAGGAATACTCGGGCGAGGTCACCAACCTCATCTTCCAGGACGTCCGCTGGTGCCCCCTGCGCAATCTGCCCGAGTACGACTTCGTCACCGCCGATCGCAACCTCGTCCGCGACCTCGCCGCAGGCAAGCTGCT
>DASUWP010000050.1:0-14800 GCA_036378335.1 Acidobacteriaceae bacterium | reverse complement strand
CCAGAACGCGCGAGCCCAAAGACGGGAAGACCGCGCACGAACCGGAACTCTCCCGGCCGCGCAACAACCGCTTGTCGGTGGCCGCCCTGCCGGATGTTGCCGAACCCATCCTTCCGGCCTCCAAGATGCCGCCAGCCAAGGCCACCAATGGCAACGGAAATGGCAAAAAGCCGGCGCCGGTGAAGGTGCACAGCCCCTCGCATGGCAGGGAAATCGCAGAGCCCCATGTCGTGCACTGCGATGACTGCGTGGCCGAGCAGAGCATGACTCTCGATGAAGCAGTGAAGGAATCGGAACTGCGCGATAAAGATGTCTTTGTCTTTCGCGAGCCCGCTGGGGATCTGCGGGTGCTGCATCGCCGTCGCGACGGTGTAATGGAGCTGATCGCGCTTCCGTGCTGACCTGCAGAACCCGTCCTGAGCTCCAAAAAACCTTAGCAACGCGACTGCGGGTGCTTCCTTGGCACCCGCAACGCTTTTCTATGGCAAATTCCAGCGAAACGGTGCGACGCGAGAACGTCACGGTAACAGAAATGCTTTAGCATGTGGCCATGCCGCGCAAAGCCGCACCCCAAGCGAGCCCGCGTCTGGCTCGGACTCCGAAGCACGACAGCTCGCATGCCCCTCACGATGGCCTGCCACGCGAGCTGGTCATCATTACCGGGCTCTCGGGTTCGGGCAAGGCCTCGGCCCTCAAGGCTTTTGAGGACCTCGGCTACTACTCGGTCGACAACCTGCCGCTAGATCTGCTGCCCGCGTTTGCCGATCTTGTGCGCCAGTCCGCAGAGATCCAGCGCGCGGCGTTGGTGGTGGATGTGCGCGAGGGTCAGCGGCTGGACCAGTTTCCCGAGTTGCTGAACAAGCTCCGCAAAGTGCTGCCGACGCAGGTATTTTTCCTCGAGGCATCGGACCCTGTGCTGCTGCGGCGCTTCTCGGAGACGCGCCGTCCTCACCCGCTGGGACGCACCGAAACCGTGGTCAAAGCCATCGATGCCGAGCGGCGTCTGCTCGATCCGATTCGCAACGTTGCGGACGAGACCGTGGACACGTCGCAGCACAATGTGCACGAGCTGCGTGCCTTCATTTTGAGTAAATTCGAGCGCGGTAGCACCAGCGACAGCAAAAACCTGATGGTCTCGTTCGTCAGCTTTGGCTATAAGAACGGTGTGCCGCTCGAAGCGGACCTGGTTTTCGATGTCCGCTTCCTGCCGAATCCGCACTTCATCCCGGAGTTCCGACCGCTCACCGGCAAGCATCCCAAGGTTGCGCAATACATCCGGCAGTTTCCGCAGACTGCGGAGTTCCTTGACAAGACGACCGATCTGCTTCTCTTTCTGCTGCCGCATTACATTCAGGAGGGGAAGAGCTATCTGACCGTCGGCTTCGGCTGCACCGGGGGACAGCACCGCTCGGTGATGATTGCAGAGGAGATCCGTAAGCGGCTGGCCAAGGCCGGCTACAGGGTCAAAAGCACGCATCGCGACATGCCGCACTGAGCATTTTCACTGCAGGTCGGAATCTGGCTGCGCACCCAGACAGTGAAACGCTTGAGCAAGCGTGGGCTGCCCAGTGTGGCTACAATAGCCCCATGTATCCGCTCCAACCGACGGGAGTTCGTCCGTCCTATATTTCCGAGGCTGTCCGATCGGAGATGTGCCGGTGAGCGGAGTTCGGCGGATCGGGCGCCTGCTGTTCTATGTACGCCGCTACGCTCTGCAGGCATTGGCATCGGTTGTGTTGCTGGCGGCAGTTGGCCTGCTGGATGCATTCCGGCTGCTGCTGATCGGTCCGATCTTCAATACCGTTCTGAACCCCAAGTCGCCGGGGCGGGATCTGGCCCTCTTCGGGGGCCGCTTCCATTTCAGCCTGCAGCAGCTTGTCCCCTCCCATCTTCACAATCCGTGGAGCATGGTCGCCTACGCGCTCGTTGCTTCCACCCTCCTGAAGGGCATCTGCGATTACGCCGGCACCTATCTGGTGAACTACGCGGGTTTCGGCATGATCACGGATATGCGGGACGACCTCTACCAGGCCATCCTGCGGCGTTCCGTGCAGTTCTTCCAGAGTCATGCCACCGGCACGATTCTCTCCACGGTCATCAATGACATCGAGCGGGTGCAGTATGCGATGTCCTCGGTGCTCTCGGAGTTTCTGCAGCAGGTCTTCACTCTGATCTTCACGACCTGCGTCGTAGTGATGGTGGGCGGCAGACTGGCGTGGGTGCTGCTCCTGTTTGTGCCGGTTGTCATCAGCTCTGCCCGGCGCGTGGGAAGAAGCGTACGGCATACCACGCGGCACGGCCAGGATAAGCTGGCCGAGATTCAGAACATCCTGCACGAGACCATCACCGGCAATCGCATTGTGAAGGCCTTCACTATGGAGCGATGGGAGATGACGCGCTTCAAGGAGGCGGCGCGCCGGCTCTTCCACGCGAATCTGAGTTCGGTGCGGGCGCAGGCCATCAGCTCGCCGCTTATGGATGTCATCGGCGCTATCGCGATCGCGCTGCTGCTCAAACTTGGCCGCACGCAAATCAGCAGCGGAGCGCTGACTGCAGGCACCTTCTTTACATTCATCGTGGCGGTGTTCAAGCTGTACGATCCGGTGCGCAAGTTCGCTCTCTTCTACAACAATTTCCAGCAGGCCCTGGGCGCCTCCGGCAACATCTTCGAGTTTATGGATGAACAGGACGCGGTCCGGGATAGGTCCCATGCGCAGACACTGAAAGCCTTCCGCGACGAGATTCGATTCGAGAACGTGCGCTTCTCCTATCGGTCGGAAGAGGGAGACAAAGAAGTTCTTTCCGGCATCAATCTGGCTGTGCCGCGCGGCGAGGTAGTCGCGTTCGTGGGTCCCAGCGGTGCGGGCAAGACGACGCTAGTGAATCTGATTCCGCGATTCTTCGATGTGACCGGCGGCCGCCTGTTGATAGATGGCCAGGATGTGCGCGATCTGAAGATCGACTCATTGCGCAAGCTCATCGGCAACGTAACGCAGGAGACCATTCTCTTCAACGACACAGTGCGCAACAACATCGCCTACGGCCGGCCGGACGTGCCGCTCGAAAAAGTGCAGGACGCCGCGCGCGTGGCGCTGGCGCATGACTTCATTTCCTCCATGCCGGAGGGCTATGACACCGTCATCGGGGAAAAGGGATTCCGGCTCTCCGGTGGGGAACGGCAGCGGCTGGCGATTGCGCGTGCGCTGCTCAAGAACGCGCCTATCCTCATCCTCGATGAGGCGACCTCCTCGCTGGACACTGAGAGTGAGTCGCTGGTGCAGGCCGCTCTTTCAAATCTCATGCTGGGTCGTACCGTTTTCGTAATCGCCCATCGCCTGTCCACCGTGCGGCGGGCGAACCGCATCGCGGTTGTGGAGGCGGGGCACATCACCGCCGTGGCTTCGCATGAGGAGTTGCTGCGCACCTCGCCCATGTACCAGCGGCTGTATCAATTGCAATTCGCCGACGAGACTGACGGCACCACCGAGCCCGCAATGGCCGCAGGAGCGAAGGTTTGAGCGCGCAGACCAACTCCCAAAAGAGCCCGCAGAGCCAGCCGATCTACTCGATGACCGGCTTCGCGCGGCACCGCGGGCGGATCAACGAATCGCTCGGCTGGACGCTGGTGCTGAAGGCGGTGAATCATCGCTTTCTCGATCTGCACATGCGCATGCCTGTCGGGTCGGAAGCCCTGGAGATGCAGCTGCGACGGCATTTCAAATCAGCAATCCTGCGCGGGCACCTGGAAGTGACGCTTACCATCGAGCGCGCTTCGCAGCAGCAGGTGGAGATGGATCACGGGCTCGTCGCCAGCTACATTGCTGCCTTCCGCTCTGCGGCTGCGGAGCATCGGCTGCGCGAGACCCCCAGCCTGCAGACGATCCTGCAACTGCCGGGTGTTTTCCGAACCAATGTGCAGGGCGGCAACGGCAATGGCAGCGCCGATGTACGCACTGCCGAGATGGAACTGGTGGAAGCATCGGTACTGGCTGCATTACCCGAGGCTGTCGCTGCCCTGCAGGCAATGCGCGGACAGGAAGGCGCGGCACTGGCGGCGGAACTCACCGCGATTGTGGATCGCATTACGGTGTTTGTCGATCGCGTTATCGAATTGCACGCCCCAATGCAGGCGGCGCACTTTGAACGGACCAGCGCGCGCATCGCTGCATTGCTGGGCGGCGTGGCGGACCGCGAACGGCTGCTGCAGGAGGCGGCGGTTCTGGCGGACCGGAGCGACGTGAGTGAAGAGCTGGCGCGGTTGCGGGCGCATGTCGAGCACTTCCGCCAGATGCTCGCCGCAGGCGGGGAACTGGGCAAGAAGCTCGACTTTCTGCTGCAGGAGATGAATCGCGAAGCCAACACGATGCTCTCGAAGACAGCCGGCATTGCCGGCGCGGGCACGCAGGTGACGGAGATCGGTCTGGGGTTGAAATCGGAGATCGAGAAGGCGCGGGAGCAGGTGCAGAACCTGGAGTAGGGCAAAGCCTGGAGTAGGGCAAAGCCCGGAGTAGGGTAGAAGCTGGAATGAGGGAGTTCCCGCGTCCCACGAAAGCCGTAGCCGGGGTCCCGTTCGCCATTGGTGTTCCGCAGCTCTCATGCGAGAATCGAAGATATCCTTCGCTTTGCATGAATAGGGAGAGGAGCCAGAGATGCTAAGCGCATTTGTCGCCCTCGGAACACTCGGTGGTTTCGTCTTTACCCTCGCTCTCTACTTCCTGCCGACTCTCGTTGCGAAATCCCGCCTTCACCCGAACACATCGGCGATCTTCCTGGTCAATCTTTTCTTTGGCTGGACATTCGTTGGCTGGGTGATCTCTCTCATCTGGGCAAGTACACGGCCTGCGGCGCCGGTTCTGTATGCGCCGGTATATCCCGTAGTCATGGCACCACCCCAACATCCGGCGGTTGTGAATTCCGCCGTATCTATCCTTCCCCCATCGTCCTCATACCGAGGGGCGAGGTAACCGGAGCGCGCTTGGCAGGCATTCTCTTCATCATTTCCGCTCCCTCGGGTTCAGGAAAATCTACGCTGGTCAATCAACTGCGGTCCGATGTAAGCGGCCTCAATTTTTCCATCAGCTATACCACGCGTGAGCCGCGCGGCTCTGAAGAGGAGGGCCGTGAGTACCACTACATCGACCGCGCGACCTTCGAGCGTATGCAGCACGCAAATGAGTTTCTCGAATCGGCAAATGTCTTCGGCAATCTCTACGGGACCGCGCGTCATGCGCTGACCGACGCAGCAAACCACGGAAACGATCTGTTGCTGGACATCGACGTGCAAGGTGCGGCGCAGGTACGGAAGCAGATGCCGGATTCCGTGAACATTTTCGTGATGCCACCTACGCCGGAGGTGCTGGCGACCCGCCTGCGCAACCGCAGCCGCGCAGAGGGTAAAGTTTCCGAAGAGGACATCCAGCGTCGCCTGGCCAAGGCTCGCGTGGAGATTGAGAACTACGACGAATATGGCTATATTCTCGTCAACGATGTGCTGGACCATGCCGTGGAAGAGCTGGAAGCGATCGTTGCGAGTGAGCGGTACCATCGCGGGCAGCCGTCCGGGAGCGCCGGAGCCGGAGATACCAATCGGCTGCTGGCCATCGCCGAGCGATGCCGTCGCAGTCACGCGATGGACAGGGTCATTCCAGTGTTGACGGCGTTCGGTGTGACGGAACCGGCAAGCAGTCGTTAGCAGAGCAGCAAAGCTTAGGAGGTCAGCGTATGGAAATCAAGCACGGATTCGATAGCAACTATCGTTACGTTTTGGTGGCCGCTCGCCGTGCTCGCCAGTTGCAGAGTGGTTCGCAGCCGCTGGTGAACACCCATTCGGCCAAGGCGTGCCGGGTCGCGCAGGATGAGCTCGATGCCGGTCTTGTTGGTTACCAGGACAAGCCAAAGGCGGAGATCGCTGATCCGCCGCTAAACACCTTCCTCCGCTAGTCGGGCCGGTCTGCCGGCTCGGCTGTGGGGTTAAAATCGACCCATATGAAGGTCACGGTCGGTGTCTCTGGCGGAGTCGCTGCCTACAAAGCGGCAGAACTGGTACGTGCGCTCCAGGCCAAGGCGCTGGATGTCCACGTGGTCATGACGGAGTCGGCTACACGCTTCGTGCAGCCGCTTACTTTTGCCGCACTCACCGGCCATAAAGTCATCACTGGCCTGTGGGGGACCGAGCACGCGGAAGCCAACGTTGACTCTGCCATCGAGCACATCGCCGAAGCGCAGTCGACGGAGCTGCTTGTCGTCGCGCCGGCGACTGCAGATCTTCTGGCTCGCTTCGCTCACGGTCTTGCCGACGATTTTCTGACCACTCTGTACCTTGCGACACCCGCGCCAGTGGTCGTCGCTCCAGCCATGAACAGCGAGATGTGGTCGCACGCGGCCACACAGGCGAATCTCCGCATCCTGGCGGATCGCGGTGTCCACATAGTGCCGCCCGGAGTTGGAGACCTGGCATGCGGCATGGTTGGACCGGGCCGATTGTCAGAGATAGACCTGATTGTGAAAGTTGTACTTGAACAGTTGGACCGCAGGGTAAGCCCTCCGCGTCGCGACTTGGCCGGCGACACCATCATGGTGACGGCGGGTGGCACCCGCGAGGCGATCGACCCGGTGCGCTATCTCGGAAACCGCTCCAGCGGCAAGATGGGCTACGCCGTCGCCGAGGCTGCTGTGACACGCGGCGCACGCGTGATCCTCATCTCCGGCATCTCGCCCCTGACACCGCCGCCGGGGGTTGAGTTCGTCCAGGTCACCAGCTCGGAGGAGATGCGCAGGGCGGTTCTGGGTCGGCTCTCCGAGACGACGATCGTCATCAAGGCTGCCGCTGTCTCGGACTACCGACCGAAGACGCTTGCTGCACAGAAGATCAAACGGCGGGAAGCGATACAGCTCGACTTGGAGCCGACAGCCGACATCCTTGCGGAAGTGGCTGCGACGCGACCGGAGGGAACTCTGGTGGTTGGCTTCGCAGCGGAGACGGAAGATCATCTGCAACACGGCCGCGACAAGCTGCTGCGCAAGGGCGCCGATGCTCTTGTGCTCAACGATGTCGGGCGGCCGGGCGTCGGTTTTGACTCCGATCGCAACGCTGCGACATTCCTGACCCGGCACACCGCGATCGAATTGCCTGAGATGTCGAAGCGCGATCTTGCAGACCGCATCCTCGATGAGGTGCGTGCGCTGCGGCGTCCCGCGTCTATCGTGGATGAGACCACACCGGTCAGTAATACCCTGTTGACCGCACCGGTGACGCGGCAGCAGCGATGACAGAGACGCTTCAAAGGTCGGCGCTGCAGGAACTCGCCACGCGGCTGGAGTTTTACCGCGAACTTGGCATCTACGACTTCTATCGTCGTGATGTGGCTTCAACCGTCACGCCCGATACTGAGATTGCAAAGGCCGAAATCGCAGCGTCTGTCGCTGTCGAACCTCCGCACCCTGTGCCCCTAACACCAATGTCCAGTCCCCACGCACCAGAGGAGAAGCTCATTCCCCGCCGCACATTAGTCAGCGATCAGCCTGTTCCGCCACTTGTCTCCTTTGGTCCCATTCTGGCTGCCGAGCAGCGCGCTGGGGCGCTTGCCGCCGTCCGCGATCTGCTTGGTGAGTGTCAGCGATGCGCTTTGGCGCAGGGCCGCAACAAGATTGTCTTCGCGGATGGCGATCCGAACGCGCAGCTCATGTTCGTGGGTGAGGGGCCGGGTGCAGACGAAGACGCGCAGGGTCTTCCGTTTGTCGGCCGAGCCGGACAACTGCTGAACAACATGATTGCGGCGATGGGGCTGACGCGCGAGCAGGTGTACATCGCCAACATTGTGAAATGCCGGCCGCCACAAAACCGGAAGCCAGAACCAGATGAGGCGCGCTCCTGCACACCCTTTCTGGAACGGCAGATCGAGATTGTCCGCCCACGCGTGCTCGTCGCGTTGGGGGCGACCGCTGCGACTTACCTGCTGGGCATGCGCGGATCGATCAGCAGCATGCGCGGCCGCATCCATGACTATCGTGGCATCCAGACGGTGGTCACGTACCATCCTGCATTTCTTCTGCGCGATCCCACGCAGAAGAAGGAGGCCTGGAGAGACCTGCAGATGGCGATGGCCGCCCTCGGGCTGAAAGCGCCGTCGCGGTCTCCACAGCCCTGAGCGGTCACTTACAGCCCTAGGACGCCGTTACCAGGGAAGCGCTTCGCCCATGTGGATGAAGGCACCGGTCGGACCATTGGCGGGCAGAAGAGCAAGCTCAACACTCGTCTTTGCTCCGTCGGGGATCTCCATAGGCGCCGCGTCGGTGCCCATCTCCGTCTTCACCCAGCCAGGATGAGCGGAGTTCACCTTGATGTTCGTACCGCGCAGCTCGTGGGCAAGATGCACGGTAAAAGCATTCAACGCGGCCTTCGATGCGTCATACGCCAGGACTTTAAAGTCATAGATAGGCGACTTCGGATCAGCGTGCAGTGCGAGCGAACCCAAAATGCTCGAAAGGTTCACGATCCGACCTTCCGGCGCCTTCTTGATGAGCGGCAGCAGGACTTGCGTCAGCTCGACCGTGCCAAAGAAGTTGGTGTCGAAGATCTCACGAAGAGCGGCCTGATTGACCGAGCTGGCGTTGTTTGGCGCGCCGAACGGCTCTTTGGAGATACCGGCGTTGTTAATGAGGATATCCAGCCTGCCAAAATTTTTATCGAAATATTTGTAGGCTTCCTGGTAATCGGCGGCCTTGGTTATGTCGAAGCGAATCGCATCGACATCGGCGCCCTCAGCGCGCAGTTTCTCGGCAGCGGCTTTGCCTTTTTCGGCATCCCGCGATCCAATCACAACCTTCACGCCTTGCTTGCCGAGCTGACGGGCGGTTTCAAGGCCAATGCCACGATTTCCGCCAGTAATAAACGCAACCTTTTTCTCTGCAGCCATTGCCTTATTTCTCCAATCAGTTGCTCTAGATGCTGGGGCGAAGAATCGGATGCAGCGAAGTTCTCGCTGGACGCGAATACTCCAACTCAGTCCTGATACCCTCGCGTCAGATGGCTGCCTTTTGCGATGTCGCTGTGCCGGTGCCGCTGGATGCGCACTTTACCTATCGCATCGATGCCGAGCACCCGCCGCCGCTGGGCGGCCGCGTCATCGTACCGTTTCGTAACGAGAAGCTGATCGGGATCGTGACCCGCCTCCACGATGAGCCCCCGCCGGTCGAAGCGAAGACGATCGAGCGCGTCCTCGATGGCGAGGCAATCATCTCGCCGCAATTGCTGGAGCTCGCACGCTGGATCAGCCAGTATTATCTGGCGCCGCTCGGCGAGGTGTTGCGCACGATGCTGCCGCTGGTCGCCGAGGTGCGCAGGCAGATCGTCTATCGTATTGCGGATGCCGGCGAGCGTGCTCTACAGTCAGGCGCGGAGCAGGGAAGCAGCCGCCGCACGCGCCGTGCGCCGGAAGAGCAGGCAGCGGAGTATGCCGTGCTCAATTACCTGCTGGGTGGAGAGCCTGCGAAACGTGCAACGCTGATGCGCGCCACCGGCGCCAGTCGCGCGCTCATTGAAGGCATGGCTCGCAAGAAGTGGATTACGCGCGCGGTCGAGGCCGCTCCGCACGATGTCCGCCGGGTCGAACGGTATGCGGTTCTGGTCGAGCTGGAACGTCTGCCGAAGTTGAACGAGAACCAGCAGACGATTCTCGCGACGCTCGCCGGCGCGGGCGGCACGCTGCCAGTCGCGGTGCTGCGTGGGTTGCCGGTGCCACCCTCGACCCTTGCCACACTCGTGAAGCGTGAATTGATCCGTGTCGAGGAGCGCCCGCAAGCCTTCCACCTGAGCGGATTGCGCGCGCAGTCGTTCGCGCTGAATGCGCAACAGCAGCAGGCACTAGAGGTCATTACGCAGCAGCTTGCCGATGGCGGCTTTCGGGCCAATCTGCTCTACGGCATCACCGGTTCCGGGAAGACAGCGGTCTACATGGCAGCGATGCAGCGCACGCTTGATCTGGATCGCTCGGCCATCCTGCTGGTGCCGGAGATCGGGCTTACGCCCGCGACAGCTGCGCAACTGCACCATGCTTTCGGCGATGAGGTCGCGATGCTCCATTCCGCGCTAACCCCGGAAGAGCGCGCGGAGCAGTGGCACCGCATCCGCCGCGGTGAGGCGCGCATCGTTGTGGGCACCCGCTCGGCGATCTTCGCGCCCGTAGTTCGGCTTGGCCTCATCATCGTTGATGAGGAGCACGATTCCTCGTACAAGCAGGAGGAGAACCCGCGCTATCACGCGCGCGATGTTGCCGTGATGCGGGCCAAGCTGGCAGAGGCGCCCGTGGTGCTGGGCTCAGCCACGCCGTCGCTCGAAAGCTGGCACAACGCCGAACGCGGCCGCTACGCTCTGATCGAAATGCCGGCGCGCGTAAACCAGCGGCCGCTGCCCGAAGTGCAACTCATCGACATGCGGCAGGAGTTCCAGGAAACAGGACACGAGCAGCTCTTTTCACGCCAGCTGATCGCGCAAACCGAGGCCACGCTGGCGCGCGGTGAGCAGGCAATCATCCTGCTCAATAGACGTGGCTATTCCTTTGTCGTGATGTGCCGCGCCTGCGGCGAGCGCCTGGAGTGTGAGAACTGCGCCATCGCGCTGACCCACCACAGGCCGGTGGCCTTTCAGGAGCCTCCGGTTCCGAATCGCGAACTCTATTGCGGCGATTGTGTCGATGCGATCACGCATGAGCGCTCACTCTCCCAGGCAGATGCGCGTGCTCGTGCTGGGCAGCGGCTGGAGTGCCACTACTGCGGCTTCCGTCGCACCGTGCCGAAGCTCTGCCCGAAATGTGAGAGCGAACACCTGTATTTTCTCGGCGCCGGTTCGCAGCAGGGCGAGCAGCGTCTGCAGGAGATCTTTCCGCATGCACGCATCGGCCGCATGGATCGCGACACGGTGCGGAGCCGCCATGACATGGAGCGGCTGCTTACGCGACTACACTCGGGCGAGATCAACCTGCTGGTGGGCACGCAGATGATCGCGAAAGGCCACGACATCCACGGAGTGACATTGGTCGGTGTGGTTGGCGCGGACTACGCGCTCGGCCTGCCGGATTTCCGCGCCGCGGAGCGCGTCTTCCAACTGCTCACGCAGGTTTCCGGTCGCGCGGGCCGCGGCGAATCGCCGGGACGCGTCGTGGTGCAGAGTTATCACCCGGAGCACTATGCCATTCAGTGTGCGCAGGCGCATGACTATCGCGGCTTCACAGCAAAGGAGCTGAAGTATCGCAAGTGGATGCACTATCCGCCCTATGGGGTAATCGCGAACATCCTGGTGCGCAGCCCGCGCATGGAGGAGGCTGCCGCATGGGCGGCGACGCTGGGCAGGTGGTTTCAATCCGCGGAACTGCCGGGCATTCGCGTGCTGGGACCCGCGTCGGCGCCTATCGCAAAGATCAAGCGCACCTACCGCTTTCACCTGCTGCTCAAAGCAGAGCGGCGCGAAGCGCTTTCCCGGGCGCTGCGCGGCGCACGCGACAACGCGGAGAAAGCCGGCATTCCCCGCAGTGGTCTGGTGTTCGATATGGACGCGATCAGCCTGATGTGATCCTTGTACGGTTCAGTCGATCAGGTGGAGTTCTTTGCCGGGCTTGAAGCGCACGGCTTTGCCCGGAGTGATGGTGACCTCGGCGCCGGTACGCGGATTGCGGCCTATGCCGGTCTTGCGGGGACGCACGTTGAAGACGCCAAAGCCGCGCAGTTCGATGCGCTCCCCAGCGGCGAGTGCTTTTTTCAGGCTTTCAAAGATGGTATCGACGGCGGCCTCGGCTTTGTTGCGGGGGAGGCCCGTTCGTTCAATCACCCGGTGCACGATGTCTTGCTTGATCAAGGCATTCTCCAGAGAATTGGTTCAGCCGCTGCTATTGATTTTGACGGGTACGATCCCATCGTTGTCATCTTCGATAGTGCCCTATTTAGAGCATTTTAGGTACCACTGTGGACCGTCGAGATGCACCCGGTGTGGCTTTTCCTTAACGAAAAGCCACGAGAGCGGTCGCTCGACGGTCCACGCCTATACCTAAAATGCTCTAAGATGCAGATTCGAAGAAGAAAGTGCCGGGAAACCTCGATTGATCTGTAATTTAGGACCTCGGCACCCGATTGCGCAAGGAGCAGGATGGCGATTAAGAGCGATACGTGGATCAGGGAGCAGGCACGGCAGCACGGCATGATTGCCCCCTTTAGCGAAAAACAGGTCAAAGAGGGCGTGATTTCCTATGGCCTTTCCTCCTACGGCTACGACCTCCGGGTTTCGGACGAGTTCAAGATTTTTACCAATGTGAACAGCGCCATCATCGATCCCAAGAAGTTCGACGAGCGCTCGTTTGTCACTGTCCAGGCGGAGTCGGTGATTGTTCCGCCCAATTCCTTTGCCCTCGCGCGATCTGTGGAATATTTCAAGATTCCTCGGGATGTGCTCACGATCTGCGTGGGCAAGTCCACATACGCCCGTTGCGGCATCATCGTGAACGTCACTCCGTTTGAGCCGGAATGGGAGGGGTTTGTCACGCTTGAGATCTCGAATACCACGCCGCTCCCCGCCAAAATCTATGCCAACGAGGGGCTCTGCCAGATACTGTTCTTCCAGTCCGACCAGGTGTGTGAGATCAGCTATGCCGACCGGCAAGGTAAGTATCAGAAGCAACAGGGGATTGTTCTTCCCAAGCTGTAGTCTCCCACTTAGGTAATGCGTGATTCAAACTCTGGAGTTTGACAAAGTAACCACGTCTAACGTCTGATGGTAACCAGAACAACGCAGATCTGGGGAATGGGGCGCGACAGGCCATTGCGGCCGGTCGCACCCCTCATTTTTTTTTGCCCAATGCGCTTTTCTCTATTTTTCCAAGAGCCGCCTTCCCGGTGGCTGCCCTTTTGCATCTCACCACAGCGTAGATGAGCGAAGTCCTGTGATGCCTGCTGTTTGGGCCATTCCGGACGACGGCGTCCAATTTTAATTACGCGGGCTGGCTTTTCCGCAAACATGGAGAATGAGCGAAATATGAAAAAGTTTCTTGCTGGTCTTATCGTTGTGGGCCTTGGGTTTGCAGGCGCAAGCCTGAATGCATCTGCGGCGTCGAGCAAATCCGACCTGGATAACAGGCTGGCTGCGGCAACACGCGTTATCACGGAAGTCATGTCTACACCGGACAAGGCAATTCCGGATCAGATCACGGAGAAGGCCACCTGCATTGGCGTGGTACCGAGCATGAAGAAAGCCGCGTTTGTGGTGGGCGGCCAATATGGCCAGGGTGTGGTTACCTGCCGCACCGGCCATGGCTGGAGCGCGCCGGTCTTCTTCCGCATTGCCGGCGGCAGTTTCGGCTTCCAGATCGGCGGCCAGGCCACGGATCTGGTGCTTGTCGCTGTTAACCAGAAGGGCTTTCAGGACCTGCTGAAGAACAAAGTCAAACTGGGCGGAGATGCCGCGGCCGCCGCTGGTCCGGTGGGGCGTAACGCGCAAGCCGGCACGGACTGGAAGCTGAACGCAGAGTTACTGACCTATTCGCGTTCCAAGGGCCTGTTTGCCGGCATCGACTTGACGGGCGATGACGTCTCGCAGAACACCGAGGACACGACCACTTTCTACAACGGTGAGAACAATACCTTCGAATCGATTCTGAAGGGCAACGTCGCAGTGCCGGATTCGGCCAAGCCGTTCGTGCGCACGGTGGCGAAATACTTCCACTCCACCCAGGACTAGTAAGCAGGACAGTAACAGGCTCGCAATCAAGAGCGAACCAACTTCACGCAAACGGAACGCAGTGACTCAGGCCCGCCGCTCCCCTGGCGGGCTTGATTTTTTTTTCGGAAGGCTCTGTACGGCGCCAGAGCGGATGACGGCAACACCGGATATAGTCGCTTAAAGCCCAGTTTGGATATGCGAGAGTCAGCAGAGACAGTGCGGATTTTCCGCCCGGCAAATCGTCTGGACGACAAGCAGGCATGCACAGCAATTCGCTCAGGTATGCGGCAGCGGCTGGAGTTCATCGTGGTGTGGGGGCTGGTGCGCGCGCTGGGTGCTGTGCCGCGAAACTTGGCACGCCCTATAGGCGCAGGCCTGGGCGCTTTAGCCTTTGCCCTTACGAAAAGGCTGCGACGGACGGGGGACCGCAATCTCCAGATCGCGTATCCGGAATCCGATGCTGCATGGCGCAGCTGCACGTTGCGTCAGCTCTATCGGAATCTGGGATTGCATCTCGCCGAATTTTGCCTGATGTCTCGTTACAGCCGCGAAAGCACCCGCAGCTTCATCCGCTATGCCGGCCTGGAGCATTACCTGGCGGCCCGCGATGAAGGCCGAGGCGTGTTGGTAGTGACCGGACATCTCGGTCTGTGGGAGCTTTCCAGCTTCTATCACTCGCTGATGGGCTATCCCATGAGCATGGTGATCCGCCGGCTGGACAACCCGCTTGTCGATCGCCTGGTGAACGGCATCCGGTGCCTGCATGGCAATACGGTGCTGCACAAGGACGACTTTGCACGCGGACTGCTGGGCGCGATGCGCCGCGGCGATACCGTAGGCATCCTGATGGACACCAACATGACGCCGCCGCAGGGAGTGTTTGTGCGCTTCTTCGGGATTGAGGCGTGCACGGCGTCGGGGCTCGCTCGGGTGGCGCTCAAGACAGGTGCGGCGGTACTGCCGGGCTTCCTGGTGTGGGAGGAGCGGGAGGGGCGCTACGTGCTCCATTTCGGCCCGGAGCTGCATTTCAGCAAAGCCGGCGATACTGAGAGCGATATCCTGTCGGCGACGCAGCAGTGCAACGATGTGCTGGAGGCT
>DASUWP010000049.1:0-8013 GCA_036378335.1 Acidobacteriaceae bacterium | reverse complement strand
GGAGTATGACTCCCGCCGCGTCGAGCCGGGCTCTCTCTTTGTCGCGATGCGGGGAGAGACGACGGACGGCAATCGCTACATCGAACAGGCTGTCGCGCGTGGCGCAGTCGCGGTCGTTACCGATTCCTCTGCCGCTTACGACGCCACAGTCAACGGACCGCTCGAGGTTGCAGTTGCGGAAGTTGCGCACGGGCGGCGTGCACTCGCGACCGTTGCCGCCAATGTCTTTGGGCATCCCGAGCAGAAGATTCGCCTCAGCGGCGTTACCGGCACCAACGGCAAGACCACGACAGCGTACTTGCTGGAGCAATTGCTTCGCGCCGCCGGGCGATCCACGGCGCTTGTAGGCACGATCGAATACCGGATTGCCGGCGAGGTACGTCCTGCGCCGCATACGACGCCTGAGTCGCGCGACCTGCTGGCGCTGCTGGCCGAAGGTGTCGCGCGCGGCGTCACGGAAGGCGTGATGGAGGTCTCGTCGCATGCGCTCGACCAGGGACGTGTCTGGGGCGTGCCATACGATGTAGCGATCTTCACCAACCTGACGCAGGACCATCTCGATTACCACGGCACCATGGAGGCGTACTTCGCGGCCAAGCGGAAGCTCTTCGACGGGTCCCAAGCGACGCCGCCCCGTGTGGCCGTACTGAATGCGGAGGACGATACCCAGGCCGCGCTTATGGAGACAGCGCAGAAAGCCGGCTCGCAGATCTGGAGCTACGGCGTGGAGCGCGGCGACTTCCGCGCGCGCGACATAGCCATGCGGCCGAATGGGATGCGCTTTATGCTGGTGTCTCCGCAGGGCGAGGCGCCGATCGAGGGTGCGCTGACCGGCCGCGTGAATGTGCTGAATCTGCTCGCGGCGAGTGCGGCGGCAATGGCGCGGGGTGTTTCGCTGGCGCAGATTGCCGAGGCTGCACCGAAGCTGCACGCCGTGCCCGGCCGCTTCGAGGCAGTGGATGGTGGGCAGCCGTTCACCGTAGTGGTGGACTATGCGCATACCGATGACGCTCTGCGCAACGTGCTCGCGCTGGCGCGCGATCTCGTTTCTCGTCAGCACGGCCGCGTCCTCACCGTCTTCGGTTGCGGCGGCGATCGAGATCGCAGAAAGCGGCCACGCATGGGCCGCGCCGCGGCGGAGGCGAGCGACATCGTCATCATCACATCAGACAATCCGCGTTCGGAAGGGCCGCGCGCCATCATCGATGAGATACTGCCGGGCACAGCGGGTTTTGCCGCCACGCTTGAAGTAGAGCCGGATCGTGCGAAGGCAATCGCTCTGGCTATGACGAAGGCGCGCGCCGGCGACATCGTCGTGATTGCGGGCAAAGGACACGAGAAGACACAGACGATCGGCAAGCAGGTACTGCCGTTCAATGATGTTGCGGTGGCGCGTGAGGCGCTCGCCTGGCTGAAAGGGAAAGCATGAAACTGTCGCTGGAGCAGATCGCGGAGTGGACTGGCGCGCAACTCGCGATCCCGCATGGCGCCGCTGTGGCGGAAGCTACCGGATATTCCCGCGGTGACGTTCATGCCACCGGCTACTCCATCGATACGCGTACACTCGCGCCCGGCGATCTCTTCTTCGCTATCCGCGGCGAACGCTTCGATGCACACGATTTTGTAGCAGACGCGTTGGCCAAGGGCGCATGCGCCGCGGTTGTGACATCGGTGAAGGCGCGCGATCTGCTGCCGGAGGCGCACGCGCATCCGCTGCTTCTGGTAGAGGACCCGCTCGTGGCACTGCAAAGGTTGGCCGCTGCGGTGCGCCGCCATTGGGGCAAGCGCGTGGTGGCGGTGACCGGATCAGCAGGAAAGACCACCACCAAGGAAGCGATTGCTACCGTTCTGGAAACGCAGTTTCGCGTGCGCAAGTCGAAGGGCAACCTGAACAATCACTTTGGTCTGCCGCTGCAGCTTTTGAAACTCGCGCCCGAAGACGAAGTCGCCGTGGTGGAGATGGGGATGTCGGCCGCCGGCGAAATTGCGGCGCTGTGCCAGATCGCCGCGCCCGATTGGGGTGTGGTGACCAATGTCGGAAACGCGCATGCAGAGGGATTCGCGGATGGCATCGCCGGTGTCGCCCGCGCAAAGTACGAGTTGGTGGCGGGACTCTCGCCGCAGGCGCGGGAACGCGCCGTCGCGTTCCTGAACGCGGATGATGCCTATGTTTCGCAGTTCGGCCGCGACTTCCCCGGCCGGGCTGTCTACTATGCGACGAAAGCTGTCGCCGCCGCGGTTGCAGATGTCCGTGGAGAAGAGATCGAGGAGCTGGGGCCGGCCGGATCCAGGGTCCGCGCCGCCACGGCCGATGACGGATCAGCATCCGTTCACCTGGCGTTGCTGGGCCGGCACAATGTGTCGAATGCCCTGGCTGCTATCGCAGTCGGCTTGCACGCGGGAATTCCGCTGGCACGCTGCGTCGAGGCGATCGCCTCGCTCAAGCCCGAGGACAAACGCGGCGAGCTGATCGAGTGGCGTGGCGCGACCATCATCAATGATTGCTACAACTCCAATCCGGAGGCGCTGCAGTCCATGATCCGGACATTGGCGGCAGTTCCGGCCAGGCGGCGCATCCTGGTGGCGGGCGAGATGCTCGAGCTCGGGTCGCGTGCCGCCGAATTGCATCGCGAGTGCGGCGCGGCTGCCGGCGCGGCAGGCATTGATCAGGTGATCGGCGTGCGCGGGCTGGCGCTGGAGATTGTCGCCGGCGCCGCGACCGCGAGCAGCAAGACGCGCGCGATCTTCGTCGAGACACCGCAGGCGGCAGGGGAGTGGTTGAAGGAGCACCTGAAGGCCGGGGACGCGGTCCTGTTGAAAGCCTCCCGCGGTGTGCGGCTGGAGCAGGCGCTCGCGATCCTGACGGCCGGCTGAACCACTGCAGCTAACCGTGCGCAGGGCCTCTGGACGGTACACTAGGCGCATTCCACGCCGCCCGCCGCATCTTGTCTGGCCGGCGCCGATGCGGAGGATGTTTGCTCTACTGGCTGCTCTATCAGAAGCTCTTCCCGTATTTCCGGCCATTCCGGATCTTCCGCTATCTCACTTTTCGCACTGCTTTCGCCACGCTCACGGCGCTTCTCATCGGGCTCGTTGTGGGTCCGTATGTCATCCAGAAGCTGCGCGAATTTCAAATCGGCCAGTACATCCGTGAGGAGGGTCCGCAGGCCCACCAGAAAAAAGCCGGCACGCCGACTATGGGCGGCGTGCTCATCGCGATCTCCGTTCTGCTACCCACGTTGCTCTGGGCCGATCTCTCCGATCCGCTGATCTGGATGGTGACGCTCTCCATGCTCGCCTTCGCAGCCATTGGCTTCATGGATGATTACATCAAGGTCGCGCACAAGCGGAATCTCGGACTCACGGGTCGCGCGAAGCTGGGTCTGCAGATCACGGTAAGCGCGTGCATCGGCGCGGCGCTCGTGTATCTGGAAACGCAGGGCAACTACTCAACCCGCCTGGTCGTGCCGTTCCTCAAGCGCTTTCGTCCCGACCTGGTGATCACGTCGCTGCAGCACGTTCCACATCTCTACTACCTCAGCTTCCTGCCATTTGTCCTGTTCACGGTGCTGGTCATTGTCGGGTCCAGCAATGCCGTAAACCTGACCGACGGCCTCGACGGTCTCGCCATCGGCTGCACCATCATCGCCGCGGGCGCGCTTACGGTGCTCACGTATGTCAGCGGCCACGTCGTCTTCGCCGAGTATCTTGAACTGCCGCGCATGCCGCTGGCCGGCGAGCTGACCGTATTTTGCGGATCATTGGTGGGAGCCAGCATCGGCTTCCTCTGGTACAACGCGCATCCAGCGGAAGTTTTTATGGGCGACGTCGGCTCGCTCGCCCTGGGCGGAGCCATTGGCACGGTCGCTGTCGTCATCAAGCAGGAGCTGCTGCTGCCGTTCATTGGCGGCATCTTCGTGCTGGAGGCGGTTTCGGTCATCCTGCAGGTAGGCAGTTACAAACTTCGCAAGAAGCGCATCTTCAAGATGGCCCCGCTGCACCACCACTTCGAATTGATGGGCTGGTCGGAGTCCAAGGTGATCGCCCGCTTCTGGATCGGTGCGCTGGTCTTTGCGCTGTTCGCGCTGACGACGCTGAAGCTGCGCTAGGCGCGAGACGCGATGGCCTTACCGTTTCCCTCTATACGTGGGGTGGGCCTCCGCTCTTTGCGTGCGGCAACGAAGTGTTTGGTTTTACGCGGGAAGAGGATGACAAACAGCTGACAAGCGCGTGACAAGCGCGATCTCCTGAATCTCTAGGCTCCATTTCAGACCACCGGTCGGGGAGTTTGCATGCCGCCCCAAATTCAGACGGAGGTCCTGGAGTTCAGGACTATGTTCAATCCACGGAGAGCCATCGCCAGGCTAGAGCCTGTCCGGCAGCACACGACCTTCATCGCTGCTTCGCTGGTCGCCATGTTTGCCGCTTTACTTTTGCCCGCCGGCGTACTCGCCCAGTCAGGATCTTATGCGCAAACCAACATTGTGTCCGACGGTTCGGTGCCCGCGCAAAAGACCGATCCCACACTTATCAATCCGTGGGGCGTTTCGATCGGCCCGGCTTTCTGGATCGATACCGCAGGAACGGGATTCTCGCTGGTGCAGGACGCCAGCGGAAACAAGCAGTTTTCGGTAACAATTCCACCCGCAGTCTCAACGGAGAAGAACGGTGCTCCCGCGGGGACGGTCTTCAATGCGGACACCACCGTCTTCGCTATTCCCGGCAGCGGCTCCGCGCAGTTTCTCTTTGGCAACCTGGACGGCAGCATTGCCGCCTGGAACCAGAGCACAGCGCAACCTGTGACAGTGGTGAACAACTCTGCCTCGAAGGCGGTTTACACCGATATCGCCTTGGTGAAAAATAACACCGGCACCTTCCTTCTAGCGGCGAACTTTGCCGGGAGAACGGTTGATGTCTTCGACAGCACATTTAAACCCGCAAAGCTGGCAGGTAGTTTCAGCGATCCAAATCTGCCAGCGGGATACGCTCCCTTCGGAATTCACACGATCGGCAACAACGTCTATGTGACCTACGCGCAGCCAAACGCGCAGGGCCGCGAGAACGTAGGCGCCGGCCTGGGTGTGGTCGATCAATTCGATCTGAATGGCAATCTGCTGGTCGAGGCCATTGTTGGTGGAAATCTGAATGCGCCCTGGGGAATGGCTCTCGCGCCTGCGGGCTTCGGCACACTCGGCGGCGACCTGCTCGTAGGCAACTTCGGCGATGGCATCATCAATGCCTATGATCCGGTGAGCTTCGCATTGAAGGGTCAGGTCACAGATGCGACGAACGCTCCCATTGCGAATCCGGGTCTGTGGGAGATCGTCTTCGGCGCAGGTACGACAAGCGGCGGCACTGCGGCAACTTCGGGGGATCCAAACACGCTGTACTTCGCTGCCGGCATCAACGGTGAGAAGGGCGGCCTATTTGGAGCGATCACTCCGGCCGCGCCTACTGGCGCCGGTGATTTCGCGATCACTGCGCCGACGGCAAACGTGAGCGTTAATGGCGGCCAGACAGCGACGGTGGCGGTGAGCCTTACCGGCACGAACGGCTTCAGTGGTGCCGTGGCTCTTGCCTGTACGGGGCTTCCAACCGGAGCAAGCTGCAGCTTCAACCCCGCCAGTGTCACGCTTTCGGGCACCACTGCGGCGAATGTGACGGTGGCAATCGCTACGGCTACACCAACTCCGGCCAATCCTTATTCCGCATCTCGGGAGTCCGCTTCGCTTCGGACACGTGGAGTGATTTTTGCCGGAATGCTGCCATTGGGTCTGCTGGGCCTGTTCGGATTCCGCAAGCGGTTGACCAGAGTGAGAGGTGCGCTGCTGCTGCTTGTGCTGTCCGTGCTGACGATCGGCGGAGTGGCGGGCTGCGGCGGCATGAAATCCACTGCTCCGGGAACTACTACAACGAGTCCGACTCCACTCGTATCACAGGTCACGATCAATGCGACCTCAGGATCGCTGACGCACTCAGTCGTAGTGAGTCTGACGATCAACTAGCAACCAACCGTACTCGGCGCGCTGAGAGACCACACCAGGACTCTCAGCGCCCTTTTTTTTTGGGATCTCGGCGTTCGCGGCTTCTTAGTTCTGGTGCGCGGCACTGTACCGGCGAGCCTTCGCGCGATTGCCGCAGGTCTTCATGTCGCACCAGCGCCGCGTGTGATTCTTACTGGTATCGAGGAAGAGCCACCGGCAGGTATCCGATGCGCAGGTATGCAGGCGCGGTGGATCCTTCCCAAGGAGCAGGTCCAACGCATGCTGCGCCAGCAGCAGAGCAGGGGCGTCCGCGTTGCCCGCGAGCGCCTTCCAAGCCCACACGAGCTGCCCGTCTGCCCATCGCAATTCGCGATGCCGCGCGCAGGCTGCCGCCCAGCGTTGCAGCTCAAGCCGGTCGTCCACGGAAGGCGATGCCCCCTCTGCACAGCGGTAGAAAACGCGCGCAAGCAACTCGCGCAGCTCGATTGCGGTGCGCAGGCCTTTCTCCTGCGCGGCCTCGGGAAGCGTGCTCAGCCGCGCCGCTTCACCGTGCGTCAGAATGTCCGCCTGGCGGCAGAATCGAAGCAGGTCCGGAAAGGTGGGCAGCAGTTCGCTCGAGCCTCCGGGCTTGAAGCGGTCATCCAGCGTGTTCACAAAGTCCAAGGCAACATGGTCGGCAGTCAGCTTGAACGGCGCTTTTCTCACAGAAGAAACTTGCTAACCTCTAGAAGCTATTTTAGTGGTTATGCCATCTTATGTCGATAGAGAGGTATAACTTCTTATGAGCTCGCTAGCGGTTAGTGAGAGTGAGACAAGCCGGACCAGCAATCGGCTGCGGACAGTGTTGGCCTTCGCGGTTCTTTATCTGGCATGGGGCGCCACATTTCTTGCTATCCGGGTCGCGGTAGGCGTGGTGCCGCCGTTTCTGGCAGCGGCGATACGCTTTCTGACTGCGGGTCTTTTGCTCTATGGCATTGTGCGGCTGCGCGGGGCCCCACCGCCCACGCGGCGCGAATGGCGCAGCCTCGCGCTGCTGGGCACGCTGGTGATCTTCTTCGATTACAGCGCCTACTTCTGGGGCGAGCGATACGTCTCATCCGGCACTGCGGCGATGATCGCGGGGACCATTCCGCTCATTACGGGCTTGCTGGAGATGCTGGTCTTCCGGCAGCGGGCGTTTCGCTGGTCTGCGCTTCTGACGATCGCACTCGGGTTCTGCGGAGTGGCGGTGCTCGTCTCCGGTCAGGTGAAAGGCGGTCAGCCGCTGCTGCCGTCGCTGGCGCTGGTGGCCGGCTGCGTCGCGTGGTCGCTGGGGATGGTGCTCTCGCGCTCGATTCCGCTGCCCGCCTCGCGCGCCGTCGCCGCGGGCGCAGAGATGACGCTGGGCGGAGGGCTCCTGCTGCTTGCTGCTCTACTCAGCGGAGAGCTGCGTCACGTGCCGCACATTGGATGGCGTCCGGCCATGGCGCTCGTTTACCTGATTTTCATCGGCTCTCTTCTGGCCTTCACATGCTTCGTGTGGCTGTTGGGTCAGGTCTCCGCCGGCAAGGTGGCCAGCCACGCTTTCGTGAATCCCGTGGTCGCCGTCGCCCTCGGTGCGTGGGTCCTTGGGGAGCCCATCACGCGCTCCATGCTGGGCGGCATGGTGCTGATCCTGGTGAGTGTCTTCTGCATCCTGCGATTCGGAAGCGAGTGAGACTCTGGAAAACGCGGCGGCAGACCCGAAGTGATTTCCGTTAAAAGCATTTTTCCTGATGCTGTGAGACAGCGGAGACCATCTCGGCGTGGCCTTTCCTTAACGAAAGGCCACATGCGTCTCTGCTGGCCATCTACACCTACAGGAAAAATGCTTTAAGCTCTCTCTCGTGGAGCTCAAAGGCAGGAAGGTTCTGGTCGTAGGGTTGGGAGTGTCTGGGTTTGCGGCGGCACTCTTCCTGCGGCGGCGCGGGGCACAGGTCACGGTCTCCGACCTGCGCAGCGCAGAGGCATTGGCGAGGCACATCCCGGCGCTGCTCGATGCCGGTGTTAA
>DASUWP010000048.1:0-3911 GCA_036378335.1 Acidobacteriaceae bacterium | reverse complement strand
CGCCGAGACGGCTGGCCGCTTCATAGAGGGTGAACTCACAGGTGGCGGAGTAGTCGCGCTGGAGTATGTATGCTGCGGTGAGCCCGCTGATACCTCCGCCGACGATCGCGATGCGCTTCTTCACGGAACCGGAACGGCGATCGCTGACCGGCCGGAGAGGCGCGCCAGAGCGCTTTGGCCCAGCTCGGCGAGAGCGCGGGTCAGGGTAGGCGATCCGTTGAGGGACTCGGGGCGTTCGACGCGCAGTCCGATACGTTCACCGAATTTGCGGAATCCGATATCGATGTCGTAAAGGATTTCGACATGGTCGCAAAGGAAGCCGATTGGGTGGATGATAACGGCGGTATGCCCGGCCTGGCGAAGCGCGCCGAGAGTGTCTTCCACCGTTGGTCCAATCCATGGGCCACCGGAGATACCCTGACTCTGAAAGGCGAAGAACCAGTCTGTACTGCGGAGACCGTCAGCGGCGAGTTGCGCCGCGATCAGAGCAGCGGTCCGTTTCGCCTCGATGGCATAAGGATCAGGTTCGGTCTGCTGTGTGCTCTGGATCGTGCGGCAGGGCACGCTATGCGCAGTGAAGAGCACGGGAAGCGGGCGACCAAGCTCCGCAGCCAGCTCACGATATTTTGGCCGCAGCCGCTCGGCGAAGGCTTCGATGAGCAGCGGGTGGTCTGCCCATGTTTCAGTGAAGTCTACGCGCATATGGTCGCCGGTTTCCGCGAGCACCGCGCGACGATAGAGCCCAACGCTAGTGCGTGAATTCTGTGGAGCAAGGCAGATCGCCGCCATAGACGAGATGCCACTCTCACGCATCCGCTGAACCGCAGTCGCGATATACGGCGCCCAGTTGCGCATGCCGACGTAGACCGGCAATCCGATATGCCGCTCCAGAAGGCACGCCTGTGCCATCGTGATCTCCGTAAGAGGGCTTTTGCCGATGAGACTGTAGCGATGGGTGATCTCGTCGATTGCCGCCTGTGGCAATGCGCGACCGCCGGTCACGTTGCGCAGGTACTCTGGTATTTCGTCCAGCGTATTCGGCGTGCCGTGCGCCAGCAGCAGAACCGCGGTGTGTTCCAGCCCTTTCATCGTGATACGTCCTGCTGTATCGAAGAGTATTCGCGAACAAACCGGACGGCAGCCTGCACGTTTTCGACCGGAGTGCCCGGCACGATACCGTGGCCGGCGTTAAAGATGTGGCCGGGGTGACCCGCCGCTTGCGACAGAATGCTATGCACGCGGTCACGAAGCAGATCCTGTGGAGCGAAGAGGGTGATGGGATCAAGATTGCCCTGCACCGCGCATGCGTGATCGATGCTTGCCCAACCAATGTCGAGCGGGATACGCCAGTCCAGACCAAGCACGTCCGCCCCGGTAGACCGCATCGCCGGCAGCAGGCTTGCTGTATCCACTCCGAAGTAGATGACGGGGACACCCAGCGCCTGTACGCGTCGAACGAATCCCGTTGTCAGCGGCAGCACGAATTCGCGGTAATCCTCTACGGAGAGCGCGCCGGCCCAACTATCGAAGATCTGAATGACATCTGCGCCACCCTCGACCTGCTGCTGGCAATAAGGGACGAGGACCTCAATGACCTTTTCGAGTAATGCGCGAAATGCGCCGGGATCCCGGTACATCAGCGTCTTGGTATGGATCCAGCTGCGCGAGCCGCAACCTTCGATCATGTAACTCGCCAAAGTGTATGGCGCGCCGCAGAAGCCGATGATTCCGAGCCGATCCTTGAAATGCGCAGCCACCACGTTAATCGCTTCGCTCACATACCCTAGTTCCGACACGCGATCGATGCGCAGCTTCTCGACATCGTCGCCGGTGCGAACAGGCTTGTGGACGACAGGACCTTCGCCGTTGACGAATTCGAAATCGAGGCCCATCGGAGTGAAGGGCAGGAGCAGATCGGCAAAGATGATGGCCGCATCCACATCGAGCTTCTCTGCAGCCGTGATCGTGACCTCGGCTGCAAGTTGTGGCGTGCGGCAGATTTCTAATAGCGAATGGTGCCGACGAACCGCCTGATACTCCGCCATATAGCGGCCCGCCTGGCGCAGGAACCAAACCGGCGTCACATCGACGGGCTGACGCAGGCAGGCGCGCAGGAACCGCTGAGCGCCGGTCATTGAATTCCCAGACATGGGCCTGTCAGACATGGCGCCGCCGGAAACCTGATCAGACTGGACATTGAGATGGCGATCAGTTTCAGATGGGGCGCCGGTAGAGATTGCGATGGGATCAGTCATGAAACGGCGGCTGCAGGGGACATAGACCGAGCGATGAGATCTCTGGTCGTATGAACAAAGTATACAGGCAGGGCCTGCGCTGCCGGGTTCGCAGTGGGTTCTGCGACCCTATTGCTTTGAAGAGTAAAGCTGGAAGGCACCCCAATAAATCGGTTTGCGAAAGACTCCGCGGCTGTGCAGCATCTCCAGCTTTGCATTGCGCAGCGAGACGTCCGGAGGGCTGCCTGTGGAGAGTCCATCGTAGAGATGCTCCATCAATTCGGGCGTGGAAGCGTCGCTCACGTCCCACAACGCCCCGATGACGTTGCGCGAGCCGGCGCGGAGAAAGGCCCACGCCAAGCCGACCAGCCCCTCGCCGGCATAGGCACGTACACCGGAGCCCTGGCATGCGGAGATCGTCACCAGCCGGGCATGCAGCGGTCTGCTCAGTATGTCGCGCGCGTAGAGCTTTGCAGAATCGGGAGCGCCCTGGGCAGAGAGAATGACCGCCGAGTCAAGCGGGACCAACTCGCTGGCAACGGCATGGGAGACGAAATGGATGTAGTTGTACTGTGCAGGATCGCTGCGGATGTAAGCAGCGGGCGTGGCATTCGTGCCAGTCAATACGGCTCGCGCGCTGCCGGGGAAATGGGCGGCAACGCCGTCAACCTCTGCGGATGCGTTCGGCAAGGGTGCATACTGCTGGCCGGAGTAGACCGGATTGCCGATCACGAGAAGCCCGCGCGGGGATGCTGCTGATGAGTGCGGCGAAGACGGCCGCTGAGGAGCTGAGAGGAACCGCAGCGAGGCGAGATTGGTGATGGTGACATCCTCGATCCAGTAGTGGGTGGACTCGCCAGAGGTCAGCAGAGTCTCGAAATTCAGGCCATGCAGGCCATCGTCTGCGACGATGAAGACGCGATCGCCGGGATGGATGAGGTGCTCCGCCGGCTTTACCAGCATGTCGTATAACGTGCGAGCCGCAGGCTGCTGCTCGGCGACAAGGTCTCGCGCCGCGAGCAGCGCGCGCCGGTGGTTCGCGACCTGCGCCAGAATGCCGGCACGATCGGCAAGCGGATAGAAGCCGGATTGCTTGCTATTCGCCGCCCACAGGTAAGAGCCCTGCGGCGAGAGGGCATAGAACAAAATGACAGCGTGGGCCTGGCGAGCCAGCGTCGTCAGGGAAATTCTCTGGAAGGGAGTCGATGCGCTCTTGCCTTCGAGGCCAAGCCCCTCCGCGAGTGTCTCCGCGCGGCCTTGGTCGATCATCGAGAGCGCGTCGTCTGTCCGATGATTGCGGATGAGGAAGGCGACGTAATCGATGTAGAGGTCACGCCCATGTGCGAAGAAGGGGAGACGGGCGTCGTCGGTTTTTAGTTCGGAACGCTGCGAGTGATAGGTGGCGATGGATTGTTGAAACCATCTCTCGGCTTGCTTCTGGTCGCCGGTCTTGTCACATACCTGGGCTAGCGTATGCTGCGCATCTACAAGAGTCGTCGGGAAGTTGCGAGACTGTCGCTCCACGTCCAATAACAATGTTTTGGCTTGTGATAGATCACCACGTTGCGCGAAGTACTGCGCCTCCAGAAGGTTGCCGAGTTGTATGTCGAAGGCGTCTCCAGTCTGTTGGGCAAGGATTCTCGCTTCAGCGATGTATTTCTCTGCGCGCTCGGGATG
>DASUWP010000047.1:0-12308 GCA_036378335.1 Acidobacteriaceae bacterium | reverse complement strand
GCACTGCCTAAAACGTGCATCCCGCTCTGCCAGCACATAGAACTGAGCGTTCGCCGTGACCACATGCTTCGTCTGCGCTCCCACAAAGACTTGCTGGATCAATCGATCCACCAACTCTCGCCGGGAAAGCGTCGTCACACGTATAGGCCCAATCGTTACCGCTCGCTCATTCGCAACAGCGACAGATCGAGCAGCAACCGATTCGTCTACGACCCTCTTTAATTGAACAGCGGACAATCTGGCCCCCTTGTTTGACCGTGCATCGTGTTGACCTGCCGTTGCGCTAATGTTACGGCGCTGCATAAATCGCGGCCGCAGTTGCCGAAGCAGCCACACCAGGCGCCCCGGCGGTTACCAGGTTTTTCGTCCAGCTGAAGGGCACATAAAGAATGTCCCCTGCATATAACGTCGGATTCGGGCGCTTGCCCTTCTGGATGTCACCCAGATTCAATGTCTCCTCATGCTGCGACTGACCCTCGGCCACCCGAATCAGCCGGGCGCGGCCCTGCCTCGCCGCGTGCGTCACGCCGCCCGCCAGCGCCAGCGCCTGCAGCAGCGTCATATGATCTTGATTGTTGGACATAGCGAACCCGCCCGGCCGGTTCACATCGCCCAAGATGTACACAATCCCAGCCTTCGGGACGATCACCGTATCGCCGGGATTCACCATCACCTGCGTCGACATGGCCTGCTTGGGATCGTTCGAGACGAAATACGGTACGGCATCGTCCTTGCTGCCGTGCCGCTGGACCATGATGTTGCGGTCCGCTACATTCGTGATGCCGCCAGCGAAGGACAGCACATCGAGCACGGTGCGCGGTGTCGTGATCGGATAAGCGCCTGGTCTCGCCACTTCGCCAACCACGGAAACCGTCTCCGTCGCATACTGCTCGACGGTCACCATCACCTGTGGATGGTTCATGTAGTGGGTTTCGATCAGGTGATCGTGAATAGCCGTCTGCGCGGCCGCCACGGTCATGCCGCCAACCTTGACATCCCCGGCGCCCACCAGCGGAATCATCCCGTTGTCGGTCACGCGGACGTGCTGCTCCATCTCCGGCGCATCCACCACCTGCACGTGCAAAACATCGCCAGGCCCGATCAGCAGGCTCTCCTGCTGCTGCGCGCCGGTCTGCGGGCTCGGCACACTGGTCTGCGCGCCCGGCACACTCGTCGTCGCTGGAGGAAGCAGTCGCCCGGGAGCCTGCACCGCACTTACCTGCGCCAGGACTACACCCGGCGACACACATACACCTAACGCAACCATCATGCGCAGAAAGGTCTTCACCTTAAGCCTCCCTGTAGTACTTCGTGCCTGCATATCCGTGATATTCCCCATAGCTCTGGGACGTCCGGCTTACGCCGTTCACCACCACGCTGACATTCGCATCGCCTCGTTCGGCAAGGCTCTTGTGCGCTCGCCGCAGACTGCGGCGCGTGCTCACACCGTGCCGTGCAATCAGCAGCGTCATATCGGCAAGCCGCGAAAGAATCGTGGCATCCGTGACGGCCAGCATTGGCGGCGTGTCGATCACCACGTAGTCATACGACTGCGTCCACTCTTCCAGCAGCTGCCGCATCTTCACCGATCCCAGCAGATCCGAAGGCGAAGACGGCAGCGGACCTGCCGGCAGAATCGACAGCCGTGGAATTTCAGTCGACTGCACCACCTCTGCGGTAACGTCCTCGCCCGTCAGCACGGTGCTCAATCCGCCATAGCTGTTGCCAAAGAATCCGAACCGCCGCGAAACGCCTGGATGACGCATATCCGCGTCCACCAGCAGCACGCGGCCGGTGCCCTGCGCCAGCACCGCGGCAAGGTTTGTGCTCACCGTACTCTTGCCCTCTTTCTCTAGAGCGCTGGTCACCAGAATCGTGCGCGGTGGCGTGGTGCCGGAGAAAAGCTGCAACTCGGTGCGCAATCCTCGCAGCGCTTCGACGAAGGCAGAGTTCGGTCCATCGATCGCAGCGATCGGCACTTCGGCGCGCACCCCGTTACCGGATTGTGCCAGCCGGCGCGCCCCCGGCACGTTCTGCAGATAGGAGGCGAAGCCGTGACTCTCCGCACCCGGCGCCAGCGGCAGCACGGCAACGATGGGCGCCTGCAGACTGTCTTCTACCAGCTCCAGACTCTGGATGCGCTCATCGGTCGCCTCCTGGAACAGGGCAAAGCACGCGCCCAGGAACACTCCGCCGAAAATCGAGAGCGCAAGATAAACAGGAACATTCGGCTTCACCGGCTTAGAAGGCACACGTCCCGGATCCACTACGCTGATGTTCGTGCTGCGCAGGCCTTCGATCACGCCGGCAGCCTTCAGCTTCTGGAACAGCGTGTCGTACAGGTCGCGGCTATCGGTCGCTTCCTGGCGGGCAATGGTGTAATCGATCGCCTTGTTGTTCAGGTTATTAGCATCCGCCCGTGCGCGATCGAACTCAGAGCGAAGCTGGTTCTCTACCGTTTGCGATGATTTGTAATCGCTCTCCGCACGTTCTCCAATGCGCTTGACCTCCGCCTTGATCGCATTGTTAATGCTGGTCATCGTGGCCTCGTCGTCCAACAGCTTCGGGTTCGCCGATCCGTAACGGCTGCGATCGGTGGCAATCTGCGATGCCATCGCCGACTGTTGCTGGCGCAGGGTTTGCAATAAGTTGAAGGCGTTGTTGGTCGTGTTTGCGCCGCCGTTCAGCGACGAGCTGCCGGCCAGACCGGAGATCAGGTCAGGGTCGCCGCTCTTCACCGCCTGCAGGATGCCGCCGCGCAGAATGCGGTTCGAAGTCGCGGTTGCAAGCGCCGTGGTCGCCTGCTGCAACCGGTCCAGGGTTGCGCTGTAGGTTTGATCGTGTCCCGCTGCATCCGTGGTCCCGAGGCTGTAAACGCCGGTGTCCCGCTGCAGGGCTGCGACCCGCGCCTGTTTCTCCTGTGCCTCACGCCGGACGTCCTCCAGTTGCACGCTCAGCCAGTTCGAAGCGCGCTTCGTCGCCTCATTGCGGGTCTGATAGGTGTAGTCCAGCAATGACTGGGTCAATTCATTCACAACCGCTGCCGCTACACGCGGGTCCGAGTTGTTGAAGCCGATCGTGATGAGCCGCGTTCCCGCCACTTGCTTTACCTGCAGGTGTTTCGCGAAGGTCTTGAGCAGTCGCGTCCGGCGCACCGGACTCTCATCCAGAGAAGCATTCGAGGGATCCTTCAATCCGGAAGGCGAAATCACGCCCATCAGCCAGCCCACCGGGTTGAAGTGAGGCTTGAAATCCTTGTTCTGCTCCAGGTTGAGCTTCTTGATCACACTCAGGGCGAGGCTGTCAGACTCGAGGATGTTGGCCTGAGTCTCCATCGTGATGCTCTCTTCCATCGCATCCACGGGAGCCACCGGGCCTTCATTGGTCAGCGAATTCAGTCCCAGGCTGTCGGAATTGCCCTTCTGCACCTGAATCGTGGTCGCGGCATGGTATTGCCGCGTCATGAAAATGCAGAGCAGCACGGCCGCCAAGAAGCACGTGCCGGCGATGGATAGAATCACCCGCCGCCTCCGACGCAGAATAGCCAGCAGCCCGCGTATCGTGAGTTCTTCCGGGTCCATCACCGGGCGGCTTCCTCCGCCCAGACCCGCTTCGTAGCCCCGACCCGATTCCGCTGCAAGACGTAAATGACGATCCATAATCCCCACCGCGCAATCACTCCTCTGCGCGCCTGTTTTCAGTTTCTTCCCGTTCAGATCTCCGCTCCCGAGGGGTACAGAGCTCCAGTTCCCAACGTGCTCAGTGCGTGTTCGCTGCGACGGCGCTAACCGGCATGTACACGATCTCTGGGAGCAATTGCCTCGCGTCTCGGAGCGCGATACGGTTGCTCAACTCAATACAATTGGCAGGATTGGAGTCTCAGATGATCTCCCCCGCAAAAAAGTTGCCTACTTGCCACGAATTTTCTGGATCCCTCGCAGCAAAAGTGGCGGTATACAGTCCCGTACAATGTGCCTCAGTTCGGGGCCTTTCCGGTAAAACGTCGGAGCATAGATCGAATTATGCGGCGCCGCGGTCTTGCCATCCGGCAATCCCACCGTATGGAAGTACATGGCAAAAGACTTTCTCTCTTGCCCCTCCCGCTCCACCGGACGAACCCCGTGAAAGTTCCGGTCGGCTACCTCGAAGAGAATGGTGCGGTTGAAGACCGGCTCCACCACCACTTCGCATCGGCTCGCGTCCGTGGACCACAGCTCCAACTGGCCGCCATACTCCGGTATCCAGCCCTTATTAAGGTACGTGATCATCACCAGCCGCCGTGTCAAGCCGGTGTTGTGATCCACGTTACGGTCGGCATGTACATCGAACCGCCCGCCGGTCGGCACCACGTGGTACCCGGCGCCCGAAAGATATGGGTCAGGCACCATGTGCCAGATTCCGGTCAGCTCCGCCAGCAGGTAAAGAAATGCCGCCGAGTGAAGGAACGACAGATGCTGATATCCCACCTCTCCCAAGTCTACCGCAGAGCGCAGATTCGACTTGGTCAGCCGCTTCTCTTCGTGATGCACCCAGCGATCATCGCGAAGCGAAGG
Organism: Acidobacteriaceae bacterium; assembly: GCA_036378335.1. Classification (GTDB taxonomy): domain Bacteria; phylum Acidobacteriota; class Terriglobia; order Terriglobales; family Acidobacteriaceae; genus KBS-83. Next base: position 7,755 of record DASUWP010000047.1, on the reverse strand, counting down.
TATTTCCCGCAGCAGATCCTCCATCGCCTCATCGCTGAACAGGCCATCCAGAACCAGATGAGGAAAAGGGCGAGCGGCAAGATACCGCGCGTGCAAATTCGCCGCCGTATCCGGAAGGTGAACCGGCCGCTTGAGCCGATCTCCGATCTCGGACATCGCCGCGATCGGTATGGGAGTCTCTGCAATTCTCTCGACTGCTCTCACTTCTAGCCTTGTGCCTGCGGAAATAATTCACAACTGGAATGCCCGCCGATATCGCCTGCGAAGCAATCCAACTTCCTTCCACTGGCAGTTCAATTGGATTTCAAATCCGAAGAAAGACTGAATCCTCCGGCTTGGTTTCGTCAGATGCCTCCCGCGTTGCACGCGGCGGCTCAAAGCGCTGCAATTGATCGTATTCTTACGTTCCGGTTAGGCCTTCTCACTATAGTAACCATAAGGTACTTACATGTATACCCCGCCCTGACTTCGAATTTCCTACTTTGATACCGCTTCCACAGGTGCCCCCACCAGGTGCCCCTCTCCGATGAACGCAGCCAGCACCGCATACGCTCACGCGTGAAAATACTCCACGTTTTTCCGTGCGATGATTGCGGAAAGATGTCTCTTCCCAATCCACTCTCCCAACAGACCCTGCTGATCGACGCTGACGATACGCTGTGGGAAAACAACATCTACTTCGAGCGCGCTATTGCCAGCTTCATCAGCTATCTGGACCATCATCAGCATGCACCGGATGAAGTCCGTCAGGTATTAAATCGTTGTGAACATGCAACCATTGCGACGCACGGATACGGCATGGCAAGCTTTGAACGCTCGCTGGTTGATTGCTTTGTGGAACTCTCCGACGCGGCCCCCTCCGACGAGCAGCGGTTGCAACTGGCAAGCTTCGCGCATTCCATTGCCGATCACGCCATCGAGCTACTCGCCGGGGTCGCCGACACGCTTCCTCTTTTGGCCCGACGCCATCGCCTCATCCTCGTCACCAAGGGCAATGCGCTCGAGCAGCAGAAGAAGCTCGATCGTTCCGGAATCCACATGCACTTCACTGCCGTCGAGATTCCGCCCGAGAAGCACCCTGACGCTTATCGCGAGATTGTCGTTCGTCATGCGCTCGCGCCAGAAACCACTTGGATGATTGGCAACAGTCCGCGTTCCGATATCAACCCCGCACTCACCGCGGGCCTTCACGCGGTCTACGTCCATCACCCGAACACCTGGGTGCTCGAACACGACGAACTCGCGCAACCCGTGCCGCCCCAGCGCCTGCTTCAACTCGACAGTTTCGCCGCCCTCGCAGAACACTTCTAACTCCGGGTTGAGCCTCAGTCGCTCTCCGCCGATTTGTTATACTCGGCAAGGATTCCCACGCGTGCGGAAGTGGTGAAATTGGCAGACACACCATCTTGAGGGGGTGGCGCCCAAAAGGCATGGGGGTTCAAGTCCCCCCTTCCGCACCAGACTGAATCCTCAAATTTCCGGATGGATTCCGGAGCGAATTTCGGACTGCCGCCTGACCGGTTTGTTCAGAGCCGCAGGTCCACTTAGAAAGCAGTTGCATGATCATCTTTCTGACTATCATCCATGTCATCGTCTCTGTCTTCATGATCGCGGTCATCCTGCTCCAGCAGGGCAAGAGCGCCGATCTCGCCGGCGCCTTTGGCGGCCAGGGATCGCAGACTGCATTCGGACCCCGCGGCGCTGCCAATCTGCTCACCCGCATGACCACATGGGCTGCGATCATCTTCACGGTGACTTCCATCTCCCTGTTCGTCCTGATTGGCAAGCACGCCGGCGGCGGCTCGGTGCTTGAAGGCACACCCACCGCGCCCATTCACCAGCAGGCGCCCGCGCATCCCGCACCAAAGAAGTAGCACTCAGCGGAATCGCATCGAGGCGGCAGACAATTGTCTGCCGGGTTCCTGTCTCCGGATCGCATTCCCTCTTGAGCCGTCTGCGGCTGCTATAGACTGATGGGCGACATGAATGCCCTTTCCCGCGCTGCCACCTTTTTTTCTGCACTGCTCGTCCTACCAGCCATGCTTCCGGCACAACCCACCGTCCACAACGAACACACGCCGCCCGAGCGGGTCGCCGCACAAATAGCGCCAACCCACCCCGCCCCACCCACCGTTAACCCGGACGGCTCCATCACCTTCCGCTTCCACTTCGCCGGCGCGAAGAACGTGCAGCTCGATCTGGAAGGCGCCGACCCCCAGCCCATGACTCAGGGAACGGATGGCCTCTGGACTATCACCACCGCCCCGCTCCAGCCCGAGTACTACGGCTACGGCTTCCGCGCCGACGGCATCAACTATCTCGATCCCAGCAGCGTCCTCATCAAGCCCAACCTGCTCAACCTGCAGAATGAAATCGAGGTCCCCGGCTCGCAGCCCATGGACTGGGATGTGCAGAACATCCCGCACGGCGTCTTGCACCAGCACTTCTATCATTCTCAGACGCTCAACCGGCAAAGCGACTTCTTCGTCTACACACCGCCCGATTACAACCCAAAGAAGAAGTATCCGGTGCTGTATCTTTTGCACGGCTATAGCGACGACGCAAGCGGGTGGACGGCCGTGGGTCGCGCCAACACCATCCTGGATAACCTCATCGCGCAGAACAAGATCAAGCCCATGATCGTCGTCATGCCGCTCGGCTACGGGACCATGGACATGATCACGCACACCTGGACGGCCTGGAGCGACAAAGCGCTGGTCGATCGCAACTTCACCCTCTACGCCCAGATCCTGCTCACCGAAGTGAAGCCGCAGGCGGAAAAGATGTACTCGATCTCGAAAGACCGCAAAGACCACGCCATCGCCGGTCTGTCGATGGGCGGCGGCGAAAGCCTGCGCACCGGCCTCAATCACCTGAATGACTTCGCGTACGTCGGCGCCTTCTCTTCCGCCGTGCCAGACAACAATTACGAGCAGGTCTTCCCCAATCTCGCGTCGGAAGTGCAGAAGAACAAAGATCGCCTCAAGCTATTGTGGGTCGCCTGCGGCACCGACGATCACCTCATCACGTCCAATCGCGCCTTCACCGCGTGGCTCAAGCAGCAGCAAATCCCCGTCACAGTGATCGAAACCCCAGGCCGCCATACCTGGATGGTCTGGCGCAACAACCTGATCAACTTCACGCCGCTGCTCTTCCAGAAGTAGGCGACACGCGTCAATTTCAAATAGCATCCCAGTGAGAGAGGGGCCGGATGCTCTCGAACCGCTCGATACCTCGCGCCACCGTCATTCCCGTCCTGGCGTATCCAGATGTGAATCAGGCTACGGACTGGCTGTGCGCTGCGTTCGGATTTAGCGTGCGTCTGCGCATCAATAGTCACCGGGTGCAGTTAAACGTGGGAGACGGAGCGGTGATCGTGAGGGAAATGCGCCCGAACGAGGCCAACGTGGCGCTGAACTTCGGACACTCGATCATCATTCGTGTCGAGGATGCGGACGCTCACTCCAGGCGCGCCAAAGATCACGGCGCGCGCATCACTCAAGATCCCACGTCCTATCCTTACGGCGAACGGCAATACAACGCGCAGGATTTCGCGGGACACTCGTGGACATTTTCCCAGTCGATCGCGGATGTGGATCCCGCGGAATGGGGTGGGAGGGCAGAACAACTGTAGGCATGCATGGTGCCGGCCACGCCTAAACGGAAAGCGAGCCAGGTTTTCTCGTTGGCAGATGAGATACGGCCCTCCATTCCAACGAGGTCCAGAATCGTCGCGGGGATCCATCGCACTCCGCGCGAACAAACCGCGAATCCAAAGCGGTATCAGCGAGCGCCAGCGTTCGCAACGGCACTCGCCGAAATTTCAGGAGACTGGAGATGAGGCGCAAACTCCCAGAACCCTATCAGCGCAAGCCCGTCCATCGCCTACCGCGGAACGACGAGTGGCTCCGTATAGTTATTCACGACGGCGCGGACCCCCAGCCCGATGCTCACAGTGTTCATGGCACGCGCCATGCGGCGATGTCCGTGCCGGATGAGCCAGACCGATCCGCCGATCTCGCTTGCGGTGGCAAGTCCTTCGAATGCGATAAACGTACCGCGATTGTCCACCACCCATTGCGGTAGTACGACCTCGCGCGCACCACCCGCAAGCGCGCGCCGCGTGCTGAAGTAGTCCAGCGTTCGATAGCCGGCGATGGATGCGTATAAGCCGTCATCGAGCAGGTGCGGCCTTTCCTGCTGCGGCAACCGGATCCGTATCGGCGCCGCCGCGATCACCGGCCGCAATGATGAAGAGTATGACGGAGTGGGCGCAGAAGGCGCTGGTTCGGCGGATGCGGATGTGCAGGCCAACAAGAGACAGCACAGCGTAAGAAGGCCAAACGCAACGAAGGTCCATCGTCCCCAACTCATGTACGCCCCTTGGGTCAGCCGGTGCTTGCCCGTACGGGAGCGTTATCGGCAAGGCGAGATGGAGAATATAGGGCGAACAACAATTTGCTGCGATGAGATTCCCATTGCGGACTCTCGCATGGCCGACGGTTGCAATTCGGGAGAGATGCTTTCTGAGAATCTTCTAAGAAGGAGTCGTGCCTTCAGCAGCGATGCGCTTCAGATCCGGCAGAATGGCACCGAGCGCGACTGGCGCTGCATCTGCCGTGCCGAGCGCGAAATAGACGGCACGATAATGCGCGTAGAGCCGTTCATAGATAGCAGCCGCCTTCGCTTGTGGCAGAAAGGTCCGGTGCGGCAGGCACAACATCGATTGGCCTTCTTCAACGGAGCTGATCGCTCCGGCCGCGAGCAGCGCGAAGATGCACGAACCGAGACTCGTCGGTGTCCCGTCCGGCACCAGCACCGGCTTGTTCAACACATTCGCGTAGACCTGGTTCAGCACGGCATTGTGCTGCGGGATACCGCCGCCATTGACGATCCTCTCGACAGGCACGCCGTTCTCCGCCATGCGCTCGAGAATAATCCGCGTGTGAAACGCCGTACCTTCGATTGCCGCGAACAGCTCATCCTGCGCCGTGTGCACCAGGTTCCAGCCCAGGGTTACCCCACCGAGTTCCGCATTCACCAGTACAGTGCGGTCGCCGTTATCCCAGCTCAGTCGCAGCAGTCCGGTCTGTCCTGCACGATACCGTTCCAGTCCTTGCGAGAGATCCTTCACTTTCGTGCCCGCTCGTCGCGCGATGGCCTCAAAGATGTCGCCGGTTGCGGAAAGTCCGGCCTCGACACCGGTATAGGCAGGGTGCACGCTGCCAGGCACTACGCCGCACACCCCTGGCACCAGAGTAGTGCGCCGCTCCATGGCGATAATGCACGTCGATGTTCCGACAACATTGACGACGTCACCTTCTCGGCACCCCGCGCCGATGGCATCCCAGTGCGCATCGAAGGCCCCCACCGGAATCGGGATTCCCGCGCGGAGGCCAAGCGCATCCGCCCATTCCGCACAGAGATGACCCGCGATGTAATCCGAGGTCACGTACTCGCCGGCGAGCTTCTCGCGCACGCCGTCGAAGAGCGGATCCACCTTAGAGAGAAACTCCTGTGATGGCAGCCCGTCCCACTTCGGGTTCCACATCCATTTGTGACCCATGGCGCAGGCGCTGCGCTTCACACGCTTCGGATCTGTGATGCCGCAGAGGGTCGCGGCCACCATGTCGCAGTGCTCGAAGGCGCTGGCGAAGGCAGCGCGCTTGTCTGGATTGTGCCGCAGAAAATGCAGCAGCTTGGCAAAGCCCCACTCGTGCGAGTAGACCCCGCCGCACCACTCAATCGCCTCCAGCTTCTCCGCGTGGGCGAGTGCAGTGATCTGCTGCGCCTCTTTCTTCGCGCGATGATCGCACCACAAGTAATACTCGGAGAGCGGCTGCATCCTGGCATCCACCGCCACCACACTCGATCCGGTCGTATCGAGCGCCAGCGCGACAACCTCGCCACCGCGCACTGCTGTCTGCTCCAGTGCCGCGCGCATGGCTTTCACCAGCGCATCCATCTGGTCGTCATGCGATTGAGTGGCATAGTCGGGATCATCACGGCGGCGATGCAGCGGATATTCCGCCGTCGCGGTGCCGAGACGTCCACGTATCTTGCCCGATTTGTCCTTATCGCTGTCCAGCAGCGTTACGCGCACACTCAGAGTGCCAAAATCTACGCCTGCAACGATGGGCACGTCAGTCTAGTCCTCCGGCTGATTGTGGTAGTGCATATCCCATCCCAGATAGCGGATGGCAGCCTCATAGACCGGACTCGCGGTTTGCGAGAAGTTCGCCGCGACGTGATGCTCGAAGCCTTGCTCGCAAATATAGCGCAGCAGCTTCTGCAGCTTCGGAATGTATGCCACACCCGCGCCGCCGAAGGTTTCCAACGGATCGTTCGTAAACTCGCCTTCGCCCACATAACCGCGGATGCGCCCCGTCAAGTCATCCGTAGAAAACCGCGCGAAACTCATTGCGCCGGCTTTCACCCGGCCCACGCAGGTGCCAAAGGTATTCTCTTTTCCTACCGTCCCGGCGATGATCGCCTGGAAATCCATGATCACGTCCTGGAAAAAATGCTTCGGCAGATTGGAGCAGTGGAAGCACACGCATTTATTCGGATCGCTCCCATAGTTGTTGTTCCAATCCAGCAGGGCGCTCGGCGTCTCGCTGGCCAGCGCCAGCGCATGCATGCCTACTACTCCACACACATCCACCTCGCATGCGGCGGCGAAGAGATTCTCACTCATCATGCTCATGACTGTGCAGGGCACCACGCCGAAGTACTCCTCCATAGACGTCCAGCACTGGACGGCGGAGATGGTGCAGTAAGTCTGCTTCATCCAGGTATCGATCACCGCTCCCAGTTTGGACATTTTCAACAGCGCGGCCTCGGGAATGTTGTTGGTGGAGACATATTTCTTAATCGCGGCAAGCTTCGCCTGCACGTCGTCGTCCGTGTCCTTCAAGCGGTCGATCCGGCCGAAGACCTCCGACAGATCCAGCGGTTCCACGGAAATGCCGGAGCGTTCGAGTAGCTTTTCCGAATAGCGAACGGTATTGAACGCAGCGGGACGCGCGCCAATCGACCCAATGCGCAGGTTGCGGAATCCGCGAACGATGCGGCAAACCGCAGAGAACCATACGAGGTCCTTCGCGAAGCTTTCGGAATTCGGCGCGGAGGTGTGCAGCGAAGTGATCGAATAAGGGATCCCGTACTGCTTCATGTTGTTGCAGGCCGACATCTTGCCGCAGAAGCTGTCGCGCCGGTCGGAGATCTTCATGTCGTCTGTACGATCGGGCGTTGCCTGCACCAGCACCGGAACTTGCAATGTCGAATGGCGAATCGCATCGACGATGCCCCGCTCCTCACCGAAATTCGGCAGGGTCACAACGATCCCGTCGATCTCCTCGCGGTATTTGCGGAAGAGCTCAGCACAGCGGCGCGCCTCATCCGGCGTCTCCACGGCACCGAACTTCGACTGCTCCGGCGTCAACGCGATCACGCGTATCCCGGCCTTCTCCAGCACACCGATCATCGCCTCTCTGCCCTCTTTCGCGAGGTGGTCGGGAAAGAAGCCGCGATTCCCTACAATCAAAGCAAACGTTAACTGTCTTGGCATAAATCAAACCCGTTCTTTCTTTCTCTATAAAACTCAGTGTATGTGGCGTTATTTACTACGCTCGAACGCTAGCGGCGCGGCCGGAACTTAAAAGTGTAGAAGCCGCCGGATACTGCCAGCAGCGCACCCCACCAGATGGGAGCGTGCAGTTGTGACAGTGCCGGTGGATGCGCCAGCGGGTGGCT
>DASUWP010000046.1:0-3730 GCA_036378335.1 Acidobacteriaceae bacterium | reverse complement strand
GCCCGCGAGTCCTCCAAGGACCTGGCCCGTACCCTGCACCCCGAGATCGAAAACAAGAACCAGCAGCAGATGCTCGGCTACCGCGAACTATCCGACGCCGACCTCTTCACGGAAGAGTGGGTCCGCGTCGCATTGCCGCCGAAAGAGTTCCCCGGTTACAAAGGCGATCGACTCGCCTGTGCGATCTGCGGCGAAGGCATCAACTATGACCGCTACATCGAACGCGGGGGCCAGCGTCTCTGCCAAGCCTGCGCCAATCCGCGAGAGCGTTATTATCAGCCTCTGTAGGAAACGCGCTCCCTTGCCGCCGCTTCGCCCAGATGAATCCGTTGGTGGCATATAAATCTCGAGAGTGTCGTGGCAATTCGCACGATATGAGGCATGACTATGGCTGTGCTGAGAGTTTGCTACAAGCAGGGTGTACGTTTCGACGAGGCGTATTACCTCGCCACACATCTCCCGCTCGCGGGAAGCGTCATGGGGCCACACGGTTTGACTGGCGTCGAAGTAATGAAGGTGAACGCGGCGGCAGATGGATCGAAGCCGCCCTATCAGGTGATGTTTACCGCGCATTTTGCATCGGAAACCGCCCTGCGGAATGCATTGAAGGATCCGCAAATGCCCCAGGTGATAAACGATGTCCAGAATTTCTATGACGGAATGCCCGACATCCTTACCGGAGAAGTGGTCCCTGTTCCTGCCTGATGAAGCACGGATGTCACATGCACGGTGCCCTTTCGGCCGCCCTTTGCAACCGCGACTCGGGCACGCAGAAATTGCGTTTCGTCACAAAGGACAACTCATTCGCACCTTCGCGCAATAGACTGTCCGCCGAAGCAGCGAATTCAATATTCAACCGAGGAAACCGCATGAAAACACTTGTCCTGGCGCTCGCGCTTGCCTTTACCATGAACGCCGGAGCGCAGACGCAGAAGCCCGCGCCCACGCTGAAATCCATTCTGCTCGACCAATTGCGCAGCACCCACAGCAAGAGCGACTGGTTCGTCTGCGCCAACGTCGCGGTTGCGAACCTCACACCCGAGCAGGCGCGCTGGAGCGACGGCAAAGGCAACCACTCCGTCGGCCAGCTCACGTATCACCTGGTCTTCTGGAATCAGCGTGCGTTGGAACAATTTCAAGGCAAGACGCCGGCAAAGTTCACCGGCAAAAACGACGAGACCTTCAACAACTTTGACGCGAAGCAGTGGAACGATCTCGTCCACCAGCTCGACCAGGTGATGACCGGCATCGAAACGGCAGTGCAGAACGCGAGTGATGCACAACTCGCAGAGTGGGCGCCGACCCTCGCGAACATCAGCACGCACAACGCCTATCACATTGGAGAGATCGTGATGGTGCGCAAAGAGCAAGGCGTTTGGGACGCCAGTAAGGGCGTGAACTAGTCAGCACTCACGCGAGCGGAAACGTCACAGTGACGGCACCATGTGGTCCAGCCGGTCGGCAATGACGTGCATCGCCTCGGCGTTCGGGTGATACGCCACGGGACCGTAAATAGACGGGTTCTCGGGGAATTGCAGCCCGAAGACCCACGGATCGGCGGAGCACACGTCGTGCTCCCTGGTTAATTCGGAGGCCTTCACCAGCCCCGATCCCGTCTCTTTGGCGACCTTCTCCGTCAACTCCGCTAACCTCGCGGAAACCGATCGGGCCTCTTCCAGCTCAGCGCCATTCAACGGCAATTTGTCCGGACACGAGCCGTTAGCGGGAAGAATGGTTACGTAATCGACAAAGATCACCTTGGCATGCGGCGACCTCTGATGCACGCCGTCGACAATCGCTCGCATGCTGTCTTCCAACCCGGCAAACTTCTCTTCCACGGTCGCTTGCGGAACAACCTTGCAAACCAGCCTGCTCCACACCGCGTTGATGCGCCGCGGCGCGTTTTCGCAGGACCAGCCAAACAAATTCCCCACATATGAAACGTCATTGCCGCCAATGGTGACGGTTACGAGCCTGGTATGAGTGCCAACTGCGTCGAGCTGCGGAGGCAGAGATCGCCAGCTTTTCAGAATGCTCTCTGTCGTCGCGCCCGAACAGGTCACATCTGTCAGCGCGAGGCCGCGCTTCCGCGCAAAGAGGTGAGCGTAATTCTCTGTGGAACGTCCGCACTGGGTGGGACTCGCGGGAGTGCGGCTGCCGACACCTGGACCGGCAGCGAAGGAGCTGCCCATCGCCACATACTGCGCAGGATGCGACGGCTTCGTTTGCGCGTGGCCGGCGGGAAGGATCACAGCGAGGAGCAGCGAGAGCAGAAGACGAAGCCTCATCGCACCCGGCTTACGCCTTGACCGCCCGTCCTTCAATCGCACGCGCAGCGCGGAATACCGTGCTCTCACCGAAGTGCGGCCCCAAAATCTGCGCGCCAATCGGCAGTCCTTCGCTCGAAACGCCGCACGGCACTGACACACCGCAGATGCCGGCAAGGCTCGCGGTGACGGTGTAGATGTCCGCGAGATACATCGATACCGGATCGTCTGTCTTCTCGCCGATGCGAAAGGCCGGCGTCGGCGCGGTCGGCGTCACAATCACATCGACCTTTTCGAACGCTTTCAGAAAATCTTCGGCAAGCACGCGCCTCACCTGCTGCGCCTTGCGATAGTACGCATCGTAATAACCCGCACTCAGCACGTACGTGCCGAGCAGGATGCGCCGCTTCACCTCACGCCCAAAACCGCGCTCGCGCGTTTCGCGATACATCTCGCTCAGCGTGGTCGCGCCGGGTGCGCGATAGCCATAACGCACTCCGTCGAACCGCTCCAGGTTGGCGCTCGCCTCCGCTGTCGCCAGCACGTAATACGTCGGGACGGCGTAACGCGTGTGCGGAAGCGATACCGGAGTGATAACGCAGCCTTGCGCGCGCAGCGAATCGACGGCCTTCTCCACCGCGGCCTTCACCTCAGCGTCGAGTCCTTCGGCGAAATATTCCGCCGGCACACCCACCCGCAATCCCTCCACCGGTTTCTGACACTCGGCGACATAATCCGGTACCGGACGCTCGGACGACGTCGCATCCAGCGGATCGTGCCCTGCGATCACACCGAGCACAGTCGCGGCATCCTCCACCGTTCGCGCGAACGGCCCGATGCGATCGAGCGACGAAGCAAAGGCAATCAGGCCATACCGAGAGACGCGCCCGTAGGTCGGCAGCACGCCTACCACGCCGCAGAACGATGCCGGCTGCCGGATCGATCCGCCGGTATCCGTCCCCAGCGTCGCCGCCGCCATGTCCGCTGCCACCGCTGCCGCCGAGCCGCCACTCGAGCCACCCGGAACGCGATCCAGCGCAGCAGGATTCCGCACTACACCGTAAGCCGAGTTCTCGTTCGACGAGCCCATCGCGAATTCATCGCAGTTCAGCTTGCCCAGCATCACCGCGCCCGCAGCCTTCAGCCGGCGCACCGCCGTAGCCGTGTAGGGCGGCGTGTATCCCTCGAGAATCCGCGAGCCCGCGGTCGCCGTCATGCCTTCGATGGCGATCACGTCCTTGATGCCCATCGGCACACCGGCCAGCGGCCCCAGCGGATCGCCACGCCGCGCCGCCGCGTCCAGATCCTCGGCGGTACGCTGCGCGCTCTCATGCGCCACGGAAAGATACGCATTGATCTCCGGATTGCGCGCCTCGATACGCTCCAGGTAGCCACCCACCAGCTCCGCAGCCGTCACCCTGCCGGAGATCACGCCCTGCCCCACCTCGCGCAGGGACATCGCG
>DASUWP010000045.1:0-4509 GCA_036378335.1 Acidobacteriaceae bacterium | reverse complement strand
CGCATGGCCTTGATTCCTGAGTCGCAGGTGGACGCCCGCACGGCGCCCATCTACAAACAGTACGAGGATGTTGAAACCACGATCCTGGCCGGGTCGGGTGAGATACAACTGCACTTTGTTTCCGCAAAGCGCAGCAGCGAGGAGGCACAGCGCCGTGTCGACGCACTGGCGGGTCGCATTGAAGCAGAGATGGGCGAGGCGATCTTCTCGTCGCATGGCGAGTCGCTCGAAGAAGTCGTCCTGCTGATGCTCGGAATGCGGCACAAGACACTGGCTGCTGCCGAGAGCTGCACCGGAGGGCTGCTATCGCAGCGGCTAACCGCTGTGCCCGGCAGCTCGCGATACTTTCTGGGCGGCGCAGTCGTCTATGCGGATAAATTGAAGACCGAGTTCGCCGACGTGCCGAAAGAATTGGTCGCAACCGAAGGCCCGGTGAGCGCCGCGGTTGCCAAGGCCCTCGCGGAGGGGATTCGCCATCGGACAGGAGCCTCGACAGGTGTAGGTATCACCGGAATCGCCGGCCCGAGCCCGGGCACTGGTCCGGACGCGGAGAAACCGGTCGGCCTGGTATATATTGCGCTCGCCTTCGAAGGCGAAGAGCCGCGCGTGACAGAGCTGAATCTTACGGGCGATCGAGATCGAATCCGTCTCTGGGCCTCCCAGCACGCGCTGGAGTTGTTGCGCCGCGCTTTGCTGGAGCGATCGTAAGCCAGTAGTGCTTGGTAGACTCTAGACTGCGCTCATGAATGCCTGGATCGCCTCCATCGCAATCGCATATCTGCTTGGCTCGATCCCGTTTGGGTACGTGCTCGTCCGGGTGTTCCGCAAGGAGGACATCCGATCCAAGGGAAGCGGCAACATTGGCGCGACGAACGTCCTCCGGTCCGGCGCAAAAGGCCTGGGATTCGCGACGCTCCTGCTGGACATGTTGAAGGGCTTGGCAGCGGTGCTGCTTGCTCGCCACATCGGGCACGGTAATTATGACGTTGAGGTAGCAGCAGCCGTGGCTGCGGTGCTGGGCCATGTTTTTCCCGTGTGGCTTGGCTTCCGCGGAGGTAAAGGCGTTGCAACCGCGCTGGGTGTGTTTCTGGCGCTGACGTGGCCCTCGGCACTTGGTGGACTATTGGTCTTCATCGCGGTAGTTTCGATCTCCCGCTATGTTTCACTCGCGTCGATTGCCGCGGCGCTGGCTCTCCCGCTGCTTGCGCTTTACTTTGTCAAACCCTGGACTGCGACTGTGGCCTGCGGTTTTCTGTTCATACCGGCACTGGTAATTGTGAAACATCACGCAAACATCGGGCGGCTGCTGAACGGCACAGAGAACCGGTTTGGCCGTCCCCGCGCCGAAGCCGGAAAGGCCCGTGCATGAGCAAAATCGCGGTCCTGGGAGCAGGTGCTTGGGGAACAGCCTTGGCCATCTCTCTCGCCCGGCGGGGTGGGCATGAGCTTCGGCTATGGTCGCATGCGGCCGAGATCGCCGAGCAGATACACGATACCGGGACCAACAAACAATTCCTGCCCGGATACGTTGTCCCTCTCGATGTTCTAGTCACGAGCGATATCGCCGGCGCCGTATTTGAAGCGGACATCATTTTGTGCGTCACACCATCGGAGTATCTTCGCGGCGTCTTCGGCAATATTGCTCCCGTTCTTGATCGCGACCAGATCATTGTGAGCGCGACGAAGGGCCTCGAAGAACGAACGCTGCTGCGCATGTCGCAAGTGCTCGCTTCGATGACCAGCAATCCCATCGCGGTGCTCAGCGGCCCATCGTTTGCGGCCGAGGTTGCGCAGGGCATTCCCACGGCAATTGTGGCAGCGTCTGCTGTGCCCGGTGTAGCGCAGACCGTTCAGCGTGAGTTCGGCTCGGCGTCGCTGCGGCTGTACACCAACGACGATGTTGCGGGAGTGGAGTTGGGCGGCGCGCTCAAAAACGTAATCGCACTGGCCGCGGGCGTTGTGAACGGCTTAGACCTTGGATATAACTCGGCTGCGGCTCTGATCACTCGCGGCATTGCGGAGATGACCCGGCTGGCGGTGGCATGCGGCGGCCGCAGGCAGACTCTGGCCGGTCTTTCGGGTGTAGGTGACCTGGTACTCACGTGCACCGGCTCGCTCTCCAGAAACAGAACAGTCGGAACCGAGTTGGGTAAGGGACGTGCCCTACCGGAAATTCTCCGCGAGATGAACGGCAAGGTCGCAGAGGGCATTCGAAGCACATCCGCAGCGTTGGGCCTGGCGAGCCGCTACGGGGTCGAGATGCCGATCACAGAGCAGATGCACGCCATCCTGCACGAAAGAAAGAGCCCGAACGAGGCCATTCGGGAACTGATGGCACGGCCCGGACGCGATGAATAGACATCGCACGTAGCCGTTGCTGCGGAAGCAGTCGCCTCAGGTCGAATCCGCATCAGAACTGCGATGGCGAAACTTGAGCGGCACGAAACTAAAGAAATTGGAGCTGATCGGCGGATCTTCCCGCGTGTGGTGCTGCTGGCCGGAATTGCACTCCTGGTTCTCCTTGTGATGGCTCTGTTCCTTGTGCGTCCAGCTGCGAAGAAAATCCAGCCGGTGACCCCGAACGGGCGTTCGCTCCTGCACTCACTCCAGACCCAGCGCTACGCGTAGATGCGGCTGTGCTATGAGGCTCCTGCCCGGTTGATAAACTGAAAGCAGCATGGTTTTCTCACTGTTTGGCAAGCGTAAAACCGAATTGGAGGCTGCGGAGGAGCAGCCGGACTCCGCTGCAGTTCCGGAGGAAGCCTCACCCGCCCGGCGCAGTTTCTTCGACCGCATGCGTCAGGCGGTTACGCGGACACGCGAGTCCTTCTCCGAGTCAATTGGCTCGGTGCTGGCACTCACACGCGAGATCGACGAGACCTCGCTCGCGGAACTGGAGATTGTTCTGCTGCAGGCGGATATCGGAGGCCCGACCGCGCGGACGGTGATTGAGAACCTTCGCCAGAGAGCATTGCGGCACGGCATTGAGGGCGGCGCGGAGTTGGAACGGCTGCTGAAGCTCGAACTGAAGCAGGTGCTGGACAATGTCGAGACCGATGATGTAGTTGCACAGCAGCCGCCGACGGTGGTCATGATGGTCGGAGTCAATGGAACCGGCAAGACGACGACCACCGGAAAACTGGCGAGCCTCTACCGGTCACAAGGCAAGTCCGTGCTGCTGTGTGCGGCCGATACATTTCGCGCTGCTGCGATCGAGCAGCTCGAGGTGTGGGCCACTCGGTCAGAGACGCCGATCATCAAGACGAAGACTGGCGGCGATCCCTCGGCAGCACTCTATGACGCATGCACCGCCGCGAAGGCGCGCGGGACCGACATGCTGATTGCCGATACTGCCGGGCGGCTGCATACGAAGTCCGACCTGATGAAAGAGCTGGACAAGATGCGTCGGACGGCCGAGAAGCTGGTCCCAGGTGCGCCGCACCAGACGCTGCTGGTAATGGATGCCACAACCGGCCAGAACGGCCTGCAACAGGCCAAGCTGTTCACAGAAGCTGCGCGAGTGACGGGCATCGTACTGACCAAGCTGGATGGAACGGCGAAGGGCGGCATCGTGTTGGCAATAGCCACGGAGCTCGGGCTTCCGGTGAAGTACGTCGGCGTCGGCGAAAAGATGGAAGACATTCTGCCGTTCGATAGCGCCGCGTTCGTCGATTCCATCCTGAAGTAGCTTGTCCGGCTATCCTGTTGATAGTGCAGGATCGCGTACAGGACGAGCTATATATGCGCCGGGCGCTGGAGCTGGCGCGTGCGAGTGCAGGGCTGGCTTCTCCGAACCCGCAGGTTGGGTGCGTCCTGGTTCGGGATAGCGCCGTAGTGGGCGAAGGCGCGCACCGGTACGAGCAGCGCGACCATGCGGAGGTAGTCGCGCTGAAGAAGGCGGGCGAGGCAGCGCGTGGGGCAACAGCGTACGTCACGCTGGAACCATGCAGCCATCATGGAAGAACTGGCCCGTGCGCGGATGCGCTGGTGGCCGCGGGTGTGAGCCGCGTAGTGGCCGCGACCGTGGATGCGAATCCGCTGGTTGCTGGACAGGGCTTCGAGCGGTTGCGGCAGGCGGGCATCGCGGTCGAGATTGGGTTACTTCAGTCCGAGGCACGCGAGATCAACGATGCGTTCGCATGCTGGGTGAAGACGTGTAGGCCGCTGGTGACCTTGAAAGCGGCGCTTTCCGCAGACGGCATGCTTGCACCGCCAGATGAAAAGCGTACGGCCGGGCAGACCTTCTGGATCACCGGCGCCGAGGCTCGGGAGCAGGTGCAGAGGATGCGCCATGCAGCCGACGCGGTGCTTACCGGAGTGGGGACGGTGCTTGCGGACGATCCGTTGCTGACAGACCGCAGCGGTGGCGAGCGCAGAAACAAGCTGCTGCGGATCGTGCTCGATTCAAGACTGCGAACGCCGCTCGAGTCGAAGCTTGTGCAGTCGGCTGAGGATGATGTGCTGATCTTCTGCGGGCCTGAGGCGGTAGCGGCGCGCGTGCGCGAGTTC
>DASUWP010000044.1:0-6560 GCA_036378335.1 Acidobacteriaceae bacterium | reverse complement strand
ATCTCAATATCAGTGAGAACCGCTTCACCGTTTTCCCGGAGGAGGTTTGCGGCATGGCCAACTTGATCGAGCTTCGGGCATCCGACAACCAGCTGACATCACTTCCCGATTCGATTGGGGGTTTGTCGAGATTGCGGGAGTTGCACCTGAGGAATAACAAGCTGACTTCGCTGCCAGAATCCGTTGAGCGGCTGCACGAACTGCGGCAGATGGATCTCCGCGGCAACCCGCTGACCCACTTGCCTGCTGGCATCGTTGCGCTACGTCGATTGGAGAAACTCGATCTGCGATGGGTAAGTACGCTGAAAACGCCAGAGTGGATCGTCAATCTCGAAGAACGTGGCTGCGTGGTCTATCGCTGACTTCCATCAGCGCTGTCGAGCTGGTGCCCGGCCAACTGAAACTGGGATCAGGTTGAGAAACCTCAGGATTACCGGTGAGCCGAAACGCATCCATGATCTTCTTTGGCCCTGACAGATAAACTGACCGAAACATCATGAGTGAACAATCCAGCGGCTCGGACCCAATCCTCTGTGCACACCTCATACGCAGAGTGGACACCCACTTGATCGATCTGTTGCGCTCACTTACGCCGAGCGAATGGGATCTTCAGACCGTCGCCCCATTGTGGAAGGTCCGCGACGTGGCGGCGCACCTCCTCGACACCGCGCTTCGCAAACTGTCCCTCGTTCGGGATTCTTGGCACGTGGAAGCCGTCGATATCCGCTCGCCTCAAGATGTGATCACATTGGTGAATCGTCTGAACCGCGAAGGCGTAACTGTCTACCGGCGTCTGAGCCCGCCAGTTCTGATCGACATGATGAAAGCAGCTTGTGATGAGAGCGCACGGTTTCACGAGTCTCTCGACCCGTTTGGACCTGCGACCTTCAATGTTAGTTGGGCGGGAGAAGAGACGTCTCTGAATTGGTTTGACACTGCTCGCGAGCTGACGGAACGCTGGCATCATCAGCAACAGATTCGAGTTGCCACAAATCGGTCTGGCATTATGACCCCGGAGCTTTACCATCCGGTTCTTGATTGCTTTGTGCGGGGATTGCCGCACCTCTACCGACATGTCGATGCACCCGCAGGAACAGTACTTCTATTGGAGATTGCCGGCGAATGCGGCGGTCGATGGTTCCTGTCCAAAGGATCGACCAGATGGGAGTTCCTGAGACGATCGCATGGAGACGTCGCCTGCCGAGTGGTGATGCCGGAGGCGTTAGCTTGGCGTGTCTTTACCAAGGGCACCGACCGTGATGCGGCTCGGGCACAGGTCGAGATCGAAGGAAATCGAGAGTTGGGCGAAAAGGTTCTTCATCTGACCGCCGTTGTCGGTTAGGTTTGTTCCGGGCGCAGGAGCGGCACATGTGTCGGACACCCAGATGCGCCAGGCAGGGCATTTATGAGAGGGGTTCTCACCTGCTTCCCGCTGAGTGGCAAGGAACCATAGTCGGCAGCAGGCTGATGTATTCGGATATCGCGAGCCTGTGCTTGACTGGTGATGGATGCGGCGTCTTTTCACAATTTGCGCGCTCGCTTTTTCTGCGGCCGCTGCGGCTGCGCAGGATGGAGCGAGCGCGCTCTCCAAAAACTATCGGACGCTGCTCGACAACGAGCAGGTGCAGGTGGTTCGGGTGCACTACGATCCGCAGGAAGAGTTGCCGGTGCACGATCACTCGCGCTATCCGACGGTGTATGTGTATCTAAGCAACTCCGGGCCGGTGCGCTTCATTCACGATGAGGCGCATGCCTTCACCCTCACACGACGGCCGGTGCGGACCGGCTGGTTTCGCGTGAGTCCGGGGCGGCTGGAGCGGCACACGGTGGCGAATCTGGGTCCCACGGCGAGCGATTTCCTGCGCGTGGAATGCAAGCAGATTGCGCTGGGGCAGATCCGGTCTGAGTTTCGTTACAGCGAGAATGCTGACCTGAGCAAGACCAGCGCGAAGACAGATTACTCGTCGGCGGAGATGGTGATCCGGAGGTATGTCGTTGTGCCTGGCGGGCGGGAGCGCGTTGCTGCGGAGGCGCAACCGGAGCTGCTGATTGCGTTCGCTCCGGCGACGGTGCGCGAGCGTGGCGAGGCAGACCGGAGGATGGCGGCTGGCTCGGTGTTGTGGATGAAGGCCGGTGCGAACTTCGACTTGATGCCGTCGAGCGCTGGAGCGGCACATGTGCTGGCTATCCGATTGAAATAGCCAGGCTGCGACTATCCAGTTCAGATTCTCCCACTTCAGATTCCCAAAGTTAGATTCCCACACCTGCAACTGCGCCCTGGGCAGACGAAGCCATGGTCGACACCTCGGTCCTGAACTGGATGGGAAGGCCCGAATGAAAGCCGGAGGGAAGTGGCCAACTCTAGCACGCGCAAGATGGAGCCACATGGCGAATCGCGCGAACGTGAGGCGGGGATGCAGATTCGTGATGATGACGGAACTAGAGCCGTACGTTCGGCTGTAGGAACGGATTCGTTTCGCGCTCTTGTCCGAGGGTGGTCTCTTCGCCGTGGCCAGGGACGACCAGTGTGTTCTCCGGCAGGGGCAGCAGGCGCGTGTGGAGGGAGCGCAGCAGGGCGCCGGTATCGCCTCCGGGCAAGTCGGTGCGGCCGACGCTGCCGGCAAAAAGCGTGTCGCCGGCCAGAAGCAATTCCTGCTTTGGGAAAAGGAGACAGATGCTGCCGGGGGTGTGACCGGGCGTGTGGATGACCTCCGCTTCCAGGCCGGTGATGCCGGTGGAAAGTCCGTTCTCCGCGCTTTGATCCAGAGCCACCTTCTCCGGCGGGGGGACGCCGAGCCAGGCGGCCTGCATCTCCAACATGCCTACCAGGGGCAGGTCTGCCTGGTGGAAGAGCACCGGCGCGCCGGTAACGCGCTTGAGCTGCGCAGCCCCGCCAATGTGGTCGATATGCGCGTGGGTGACGATGATCTGGCGCAGCGTGACATGGTGTCGCGCGAGCCGCGCGAGGATGTCCGCGATCTCGTCTCCGGGATCGACGACGATTGCCTCGCGCGTCTCCAGATTTGCCAGCAGAGTGCAGTTGCAGCGGAGGGGGCCAACGGGGAAGGTCTCGCGGAGAAAACGGGACGCCATATTCGGATAGTAGCCCAACGGTGCGTGCCGGGTAACTGAGCGGCATTACTGCGAGATTACTAAATGCAGGGCCGGGTATATGGATGCGCCGCGTTATAAACAGCAAAACGCACACGCTCCTTTCAGACGAATAAACCCTGAAGCATGTGCGGGGAAGCGCACAGAAAAAAGAGGTCGTTCCGCGCCCCGAGGCGGACGGCCCTTGCGGTTGCGGTCTTGTGGTGTTTGCCAAGGTTTTGCCGTTGCCGACTTGTGAGAGGACCGCACCATGCCGCTGGGACAGCCCGGGAGTTCGAGGCCCATGCGCCCGCTACGCGCGGACCAAGCGGCTGATATTCCCATGCGGACGACCCTCGAGGTCCTGTTCCTGGAAAGCACCGTGTTGTGGGCCAGTTCCACGGCATTGCTGGGCGAAGAGGGCCGGCTCTCCTACAGCGACCTGATGGTGCGAGCGCAGAATGTCGCCGCGCTGCTGCGCCGCAAGGGGATGAGGCCGGGCGATCTGGTGGGCGTGGTCGGGCTGCGCACCTTCAGCTCCATCAGTGGGATTGTCGGCATTCTGCTGGCGGGCGGGGTTTATGTCCCGTTCGATGTGCACGGACAATCCCCGGAGAAGCTGACGCGGCAACTGGACGAGAGCGCGATTCGCCTGCTGGTGACGGATCAGAGCGACGCGGCAGGAACTTCTTTGTCCTGGGCGCGCCGTGTGACGGTGGTCGATGCGTCGAGCCTTGAGCGCGAGTTCATGCCACTCTTCCGGGAGGTGAAGCTGCCGCAGCGGCTGCCGGAGGATCCGGCGGCGGTGGTTTTCAACGCGGAAGGACGCGGCGTTCTGGTGACGCACGCGGGGATTGTGCGGCTGGTCAAAGCGGGATCGCTGATGGAGTTCCGTTCGTCGGACACGGTGCTGCTGCACGCCGGCGCACAAGAACATTTGTTCCAGATGGAGTTGTGGGGTCCGCTGCTGGCGGGCGGCACGGTAGCGCTGGCGCCGCAGAGTGGCGCGGGTGCCATGCCGGCGCACGAGTACGCGCGTGTGATGCGGCGCTATCGCGTCTCCGCGATCTGCGCCAGGCAAGTCCTGCTGGAGGAGCTGGCGAAGGAACCGCTGGCGCCGCTTGACCAGGTGCAGCAGGCCGTGGTGGATGCGGCGGAGCTGAACGCGCCAATTTCTGAGGGACCGCTTCGCGACCGGATGGGCACTCGGGAGCGCGCTTTGCGCGTGACCGGCGGCCTGGGAGCGGCGGAGACCACAAGCTATGCGGTGAGTGTGCGGGTGAATGTGGAAGAGGCCGGGCGCACAGAGCCGGTGGCCGGCAGTGATGCTCTGGTGGTTCTGCCGGATGGTCATGAGGCCAAACCCGGAGCGTTGGGGGCGCTCGCGATCACCGGGGACGCGCTCGCGATTGGCTATCTGGGACAGCCGGAGGCGACGCTTGCGGCGTTTGCCGAGGCAGAGCGTGAGGACAAGCAGAAGCTGCGCTGCTTCCGCTTGCCCGTGCAGGCAACTCGCCTGGCCGATGGAAGCCTGCTGACGGAGCAGGCTGCGATAGCCGCGGCGGCCGCGGCGAAGTCGAGCGAGACGCGCGAGGGAACGGCGGAAGAGGTTGAGGGGCTACTGCTGAAACATCCGCTGGTGCGAGAGTGCGTCGCGCTGCCGCCAGCGCCGGGCGAACATGGCGTCTGCGCTTTCGCTGCGCTGAAACAAGCAGGCGACCCGCGCGCGGAGCGAGCCCTGCGCGAATACCTGGAAAGTCATCTCCCGCATGAATCGCAACCGGCTGCACTGATTCTGGTCTCTCAGATTCCGCTGGACACGACGGGAAAACCGGACCGGGCGCTCTTGACCAAGCAATGCGAAGCGGTGTTGCGGCAGTACAAACAGGGATCCGCCGCGGCGGAGATTCGGCCGGAGAAACAGGTGGATGTGGTGCGTAGCATCTGGCAGCGCCTGCTGCATCGCATGCAGGTGGATCCGGATGAAGACTTCTATGCCAGCGGAGGCACCGCCGTCCAGCGTATCCGTTTGTACGCGGAGTTGAACCAGAGGTTTCCCGGCGCATTCACGATGTCGGAGCTGCGCTCGCTCAATACCATTCGCAAGGTCGTGGATCACCTGAACAGCGACGCAGTGCGAGAGCGGATGCTCGCGGCCGAGCATCGGGGTGCGTGAGCGGGGCGCGTGAACCCTTCGTCGAAATCTCTATAACGAAATCTGCATAGTCCATTCCGCCCATCGCGCTCGCGCGCTTGCTCATGTACAAACAGAGCGCGCGGGCTGTGCGCGTCTGCTGTATGTCGCAGACGCATATGTTAGGGAGCGTGCGCAGATCGGGAGGCCAGATGGGCTGGAAACAGGCGGGACGATATGCGATCCCGATATTGTTGTTCGCGCTGAGTGGAGCATTCGGGAATGGAGCGCTCGGCCAACGGCACGCCGCTGCACCCGGGAGGTGGAGTGAGGCCAAGGCGCAGCAGTGGTATGCGGCACAGCCATGGCTGGTGGGTGCGAACTTCATCCCGGCAGATGCGATTAACCAGCTCGAGATGTGGCAGGCGGACAGCTTCGATCCGCAGGAGATCGATAAAGAGCTGGGCTGGGCCGAAGGGCTGGGCATGAACACCATGCGCGTGTTTCTGCATGACGCGTTGTGGGAGCAGGATGCGCCGGGATTCCAGAAACGCATGGATACCTTTCTGACCATTGCGGCGAAGCACCACATCAAGCCGATGTTTGTGCTGTTCGATTCCTGCTGGGATCCGGAGTACAAGATGGGACCGCAGCGGCCGCCGATTCCCGGAGTGCATAACTCCGGTTGGGTGCAGAGCCCGGGCGCGAAGGCGCTCGAAAATTCGGCAGAGTATCCAAGGCTGAAGAAATTTGTGCAGGGCGTGGTGGGCGCGTTCGCAAACGACGATCGCATCCTGGCGTGGGATTTGTGGAACGAGCCGGACAACGAAGGCGGCGGCGATTACGAAAAACTCGAACCGAAGCATAAAGGAGACCTGGTGGCGAAGCTGCTGCCGCAGGTCTTCGCGTGGGCCCGCGAAGAGCATCCGGTGCAGCCATTGACTTCTCCCATGTGGCACGGTGGCAGATGGGACGATGCCGCTGGATTCAATGCCGTGGAGCGCGCGCAGATTGAAGAATCTGACGTGATCAGCTTTCACGACTATGGCTGGCCGGAGGAATTTGCGCGCCGCGTCCATGAGCTGGAGGGCTATCACCGTCCGCTGATCTGCACGGAGTACATGGCGCGGCCGATGGGCTCGACATTCGATGCGATCCTGCCGCTGGGCAAGCAACTGCACGTGGCGATGATCAACTGGGGCTTTGTGCAGGGAAAATCCCAGACGTATATTCCGTGGGATAGCTGGAAGCGCCCCTATGTGGAGGAGTCGCCGCCGGTGTGGTTCCATGATGTGCTGTATCCGGACGGGCGGCCGTATCGCGAGCGCGAGGCGGA
>DASUWP010000043.1:0-14828 GCA_036378335.1 Acidobacteriaceae bacterium | reverse complement strand
GAGGTCGGGATGAACCGAAATGACGGGGCCGGACACATCCGGGTTGACTCTGGTGACGATGTGATCATCCTGCTGGATGACGACATCCGGTGGCGACGGCGGGACCGGAATGGATGTCGCATCCGCCGGCGGGACGGGTGCAGGCGCGGCTTCCGGTGTGGGTGCTGTAGCAGGTGCTGCATCGGGTGCAGTCGGCGGCGTCGGGGTAGTCTGTAGCGCCGGTGATTGGGGAGTGGCCGGGGGCGCGGGAGCCTGCGGTGCAGCGAGCACGATAGCCGCCGGCTGGATGAAGTGGACCGAGGCTGCTGCGATGACCGCAGCGGCAGCGAGCAGCGCAGCAGCGGCGATGGCTTGGCCCCGGCGATGGCGGAAGGCGGCGGTGAGTTCGGGATCAGCGATGAGGCGGTCAATCCGTTCCCTGAGTCCGGCGGACTGCGCCATGGCAAGCATTCCCGCGGGCGTCTGTTCGGCGGTAGCGAAACGGAGGAGCAGTTGCGCATAGCTGAGACCATCCCCGCTGGACGCGATCGCAGCGCGATCGCAGATGGTCTCGCTTAGGCGCGTGAGCTGTGGGCGCAACCACCAGGCGTGAGGGCTGATCCAGAAGAAGCAGTGGTGCAGGGTTGCAGCGAGCTGCAGATAAAAATCGCCTTCGTGAATGTGCTGGGCTTCGTGCGCGAGCGTCGCTCGCAGCGCGGTTTCGTCCCACTCGATCGCTTCCAGCGGCAACAGGATGCCACCTCCGATGGTGGCGGGAGAGCGCAGATCGACCGAGAGGCGGACGGGAAGATCGGTCTCTGATGTGGCGAAGGTTTGGGCGCGGCGCCAGAGTCGCGCGGCGAGGCCGAGGCCGAGCAGGACACGCAGCAACAGGAGGGCGGTAATGGTGAGGTAGACGGCGAATCCGATCTGCCACCAGGCAACGTGATGGATTGGCGTCGGTGGGCCTTGCAGCTCAGCAGGGACAGGTACGCCCAGCGCAACTGCGGGAGCGAGATTATATTGCCGTGCAGCTGTCGGCGCAGTTGCCGAGAAGCCATCACTAGAGAGCGGCAAGGCACTCGCGACAACAGGCGGATGCGTGAGAGGCACGAGTATGGTGCGCGGCGTGGACCAGAGCGCGACTAGCGAGAAGGACGGAATGTGCAGAGCCACAAGCGCAGGCATTGCCAGCCCGAGCACCAGGACAGCGGTCCAGGCACGCTTCGCGAGACGAGCATGCTGCACACGCAAAACACGGAGCACGATGGAAACGGCGATGGCCAGGGCAAGTGATCGAACCGCCGACTCTCCGAGAACATGGATGATGCTCATCTCGACCTCTCCTTTACCGCTACTGCGATCTCCTCAACTGCCGTGCCCATTCAGACGCTCACTTTGACTTCCCTGACTTGGTTTTCGCGCGGGCGATCTTCGCCGCCAGCCGCTGCAATTCGTTTTCGCTGAGCACATCGGCATTGACCATACCGACGAGCAGAGCCTCGACCGAGCCGCCACAGAAGCGATCGACGATGCGCTGCACGGCGCGGCCGGCAACGGAGCGGCCATCCTCCGCAGCACGGTAGAGATAGGTGCGCTGCTCAACGGTGTGCGAGAGATACCCCTTCTCCTCCAAGCGGCGCAGGACAGTGCGGACGGTGGATTCCTTGAGCACCCGCCCGGCGCTGTGAAGCTGCTCGCGGACCTGTTCGGCGGTGGCCTGCCGCTGCTGCCAGACCATACGCAGGATGGTCTGCTCGAGTTCGCCTAGGCCGGCGGGATCGTGGTCCTGGGCTTCCGGATTCGGGTGAGCCGAAGTGCTACTGTTCATAATGTTACTGACTGTAGCACTAAGCAAGACGTGAGCGCAAGGAGACTAGAAATTTGTTCTTCGATCCCCGACGCCTATTTTGACGTGAGATCATTTTCGATCTTGACACAATGTACTAGTTGACTAGTACATTGTGTCTTGTCGTGATGGCATCACTATCATCCGCGCCGTTTCGCTTCGCGCTCGATCTTCACAGCGGTGTGCCGGTGTACCGGCAGATCATCGATCAGGTTCGGTCCGGCATGGCCTCTGGCTCGCTGGTGGCCGGCTATCAGTTGCCGACAGTGCGACAGCTGGCAGTGGATCTGGCAATCAATCCAAATACGGTTGCCCGCGCCTATCGTGAGTTGGAACTCGGTGGGCTGCTGGAGACCCATCAGGGAACCGGTTCCTTTATCAGCACGCAAAAGATCAAGCGCGCCGATGCAGAACGCGAGCGGCAACTGGCACAAATTGTGGGTGACTGCGTTTCACGCGCGGGAGCCATGGGCTTCACAGTAGACGATCTCATCGAGTGTTTGCGGAAACCCTCAGGGGCAAACCGCAGGAGGTAATAGCAATGATCAGAACCAACTTTGCACCAGATAACCGAGTTGCGGCCATGGCGTTCATCCTCTGCATCGGTGCGGGTTGTGGGCTTACCGCTGTCCTGCATCATCCTGCACCCGCGATTGCGGGAGCGGTCGTTGGCGCCTACCTGCTGTTCGCGATCAAAGTCGTGCCGCCGTGGGAGAAGGTCGCGCTGATGCGGCTTGGCCGCTACACGGGACTGCGCGGCCCTGGACTGTTCTTCATCGTGCCGGTGATAGAGACGCTGAGCCCGCACGTGGACCAGCGGGTGCGCGTTGCAAGCGTCTCCGCGGAGTCGACTCTGACGCGCGACACGGTTCCGGTGAATGTGGATGCGATCGTGTTCTGGCTGGTGTGGAATGCCGAGAAGTCGATCCTGGAGGTGGAGAATTTTCTCGATGCGATTGTGATGAGCGCCCAGACGGCGCTGCGGGAGTCCATCGGACGCCATCAGCTTGCACAGATGATCACGGAGCGCGAGACGTTGGGCCGCGAGTTGCAGCGGATTCTGGACCAGAAGACCAATCCGTGGGGGATCACCGTGCAATCCGTCGAGATTCGTGATGTAAGGATTCCGCAGCCGCTGGAAGATGCGATGTCGCGGCAGGCGCAAGCGGAACGGGAGCGACAGGCGCGCATCATCCTGGGACAGGCGGAGACCGAGATCTCCGAGAAGTTCGTGAAGGCGGCGGAGGCCTATGCGCAGAATCCCGTGGCCCTACATCTGCGCGCGATGAACATGCTCTACGAGGCAATTAAGGAACGCGGCTCGATGGTGATTGTCCCGTCTTCAGCGGTGGAGACCATGGGGCTCGGCGGATCACTGGCCACGGCGGCGTTGGCGAAGCCAGTGGGACATGTGTGAAGAAAGGAGCAATGCTATGCGAGCAAAGTGTGTGGCGATTGCGGCAGTGGCAATGATGATGACACTGCCTGGCTTTAGCCAGGCGCGGGTAAAACCGATTGTTTTGAACGCAGGTACGTCAGACGCAAGGGCCGCGCCAACTGCGAACAACTTTGTCGGAGTCTGGCACGGCGAGTACCGGGGTCTGCCGTGGGTCACCGTGACACTTACGCAGCACGGCGGAGCGCTGTCCGGAGCCATCCTCTTCTATCTGCACCGCAAGGCGCCTGGTACCGCGGAAACCGCGACCGCCGGCACGCCGGAACCTCTACTCGACCCGCAGTTCAATGGCAAGACGCTGACATTCCGAGTGAACGCTCGCCATGCCGATCCGCCCAAAATCCTCAATGATCCACCGATTGTGATGTCGATGGAGTCCATCGATCAAGACCACGTTCGGCTGGTGAACAAAGAGGATCCGCACTTGACTGGACCGCTGACCCTGATGTGGCGCTAGAGGGGACAGAAAAGGGGAGCGCCGCAGTGCACTCCCCTTTCCCCTTACTTCTGCTTCGCGTCGGCTTCGATCGCCTGCCACTCGCTCGCGTCGAGTTTGAGCGATGCCGCTGCCACATTCTCCTCAAGATGCTTGACGGAAGAGGTGCCGGGGATCGGCAGCATCACAGGGGAGCGATGGAGGAGCCAGGCCAGTGAAAGCTGAGCCGTCGTCGCGCTGTGCTTTTTAGCCGCGGCGTCCAGCGGGCCGCCGGAGCGTGCGAGTTTGCCTGCCGCCACTGGGAACCAAGGGATGAAGCCGAGATTGTGCTTCGCGCAGTAGTCGACCACGTCTTCGTGCTGGCGATCGCCGAGATTATATTGGTTCTGCACGCTGACGATCTCGATGAATTTGCGCACCTGATCGATCTCATGCGGCTTCACTTCGGAGAGGCCGACGTGAAGGATCTTGCCCTGCTCCTGCAGCTTCTTGATAGGCGCGAGCGATTCCTCAACGGGAACCTTGGGATCGATACGGTGAAGCTGCCAGAGATCGATGCGCTCCACCTTCAGGTGGCGGAGGCTCATCTCGACTTCCTGCTGCAAGTATTCGGGACGACCGAGGGGCTGCCATGCCCCGGGACCGGTACGCACAAGACCTCCTTTGGTCGCGATGATGAGGCCTTTAGGATACGGATGAAGTGCTTCCGCGATGATTTGCTCGCTAACGAAGGGCCCGTAGGCGTCGGCGGTGTCGATGAAATTAACGCCGAGTTCAATCGCGCGCTGGAGGACACGCTTCGCCTCCGCGCGGTCTTTGGGTTCGCCCCAGATGCCTTCACCTGTAAGGCGCATGGCGCCGAATCCGAGGCGGTGGACAGGGGTCTTGCCGCCGAGGGAAAACGTGCCGCTGGATTGTGCGGAGATGGTAGCTGTTGTGCTCATAGTGGCTTCGATGCTGGTGGGTAAGCGGAAGGTGCTGAGTGATTCGCAGTTTACGGAACTGTAAATTGCGTGGATGCGTAACTCTACATACGCCCGAATTTCAGGGCAAAAGGATGGGACAGCAGCAATGACTACTCCGATGGCAATGCCGCAGATGACAGCAGAACAGCAGGCGACCTATAACGTCTACTACCCGAGCACGCAGCGCGATCCGCTGCTCGGCGTGCTACTGGCAGTTCTGCTGGGCAGCTTTGGAGCGCATCATTTTTATCTGCGCCGCAACGGGCTCGGCGTGCTGTACCTCGCGTTGTTCTGGACCGGAATTCCCGCCATCCTGGGAATTATTGAAGCATTCTTTATGCCGGAGCGGGTGCGGCGCTTCAATGCAGAGCAGGCGGCGCTGCTTGCCCACTCCGTGGTGCAAGGCGCGACCTTACCGCCTCCCCCGCCCCCGATGCTGGCCTGCCCGGCTTGCGGGATGGTGCAGAATGCAGCCGCGCGCTATTGCGTGCAATGCGGGCGCGGAATGGCGTAATCAGCTTCCGTGGATCAGGCTGAAGGTGAGGATAGCGAGCACGATCAAACTGATCACGGTATAGAGAATGTCGCGCTCGCGGGCGAATCCTACAATCGCAAAAACGACGCGCGCAATGGGAGTGGCGATGAGGACCAGCAGCCCGAGTGCGATGATGCTGGCCCCGCTGCCGTCGCGCAGATGACGGAAGACAGCGGCGATGGAGTGTATGGACGTGCCTGCTGAGACGGTCGCTGACGACTCGCCCGGCGCGTGGAAGACACGATAGTTGGGCACCGGCGCTTCGGGATGGCGTAGCACCAATGCGCCACCAATGATGACCAGCACAGCCGCCAGGATAACGCCGATGCGCAGCAGCATGGCGATAGCGGCCTCCAGGCGCTGGTCGTCTTCACGTCTTGGCTCCCGGCGGGCCTCGGCGGTCTGTGCGTGTTTTTGCATTGCGTCAGTCATGGAATCAGAGCCTTCCGGTGAGGCTGGAGTAGATCATCTCGATGCCGAGCGCGACGATGACAAACGCGAAGACCAGGCGCAGGGTAGACACTCGGGCACGGATGAGAATGCGCGAGCCGATCAGCGACCCGCCCAGCACGCCGAGCATGACCGGCATTGCGAGCGACGGCATAATGTAACCATGGCGGATATAAATGCCGGCACTCGCCGCCGCGGTGACCCCGATCATGAAATTACTGGTAGTGGTGGATACTTTGAAGGGAAGGCGCATGGCCTGATCCATAGCCAGCACCTTGACCGCACCGGAGCCGATGCCGAGCAGGCCCGAGAGACCGCCCGCCAGAAACATGATGCCGAAGCCGGCCGGCACGCGTTGCGCGACATAGGCCTGGAGGCCGCTGTCGGTCGGGTACTCGCCTTCCAGGCGCATGCGATCGGCGAGGCCACCGGTGTGCACCGGCGCGAAATCCTCATGCTTGCCGCGAAAGCTCGAAATCGCCGAATAGAGCAGGACGATGCCGAAGACGATGCCGATGGCCTTTGTGGACACCATCGCCGTGAGGTAGGCGCCTACAAGTGCCCCGAGTGTGGTAGCGATCTCGAGAAACATGCCGATGCGGATATTTGAAAAGCCCTCACGTACGTAGGCGGTGGCAGCGCCGGACGAGGTGGCAATGACGGAGACGAGCGAGGCGCCGATGGCGTAGCGCAGATCGACATGAAAGAGCAGCGCGAGCGCGGGTACCACCACCACACCGCCACCAAGACCGGTGAGTGCACCGAGCAGACCGGCAATGACTGATGTGCCGAAGAGCGCCAGGGTAAAGGTGAGGATGGTCATGCGTGTCGGCTCACAGCATAACCTCTGCCATCACTTCTCCTCCTACTGCTCTTCCTCGTGCTCTCGTTCCTCGTGATAGTCCTGCTCGGTGTTGATATCCCATAGCGCACTCTTGTCTGTGATGCCGGCGAGGATGTTGTCGACCGCTGTCATGGCGGTGAGCATCGAGTGATCCTGGTTGTTGTACTTGTGCATGCCGTTGCGGCCGACCAGGAAGAGGTTCTCGAACGGATCGAGCCACTCGCGAACTTCGTTGAAGCGCTCGTAAGTGCCGAAGTACGCCGGATAGGTCTTGGGCACGCGAACGACGTGGCCGTCGCGCACATCGCCGGCGTGGATGATGCCGATCTTCTCGAGTTCCTGAGTGGCGAAGCGGATGAGCTCTTCATCGGACGTGCGCCAGAGGTCGTCGGTCTGATAGCAGAAGTATTCAAGGCCGAGCCAGATCTTGGACGGATCGGCGACCATGTGGGGACTCCAGTTATTGAATATCTGTAACCGCCCGATGAGCACATCCGGCTCCTGCACGTAAATCCACGTGTCCTTGAGGCGTGATCCGTCGGGCTCGGTGACGAGGAGGCGGTCCACCAGCAGGCCGACGGTAATGAAGTCGCGGTACATGAGGCCGTCGACAACTTGCTGCACGTTGGCGGGTGGTGCCTGGTCGAGCGCGCGCACCAGCTCGGTGACGGGCATGGTGGAGAAGCAGTAATCCGCGTTGAAGCGCTTTCGCTCGCCGTTCGCGTTCTTCGCTTCGACAGCGACGATGCGATAGCCACCATCCGTTTCGATGCGATCGACGCGCCAGCCGGTGAGGACTTCCCCGCCCTGCTGACGGATGAGGTCGGCAACGTGCTCCCAGAGCTGGCCGGGGCCGTGCATGGGATAGAGAAACTGTTCGATGAGGGAGGTTTCGGTGTGCTTCTGCGCGAGATCGGCGCCGCGCGGCCGTGTGCTGAAGGTGCGTTTAAAGAAGTGTCCAATAGCGCTGGTGAGCGAAAGCCCCTTGATGCGCTGCGCGCCCCATTCGGCGCTGATCTGGTCGCAGCGTACACCCCACACCTTTTCCGTATAAGACTTGAAAAAGGTGAGATAGAGCTGGCGGCCGAAGCGGTTGATGAGGAAGTCTTCGAGGCTCTTTTCGGGGCGTCGTTGATGGAGGCGCGACTTGATATAACTGACACCCACCTGCGCCGTGCGCGCCAGGCCGAGCTTGCCGAGCGTGTCGCCAGTGAGGGTGATGGGATAGTCGAAGAAGCGGCGTAGAAAGTAGATGCGGCTACGGCGCTGCCGCACCAGCATGACCAACTCCGGATCCGCGTCAGGCTGCGTGTGCACATGCAGCGTCTTCAGGGAGCGATGGCGGTTCTGATAGGAGATGACGGCGTGGCCCGCCCCCTCATCCGCGATGGGCATAAGGTCAAGCCACCATTGCATGACGCGGTCCGACTTCGAAAAAAAGCGGTGGCCGCCGATGTCCATGCGATTGCCCTTGTACCGAACGGTCCGCGAGATGCCACCGATGGAGTCGTCCGCTTCAAACACGATGGGGCGGATGGCCGGAGCGCCGTCGGGAGTAGTGCCGGAGCGGCGCAGCAACTCCAGCGCAGCAGTGAGGCCGGCCGGCCCCGCGCCGATGATGACGGCGGTGCGCTGGGTCATTGCACGCGCGCGAAGCGGCCTGCGATCGAAGTAGCGACCAGCTGACCTTCGGGCGAGAACGCAATAACGTCCGCGCGGCGGCCGATGGCGATGGCGCCGTGGCTATCTGCGAATCCGGTCATTGCAGCAGGATTTGCGGAAGCCAGACGCGCGACTGTAGCGAGCGGCGCGTGCGTGAAGCGGGCGAAATTGCTCACCGCGCGATCCATGGTGAGGACACTGCCGGCAACGATGCCGTTATGCATGCCCACCCCTCCCTTGACCTCGACATCGAAGCCGCCAAGGGTGTAGTGGCCTTCCGGCATGCCCGTGGCGCTCAGGCCATCGGTGATGAGGATGGCACGTGCGGCGCCCTTGTTGCGCCAGAAGACGCGCACCGCCACCGGGTCCACATGGAAACCGTCGGCGATAATTTCCGCGTAGAGGTTTTCGTCGTCGAGCACGGTGCCGAGCATCCCGGGCTCACGATGCTCCAGGCCGCGCATGGCGTTGTAGGTGTGGGTGGCGGAAACTCCCCCGGCTGCGATGCCGGCGCGCGCCTGAACAGCAGTGGCGTCACTGTGGCCGAGGCTGACCCGAACCCCGAGCGATGCTGCATGGGTGATGAGCTCGAGTGCGCCGGGCAGTTCGGGTGCGATGGTGATGAGTCGCACCGTGCCCCGCGCCGCTTGCCAGAAGCGATCAAAAAGTTCTATGGATGGCGCCTGCAGATACTCAGGCGGATGCACGCCACGCTTGGCATAGGAGAGGAAAGGTCCTTCCAAATGGACGCCGAGGGGTGCGGCGCCGGGCAGGGATCTCTGCTCGATCAGCGTCGCCAGTCCATCCAGCGCACGCAAGGTGCGGTCGGTTGCCGCCGTCACGAGGGTCGGCAGCCACGCGCCCACCCCGTGCTTCGCCAGCAACGTGCTCACATGGGCCACACCATCGGCTGTACCTTCCATGACATCGTGGCCGGCGGCGCCGTGCACGTGGATATCGAACATGGCAGGTGCAAGGAGCGCGCAGGGCAAGTCGTGATGCTCGGTGTACTGTGGGAGACCGTTGCCACGAGTTCCGAAGCTGTGGATGAGGCCGTCTTCGAGGAGCAGCCAGGGGTCGGGTAGAACACCCTCCGGCAGCAACAGAGCTCCGGCGGTGAGCAAACTACGCATGCAAATTCCTTGGTGCATCCCTTAGCCAGGATTCGCGACCCAAACCAGCGCCGACGTCTACCGTGCAAGGCGAAGAGGAACAGCAGATCCCTCCACTCCGCTTGGCTACGGTCGGGATGACACGATACGTTCAGTATTTCAGACGCGGGTCATCAGTCGCCATTCACGACGGGAACGCCAATCTCTTCAGCCTTGGGCAGCTTATGGGTCTTCGCAAGCTGCGCGCGCAGGCTGTCGAACTCGCGGGCGCGGGCGATCCATAGCTGGGTGGCCATGTCATATTGCGCGAGGACATTCTGAAGCCAGTAAGGCCGATTGTCGCGCAGCCACGCCTCTTCAAACAGCTCCCGGGTCAGCGTGTAGCCGTCGCGCAGGTCCTGGCAGCGGCCGTTCGCGTTGCTGATCTCGACCAGATCACTGAAGGCGCGGGAGTGTGGCGTGGCCGCCTCGCTGTAGGCATCTGCGTAAGCATGGGCGATCTCGTCGGCGAACTGGAATTTCATGCCGATGAAATCGATGCGGCGCGCGCCGAGTGCCAGCGCATCGAGCGCATCCTGTTCGCGCAGCGGATTGGCGACGCGAGCTTCATCGATGAGCGTGATGGCATTCTCCGCGTAGAGCCGCACATCTTTCAGGATAGGAAGCAGCCGGGCGGAGTCCTGCTGGCCGGCGGCGCTCCAGGGGTCCTCCCAGAAGAGCGCGTTTGATGCGCCGAACCGGAAGCCATTGTCTGCAAGCAGCTTCTGCGCAGCCATGATCTGGTCCTGCGCCTTGTCGATCTTGCCGCTGAGATCGCCATGGAAGACGGTGCCGTAGCTGGCCTGGAATGCAGGAATCGAGCTTTCGCCGGACTGCCAGGAAGCGGCAGCACCGAAGAGGACGCCGTACCAGTCTTCGTCAAAGATGCCCTCGCCGTCATCGTTCCAGACTGTGTTGAGCATGCCCGTCGCACCGAGGCGCTGACCGTCGCGTACGAAGTTCTGAATGTTAACAAGCGCAACATTGTTGTCCGGATAGACGCGGCGCCAGTTGTTGACACCGGGGGCGACCCACACCTCCATGCGGGCGCGGTTGAAGGGCTGGATGTACTTGTCGAAATCGGGCAGCGCATCGTAGACCCAGGGAACGCCGATCATGTCTTTCGGGAGCGCAGCGACGAGGTCAGGACTGTGCCAGGCGAGGTCTCCCCAGAAGAGAATGCGCTTGCCGGTGGGCCGGATGACATCGTGGATCTGGCGCAGGAAATCTACGTAGACCTGATCGAGTCCGCGCTGAGCGACGAGGTCGCGCGTCTGTCCTTTGCCAAGCTCGTTGGTTTCGTCCGCGCCGATGTGTACCCAAGGTGACGGGAACTGCTGCGCAATTTGCGTGAACCATTGCTTGATCAATGCAAGCGAGCCGGGCTGTACGGGCGAGAGGACGTGGCCGTGCGGCGTTTCGGCAAGTGCGGAGAACTGCTCGTACTTGAGAACGTGGTGCAGATGGCCGAAGGCCTCCTGCTCCGGCACGATGGTGACGTGATACTGCGCTGCGTAATGAATCAGCGTGGCGACATCGGCCGGCGATATGGCGCCACCAGCCGGCGCAACGAGCGGTGATGCCGAATATTGAAGCGTGTGTTCGAAATAGGGCGAGTAGATGTTGAGCTTGTATGCGGCGAGCGTGCGGACCTGGCGCTTCTGAAATTCGAGTGTGGGAACAGGCCCGCGGGAAAGGTCGTCATCGAGCCCGCGGTGCGCGAGAGCGGGCCAGTCGCGTATGGTGGCGAGCTGAAGCTCGGCGTCTTTACTGCTGCCGATGACGAGCTGCTTGACAGTCTGTGCGCCGTAGAAGAGGCCGGTTGCCGTAGCTGCAATGACCATGAGCCCGCGACGACGGGGAACAATTACGTAGCCCTCATCGTGCATGGCTGGTTCGAAGGAGATATGCCCCGATGCAAGCAGCGCATGGCCGGCGGAGGTATTGGCACGGAGAAGCTCGATGAGGATTCCGGCTGCACGGACGGGAATTCCGCGCTCTTTCAGCGCGGCGCGCAAGTCTTCCGCGGTAAAGCGATCTTCGGGATCGCGAGAGCTGGTGCGGATGAGCATGCCGCGATCGAGCGGAAGGAGTTTGCCAGCCCGCGCCTCCCGCGGTATGGGAATGAGCTTGAGCGACGAGGCGGCCTGCGCCTGCAGTGACGGAAGCGGGAAGAGAGAGAGGATTGCTGCGAAAAAGAACCAGCCAGCGCCGCGCGCGTGGGCGATATTTAGCATTCCGTCCTTTTTCGTTTACCCTTTTTGCTACCTGGCGGATTCGATGACCTTCTCAATGTAACTTGCGTTGGCGACCCCGCAGACTTCGCAGGCAGTGTCCCGTTATATTCGGCAGACGGAAATTCGGTCTATTTTGTGGCAGTAGACTTCAGCGATGCCAGCATTTCGCGACGCAGGATGGCGTTGATGCGTGACTGATAACCTTTGCCGTACGCGCGCAGCCAGTGCAGGACATCAGAATCGATCCGGACCGTGGTTGACGCTTTGGTTGGCCGGTAGAACGGGTTGCGCAACGCATTTTTCCAAAAAGCGTCGTCAAGCGGAGGGATGTCGCTATAGTCGATTGCGCTCTCCGGTTTCGCCTTCAGCGCCTTGAGTTCCGCCTTCTGCGCCGGCGTCAGGGCAGGCGGCCGGGAAAGGTCGATTTCGTACTTAACCATTCGCTTCTTCATAACGTCTCCTTTCTGTGCGGTCTGCACGCCGTGCCGAGATGATGCGGATGGTTTCGATCTGATCATGCTCATAAACAACATGGGCAACGGTCAGCATCCAAGAGCCCTCAACTACGCCAATCGCCAGCCATCGTTCCTCGCCGTTTTCGATGCGGTCTTGCTCTACCAAAGCGTAGGGATCGACGAAAACACGAGTTGCTGTTTCTAAGCTCACACCATGCTTGCGTCGGTTGCTCGCTGCCTTCGCAAGATCCCACTCGAAGCGGAGCTTCACTTAATTATGTTACTACAAATTTGTTGTTTTCCCGTTAGGAGATGAGAACTCTTCAAACGAAGATGTGATCTCCCGCACGAACGCCGACGCTGGTATTCGTGTTATAAACGGCTGTTTCGGAGGAATGGCATGGCGGAGCTGCGCTATCAATCTGGATTTCTGAACGAGTTTGCTACCGAAGCCGAACCGGGCGCATTGCCCGTCGGACAGAATGCGCCGCAGAAGCATCCGCTGGGGCTCTACGCGGAGCAGTTCAGCGGCACGGCGTTTACCATGCAGCGCGGGCAGAACCGGCGCTCATGGCTCTACCGCATTCGCCCATCGACCGTGCACAAGCCCTATACGCCGGTGCGAGTGCAGCGGCTGATCCGCGGCTGGCCCTGCCCGGATGCGACCACCTCACCCAACCAGTTGCGCTGGAACCCGGAGCCGATCCCGCCGGGCGCAGTCGACTTCGTGGACGGCATCATGACCCTGGGCGGGAATGGAGATGCGTCAATCCAGACGGGCGCGGCGATCCACATTTATGTTGCGACCCGCTCTATGCACAAGCGCTTCTTCTGGAATGCGGACGGCGAGTTCCTGGTGGTGCCACAGGAGGGTCGGCTATTGATCTTTACTGAGCTGGGCAAGCTGGAGGTTGGCCCAGGCGAGATTTGCGTGCTGCCGCGCGGGCTGAAGTACCGCGTGGAACTCGTGGACAACGCAGCGCGCGGCTACATCTGTGAGAACTACGGGCAGCAGTTCCGGCTGCCGGACCTCGGACCGATCGGCGCCAACGGGCTGGCGAATCCGCGCGACTTTCTTACCCCAGTCGCCGCGTACGAAGACCTACAGGAGCACGTGGAGGTGATTGCGAAGTACAACGGCGCGCTGTGGTGCAGCGGCATGGAGCACTCGCCCCTGAACGTGGTGGGCTGGCACGGCAATTTTGCGCCATATAAGTACGATCTGGCACGCTTCAACACCATCAATACGGTGAGTTTCGACCATCCTGATCCATCGATCTTTACCGTGCTCACGGCTCCCAGCGAAATTCACGGCACGGCGAACATCGATTTCGTGATCTTTCCGCCGCGCTGGATGGTGGCGGAGAACACCTTCCGTCCGCCCTGGTTCCATCGCAATGCGATGAACGAGTTCATGGGGCTGATCTTTGGCCAGTACGATGCGAAGGCCGAAGGCTTTCTTCCGGGCGGCTGCAGCCTGCATAACTGCATGAGCGGCCACGGCCCGGACGCCGAGACCTATGAGCGCGCGACGAATGCGGACCTGAAACCGATGCGCCTGGAAAACACGCTGGCTTTCATGTTCGAGACACGCTTTATCGTGCAGACGACGAAGCATGCGCTGGAGAGCAACACGCTTCAGCGCAACTACTTCGAATGCTGGCAGGGCCTGAACCGCCGCTTCACTCCACCCGGCCGGCAATGATGTCGCCGGCACTGCACAGCCTGCTTGCCGGGCTGATTGACTACGCCGGGCTATTCCCGCCCGCGGGTCTCGGGATGGAAGCGGCGGTACACAACTACGACAGTTACGTGCGCGGTGAGCAGGGCTGGATGCTGGGGCGGTTTATTGTGCCGGCGGCAAGGCTGGGCGAGTATGCCAGCGCTCTCCGAGCCGTCAGCCTGGACGCAAGCGGGTGGCGGCTAAGCGTGCTGGCAACCGCCGCGGATAGCAATGGCATGCGCGCCTTTGCCACGCAGGCCCCGGAATGCGGTCGCATCTCCACCATCGAGATCAAGGCGGCGAATGCGCGCGAGATTCAGGATGCCGCGCAGGCATTTGGCGAGGGATACCAGCTTTACTTCGAGACGCCTCCGGAGAAATGGCATGGGCTGTTGCAGGCGACTGCGGTGGCGAAAGCCAGGGCGAAGATCCGGACCGGCGGTGAGGTGGCTACGGCGATTCCCGAAGAGTCGCGGGTGCTGGAGTTCCTGCGCATCGCGAGCGAGCGGCGGCTGGCTTTCAAAGCGACCGCGGGGCTGCACCATCCGCTACGCGGGATGCAGCGTCTCACGTACCAGCCGGATAGCCCGCAGGCGGTGATGCATGGTTTTCTGAATGTGTTCTGCGCGGCGGTGCTGCTGTGGCATGAGCCGGAGCTGCGTCAGGAGGCTGCATGGATGCTGGGCGAGCGTGACGCGGATGCCATTACGATGGACGAAGCAATGACCTGGCACAACAGCGGAGTGACGTTGACGGCAGAGCAGATTCGCGAGACGCGCGAGAAGTTCGCGATCAGCTTTGGGTCGTGCTCCTTCACCGAACCGATTGAGGACCTGAGGAAGCTTGGATGGCTGTAAACACCTGCGATCCCGCGCTGCATAGCTGGGTGAAGTCGGCTGAAGCGGCGGGCACCGACTTCCCTATCCAGAATTTGCCATTCGGGGTGGCACGCATTCCGGGTGAGGCTGCGCCGCGCGTGGTGACGGCGATCGGGGATCGTGCGCTGGACCTCCATGCGCTGGCAGAGGCGGGTGTGCTGGCAGGACTGGACGATGAAGTGATCGCTGGGTGCCGGCAGACGACGCT
>DASUWP010000042.1:0-12191 GCA_036378335.1 Acidobacteriaceae bacterium | reverse complement strand
CTCACGGGCTCCATCATGTGCATGGGCGTGGCCACTGCAAACTCGATCCTGGTGGTCTCCTTTGCCAAAGAGCAACTGGAGATGAATAACGGCGATGCCATCGCGGCCGCTCTAGCCGCCGGATTCACGCGCTTCCGCCCGGTGCTGATGACGGCTCTGGCCATGATTATCGGCATGGTGCCGATGGCGCTGGGGCTGGGGGATGGCGGCGAAGAAAATGCTCCGCTGGGCCGCGCAGTGATCGGTGGCCTTATCTTCGCCACTGTCGCCACTCTCTTTTTCGTACCCACCTTCTTCAGCGTGCTGCATGGCGCGCTGGAGCGCCGCCGGCGTGCCCGCTTCAAGCGGAACGGCCGCACCTCCGGAAGCGAGAACCCCGGAACACTAGAGGACCATGAGCGAGCCTAACCACATGTCGCCGACCACGCACCCGCAGGGCGAAGACCGCACGCAAACCGGCGCGCCCGCACCGGAATCCAATGTCTCGGGACGCACTGCTGTCATCGTCATCGTCGTGCTGCTCATCGTGGGCGCCGTCATTGCCGTAGCCGGCATTCTGCAACGGCAGCACGCCCGCCGCGCACTGGCCGCTGAGACTAACGCGTTGGCAGCTCCGGACGTGCTGCTCTCGAAAGCCAAGAGCGGTTCGCCAAATTCGGAAATCGTGCTGCCCGGCAACATCTATGCCTACGAAGACGCGCCGATCTACGCGCGCACCAATGGCTATCTGAGTCATTGGTACTTCGATATCGGCGCACATGTCCGCAAGGGGCAGTTGCTGGCGACCATCAGCTCGCCGGAAGTCGATCAGCAACTGCTGCAGGCACGTGCCGATTTGGCGACCGCGGAGTCCAATGCCGGTTATGCCAAAAGCACGGCACAGCGGTACCAAGGTTTGCTGGGACAAGATGCGGTCTCGCGCCAGGATACGGAGAACTTCATCACCCAGGCTCAGTCGTCCAACACTGCTGTGAAGTCGCAGCTCGCCAACGTGCAGCGCTTGGAGCAACTGACGTCGTTTGAGAAGATTTATGCGCCCTTCAATGGCGTTGTCACCTCGCGCAGCATCGATGTCGGTCAGCTCATCGACCAGGGCGCGGCCAAAGAGCTGTTCCACGTGGCTTCCACGGATGTGTTGCGTGTCTACGTCAACGTGCCACAGATCTACTCGCGCGATGCGCTGCCGGGGATCAAGGCGCAGCTTACTTTTGCCGAGTATCCGGGGCGCACGTTTGAGGGCACGCTGGTCCGCACGGCGAAATCCATCGACATCAATTCACGCACGCTCCTGGTCGAAGTCGACATGGACAACCGCAAGGGCGAACTGACTCCCGGCGCCTACACGGAGGTCCACATGAAGGTGGGGCGGCCGGTTTCCGCGGTCATCATTCCGGTATCCACGCTGCTGTTCCGCAGGGAAGGACTGCGCGTTGCCACCGTTGAGCACAACGGCGGTGACGACGTTGTGAAGCTGGTGCCTATCACCATCGGACACGATGACGGGGACACCGTCCAGGTGGTCAGCGGGCTGGATGCGAACACACCTATCATCACCAATCCGCCCGACTCGGTGATCGATGGCGAAAAGGTACATGTGCTGCAAAATACCGGCGGAAAGCAGGAGCAGGGACAGTGAGTCCAAGGCTATCCAGTACGTTGAGACACGCCGCCCTGGGCGGGCTCATGCTCATGCTGTTTGTTGCCGGCTGCAAGGTTGGTCCTAACTACAAGACGCCAAGCGCAGCGATGGCGCCCTCATTCAAGGAGCAGCCGGTCGAAACGCCTCCGCCAGCCGCTCCGGGGGTTGGCTGGAAGCATGCAGAACCGGGCGACGATACGATTCGCGGTAAATGGTGGGAAACCTACGGAGACCCGCAGCTCAATGCTCTGGAAGAGCGCGTCAGCATCTCCAATCAGACACTGAAAGCCGCGCTGGCGCAGTACACGCAGGCGCTCGCGGCGGTGCAGCAGTACCGCTCTTTCTACTTCCCTACCCTTTCGGCGGGACCCAACTATTCGCGCACGCGCGTGTCGCAGCATCGCCCCACCGGCATCAACCCGGCAACTGGGAATCCCTACAACGACCTAATTGTAGCCGGCCAGGCCAGTTGGGAACCGGATCTGTGGGGCAACATCCGCCGTACCGTGCAGCAATCGCGCGCAAACGCGCAGGCCTCCGCCGCAGATCTGGCAAATGTGGAGCTCAGTCTTCGCTCCGAGCTTGCCATGGACTACTTCGAGCTGCGCGGGCTGGACACGCAGAAGCAACTGCTCGATGACACTATCCAGCAGTATCAGCGCTATCTCCAGCTCACGAACTCCCGGTTTCATGGCGGCGTCGCGACCGATGCGGACGTGGCCCAGGCACAGACGCAATTGGATCAGACCAAGACCCAGGACATCGACATCGGAGTCGCGCGCGCGCAGTTTGAGCACGCCATCGCGACGCTCACCGGGCAGCCTGCCTCCACCTTCGCGCTGGCTCCCTTGCCACTCGCTCTCGCGCTGCCTACTGTTCCCGTAGGCGTGCCGTCAGAGATGCTGGAGAGGCGTCCGGATGTAGCAGCCGCCGAGCGTCGCGCGGCAGCGGCAAATGAGCAGATCGGCATCGCGATCGCTGCTTACTATCCTCAGGTCAGTCTCAGTGGTACTGGCGGCGTCGAATCGTCGCGGCCCGGCAATCTCTTCCAGGGACCGAGCACGCTGTGGTCGCTCGGCGGATCAGCCACCGAGCTCCTCTTCGATGCAGGCCGGCGTCACGCGCTTACCGAGGAAGCACGCGCAGCCTATGACGCTCAAGTCGCGAATTATCGACAGACGGTGCTGCAATCGTTTCAGGATGTGGAGGACCAGCTCGCCGCGTTGAGCATCCTCAACCAGGAAGCGGCGGCACAGCAGCAGACAGTTGCCGATGCAGAGCGGTCGCTGCAGATCTCTACCAATCAGTACAAGGGTGGACTCACGACTTATTTGCAGGTGATCACCGCGCAGACGATCGAGCTGAGCAATCGGCGAACGGCAGCTGACATCACCACGCGGCAGTTTGCAGCCAGTGTGCAACTGGTGAAAGCGCTGGGCGGAGGCTGGGACAATACACAGCTGCCCCATCCGTAAGGATCAAGATCAATCGTTCTGCTGCGCGACTGGATGCAAGGGCAAAGGATCTGTAGCAAAGACCTGATCTGCTTCAGTTGCGCCTACTGCGTAGAGTGCGAAGCGGCGATCGGTATCGTTGCGCTGCTCGAACAGCAAATTGGCACGGCCATCGCCGCGCGGATCCACCGCATCGATGAGCTTCATGCGCGGCGTCACATCCAGGTGGGTGTCATCTGTGATCGAGTGCCATAGCACCTGAATCTTGCCGTAAATATCCTGCAGGGCAATCACCGCGATGGAGCGGGTGTTCGCTGCTTCGCGCGCGGTCAACACCAGCGTTGCGCCGCTCCCATAAGTAAGCGCAAAGGCATTGAACTGCACATCCGTAAGCGGAAATGGCGTTTCCAGCGACTTCGCTTTCTGGCGCTGTGCAGTCTGGCGCGCTGTCGCGCGGTGCGTGGTAGCGGTTTGCTTTTTTGGAGTCGCCGCGACGCCCTGTGAAGGTGCGGGTGCTGCAGCGGCCAGCAGCTTGACTGCTTCTGCTTCCAGCTCTTTCTGCGCGTTGGCTGCGTCTGCAGGGCTGCTCCATTCATAAGCGAAGGATTGGGTGCCAACGTTGTTGGCATCGGAGACCGCAACCGTCTGGCCCATCGCGACCGGCGTCAATTCCAGCGGCTTCGGCTCGTTCTTCAGGTCTTCCGG
Source organism: Acidobacteriaceae bacterium (assembly GCA_036378335.1). Lineage (GTDB taxonomy): Bacteria > Acidobacteriota > Terriglobia > Terriglobales > Acidobacteriaceae > KBS-83. Next base: position 8,393 of record DASUWP010000042.1, on the reverse strand, counting down.
CTTGCCATGCGTAAGGTGCGGGCGATCCGGATCGGCCGCTTTGCTCGGCGACTCCGGCGCTGCGACAGCTTGTTGCTGGGCAGGTGCGCTGTCCTCTGGCCTGCGCCGCAGCCTGGGACGGTCCGGATCGACCGGAGCGGACGAAGCCTGCGTTTGACTTGAAGTTTTGTCCGAAGGCGCAGAACCGCTGCTTCCTGTGGCGCCTGTATTCGACGAGCCTGTGCTCTGGTCGCGCCGCACAAAATGCGGCTTGTCTTCATCGTCGGACTTGTCACGCACCACGGTAGGCGGATTGCGGGATGGGTGCAGCTTCTTTGGCGGCGGGGGCACATACGGTTTCCAGTTGCCAAACCCGAACCAGTCGGTGCCGATCGCGCGCGCGCCATCGATATCAAACCAACCCTGGGGCCGGCCCGAGCCTTCGACTTCGTACTCCGTCCCGCTATCGAGCGCCAACGGCACCGGCCGCGCCAGATACAGGCCGCCATCCTGCAGATGCTCTCCGTCGAACAGCGATACCGGAACCAGGCGCGTGGCGCTGGGGCGGTTGCGGTCGCCAGTCCACTCCAGCACCGCGACGGAGCGGAGCGTGCTCGTCGGAGCCGGGTTCTCGTGAGTGTCGATATGTCCGGGGTACTGCGCCAGGAGGACAACGGCACCTCCCGAAGCGATGGCAGCAGTCGCCGCGCTCAAAAGCCAACGATGCTTCATGGCACACTCCGCAGCCGCAGGGCTGCAGCTACCATGGTAGCTGTCCTGAAATAAATAGAAACCGGCGGAGGAAGCAGCATGCAGGTCGGAGATACAGTCGAGGACTTCACCTTACAGAACGAGAATGATGAAACGGTTCACCTGAGCGACTATAGCGGCAAGGCCGTTGTCCTCTTCTTCTATCCGCGCGCCGATACACCGGGCTGCACCATTGAGGCCTGCGGCTTCCGCGATACCTTCAAAAAGCTGCAGAAGGCCGGTGTGATCGTGCTCGGTATCTCACGCGACACACCCAAGGCGCAGAAGAAATTCAAAGAGAAGTACGACCTGCCCTACACACTCCTTGCAGATGTAGACGAACGAGTCTGCAATCAGTTTGGCGTGATGAAGGACAAAAATATGTATGGCAAAAAAGTTCGAGGTATTGAGCGCACCACCTTCCTGATCGGCCCGGACCGCAAGCTGACCCGTATCTTCGCGAAAGTAAAGCCCGAAGGCCACGCTGAAGAGGTGCTGGCGGCAGTGAAGGAGTGAACTGATCGCAAGCTCACGGGACAGCGGGCTTATTGCACGGTAAAGGTCAGGACCGCTTCGGTCGGGATGGCTGCCTGCTTCTTGCCCGTAGTTGTCGCGGCGATCGTGCCGGTGGTGGCGCCCACGGCACCTCCCACTACCGCACCTGTGACCCCGCCAGTGAGGCCGCCAATAGCCGCACCCAGAGCGGTGCCGCCGCCAATCTTGGCTCCGCTCTTCCAGTGCCCTTCCTTGTCGCGCGTCAGGACATCCGTGGCGACGGCGGCATCGTTCACGCGAATCAGCCGCAGCGAGAGGCTGCCGGACTCGCGGAAGTGTCCGCCACGCCTCACGGCGACCACCAGTCCGTCGACGCGCGCGCCGCTCTTGAGGGCGACGCGATTGCCAACCGGGATGTCATTGACCAGCGTGCCGGTCCAGCTCTGCCCCTGGATCGCGCTCGAGGAATCAAGCTGCTGATCGAGCCGCACCATCAGCTTTGTGCCCGCGGGCAACGCAAGCGCAGGGTTCGATGCAGTATCGCCGACAGCGGGCGGGCGGGACTGCAACGACTGCGCCGGCAGGCTCAGTGAAGCCGTAGAGAGAAAAGCGAGAGTCAGCAAGGCAGCACGCATAGCAGGGATTCCAACTCTCATTCCATCACAGCGATCCTCAGGGCCAATAATCATTCACTCGCTTGCCGCGTGGTAGTGGTAAAGGTCAGCGTGGATTCGGCCGGAATTTTCGCTTGGCGCTTTCCCGTCGCCAATGCGCCGACGGTGCCCGCGCCAGCGCCCGCCAACGCACCGATGCCGGCGCCTTTGCCGCCGCCCGCCAGTCCGCCGATCAGCGCGCCTGCCGCGGTGCCCCCTCCAACTTTGGTCACGTTGCTCTTCGTATGGCCCTGGCCATCGCGCGTGATGGTGTCCGTGTACACGGGGAGATTGTTTACCTGGGTCAGCCGCACGGAAAGCACGCCGGGCGCATGGAGCCGCCCAGAGTCTTTGGCATCGCTTACTACGCCGCTGGCGGGTGAACCGGCCCGTGCGATGACTCTGCCGCTCCGGTCGGTGACGTCATTCACCACCGTGCCGCTCCAGGTCTGCCCCGCGGCGGCTTTGCCGGAATCAAGTCCCTCGGCAAGCCGCACCGTCACCTTCGTTCCGGCGGGGATCCGCTGCGCGGAAGCCGCGGCGCTCGCCAGCAGCAGAGCCACTCCTATGGCCTGTGCCAGTCTTCCCGTTATCGATCGTTTTGACATCATCGAGAGTTCCCCTTCCCTTTTCTCAGTCGCCCGCTGGTGCGCTCTCGGACGACACCTACGATCCCGTACTCCGTAAGATGTGAGAGAGAGGGAGGTCGTTTCTCATTTTGGATGCATTCATCGCAAATAGCCCTGCCGGTTCAGGAGCGGCTCGAGAAGCAAATCCGGGGGCGTTACTCCGCCGCGCCCTCTTCGAATCGGCGCCGGACATCGTCGCCCGCCTGGTTCTGGGCAAGCTACTGGTTCGCCGGACCCCCGATGCGTTGCTGGCGGGCCGCATCGTGGAGGTGGAAGCCTACATTGGCGATGGCGATCCGGCGGCGCATGCCGCCGCTGGCCGCACGGCGCGCAATGCCGTGCTCTTCGGCCCGGCTGGGCATGCTTACGTCTACTTCATCTACGGCATGCATAGCTGCCTTAACATCTCGTGCGAGCCGGAAGGGCAAGCGGGTAGCTTGCTCGTTCGCGCGCTCGAACCGATCGAGGGCCTAGCGCAAATGGCAGTGTTCCGTGCACTGCCGCACGCTGCGCCGCGCCTGCTCACTTCCGGACCGGGACGGCTGTGCCAGGCATTCGGCATCACACGCGCTGCGTTTAATGGAGCGGATCTGCTGAGCAACGACTCGGATTTACAGCTGCGCGACGACGGCTACCCAGCGCAAGCGATCCTGACGACACCGCGCATCGGCATTACCAAAGCAGCGGAGCGCCCCCTGCGATTCCTGCTTGCCGGAAATCCATATGTCTCTGGACCAGCAAGCGCCAACGCCTCCAAATAGAGCAGCGTTACAGAATCAGATTGTCGATCAGCCGCGTACTGCCGACATACGCAGCGACGGCCACCAGCGCTCCCGGCCTGGCTTCGGACAGCGGCAGCAGCGTCTCCCAGTGGACAATCTCAAGGTAGTCGAGCCGCACCTCCGGCTCGGCAGCGAGCACGCTGCGGCCGGACTCCAGGAGTCGCGCGACATCCTTCTGGCCTGCGCGATAGGTAGCAGCGATCACGTTCAGCGCCGTGGAAAGCACCAGCGCCTGGCTGCGCTCCGAGGCTGATAAGTAGCGGTTGCGCGAGGACAGCGCCAGACCATCCGGCTCGCGCACCGTGGGACAGACCACCAACTCAAGATCGAAATTCAGATCGCGCACCATGCTGCGCAGCACCGCCACCTGTGCGGCATCCTTCTGGCCGAAGAACGCCTTATCAGGCGCGACGACATGGAAGAGCTTCGCGACTATGGTAGCCACGCCGCGAAAATGGCCGGGCCGCGATGTCCCGTCGAGCCGGGCGCCCACTCCTGCGACTTCGACAAAAGTATTCGCTCCCGGCGGATACATTTCCTCCGGCTGTGGCGCGAAGACCAGTGCCACACCCTCGGCCTCGAGCAGCGCACAATCCTGGTCAAAGGTGCGCGGGTATTTCGCGAAATCCTCGTTCGGCCCAAATTGCGTCGGGTTCACGAAGATGGAAGCAGCCACGCTCTCGCACTGTGCACGCGCAGCACGCACCAGCGCGATGTGGCCTGCATGGAGTGCACCCATAGTCGGAACCAGCCCCAGCGACTCACCGCTCTTGCGTCCGCCACGAGAGGCCGCACGCATCTCCCGAACGGTTGACAGTACCTGCATGCCTGCTATGCCTTGCGGCGGAGCTGCGACCGGTTGCCCGCGAGAGTGGCTTTGGTGCCTTTCGGCAGATGATAGCTCTCGTCCTCCGCGGGATAGCGCCGCTCCACCACATCGTCGCGATAAGCACTGATGGCGTTGCGGAAGAGCTCCGATGCATCCGCATATCGACGAACAAAACGAGCTGGAGGCGCGAACGTGAGATTCACCAGGTCATGGAAGACCAGAATCTGCCCATCGCAATCCACACCTGCTCCGATGCCAACGGTCGGAATCGTGAGCTGCGCGGTGATCTCTGCAGCCAATTCGCGCGGCATACCTTCAAGGACCACTGCGCAGGCTCCGGCGTCTTCCAATTGACGCGCTTCTTCGCGCAGCCGCGCATACTCGGCGGCCGTCTTGCCCTGGACCTTGTAACCGCCCATCCGATGCACGGACTGAGGCGTCAATCCGATATGCCCCACCACCGGAATTTCCGCTGCGATCAGTCGCTCCACCAATTCCGGCCGCGCACCCTCCACCTTCACCGCCTCCGCACCGCCCTGTTTCACGAAGCGGGCTCCATTCGCCACACCCTCGTCCACCGAAACGTGGTACGAACCGTAAGGCATATCAGCAACCAGCAGGGCGCGGCGTACGCCGCGGCGCACCGCGCGGGTATGGTGCAGCATCTCGTCCACGGTGACTGGCAGCGTGCTCTCTAGCCCCATCACCACCATGGCCAGCGAGTCGCCCACCAGCAGCAGATCGATCCCGGTTTCATCGGCCAGGCGTGCCGTGGAATAGTCGTAGGCGGTCAGCGCCGTGATGGGCCGTTGTGCCTGCTTGCGTTCGAGAAGGGTGTGGGGAGTGATCTTTCCGGATGCGGCCGCGACGGGGATAAGACTCATCATTTGCCTCCAGTGCAACTCCCTTTTGGGGATGCTGCCTGTATTCCGTACCAGAGTATACGCCTGCCGCTCTGCACTCAACCTGGCACAAGCAATGCGATCAGCCGGCCTCATTGCTACACTGCGCCTGTGCACGCCCCCGCTATCTTTGCCCCTTCCTCTGGATTGACCGCGGCCGTGAGCATGACGTTGCGCGCGAGATGGATTTCGGCCTGCGGTGCCGGTGCGGCGCTCGCGGTCGGCGGCTTTCACTACGCGGCGCTGTGGCCGGCTTCGAACCTCTTCGGGCGCTCGCTAGTAGGGGGCGACGATCCGGCGGAGGTCGCGCTTACCTACGATGACGGCCCGAACGATCCGTATACCGGGCAGTTGATGGATGTGCTCGCCCGCCATCAAATTCGCGCTACGTTCTTCGTCATTGGCCGCTATGTCAAGCAGAAGCCGCAGATAGTGCGCGCCTTGCATCAAGCGGGGCACGTCATTGGCTGCCACACCATGACCCACCCAAAGTTGATGTACATGGCGAGGAGGAAGGTGCGCGCGGAGATCTGCGATGCCACTGCGCTCATTGAAGACACCATCGGCAGCCGGGTACGATTTTTTCGGCCGCCCTTTGGCGCGAGAAACCCGGCGGTCTTCCGCGCAGCAGCCGACCTGCATTTAGTTTCTGTGCTGTGGAATGTGAACGCGCGGGACTGGAGCTCGAAATCCGCAGCGGATATCGAGCTGCGCCTGCAACGGGGCATTGGGCAGAACCAGCGCAGACAGCGCGGCAGCAATGTACTGATGCACGACGGGGGTCATCTGGAAATGGGTAGCGACCGCCGCCGCACAGTAACCGCTACGGCGAACCTGCTCGGCACGACACGACGCGACGGCATTCGCTTCGTCACGCTCGATCGCTGGAGTCCTGCAGTGGCTGGCAGCGATTTGCCGCACTGAAAGCCGGCGCCCTTCCAATTGCTTTAGGCGTTTTGATCGTATGGGGTGGTCACGCCGCGTCTGCGCCACCACAGCCACATGGCGAGCGCCATGATGAGCAGCAGCGGAATGATGTAGAGGCTGCCTTCGGGTCCGGTAGGGCCTCCGCTCCACAGCAGCGGACCGGTGGGATGCTCGCTGAGGAAGTGGCCGCGGGCCACCATGCCGCTGTCCGGCGTGCCATAGAAAAACGTCTGTCCCCAATCCCATACGGCATGAAAACCGATGGCCCACCACAGTGAGCCGGTGTACCAGAGGCTGATACAGAAGACGAGCCCGACCGCGCCTGCTGAAAAGAGGCCGACAGGCGATTCGCCGTTATTCGATCCGTGGATGGCTCCGAAGACGATCGACATCAGAAGTGCGCCCCACCAGAAGCCGATGCCCCGCGTGAGCGTGTACTGCAGGTAACCGCGCAGCAGAGATTCCTCAAAGATACCGGTACAGATAAAGACCACCAGCCATATCAGCCCATATTTCCAGGCTACGAATCCCTGAAGATGACCAGCGTCAAAGGCGAGCAGATGGCTCTTCCAAAGCACGGTCACCAGCCCTGTGATTGCAATGAATCCGCAGACGCCACCCGAGAGGAATCGAACCAGTTTGGCGCGACCCGCATAGCCATAGGCTGCCAGTCTGCGGCCTTCAATGCGCGCCATGATTCCGGTTGCAGCAAGCACCATAGACACCTGGATGAGTTCGAAAAGAAGCGCAACCTGTGGCGACTGCGGACCCTTCGGGTCCGGAAGGTGACCATGCATCAGGTGCTTAATACCCGTAACTACCAGCAAGCTGAGCGCGATGAAGATGACGATAAAAAGCAGTGCGCTCCAGCCCGCGCGTAAGCCGTCGCTGCCGAAGAAGACCCAGCGCGAGCCATGCTCTACGCGCTGCTCCGGGAGAGAAGCTTCGCCGGAGGGATGTACCGAAAGGTCGTCTGCCATGGATGGTTTCTCCGCTGCGCCGAAGTACGTTTCGACGCTGACGCCGGTTCCAGGGATTTAAGCGATCAATCCAGTCCAGTCCAGCACGACCTTGCCTGTCTGCCCGGAGCGCATCGCGGTAAAGCCCTCTTCGAAATCGGCATAGCTGTAACGATGGGTGATGACGGGCGAGATGTCCAGTCCGGAATGAATTAGCACCGACATCTTGTACCAGGTCTCATACATCTCGCGGCCGTAAATACCCTTAATGGTGATCATGTTGAAAATCACCTTGGACCAATCCAGCGCGACCTCCTTTGCCGGAATGCCGAGCACTGCGATCTTGCCGCCGTGGGACATGTTGGCGATCATGTCGCGGAAGGCCGCGCCGTTCCCGGACATCTCCAGCCCCACATCGAAACCCTCCTGCATCCCAAGTTGCTTCTGCACCTCAGACAGTGGTGTCTCGGCCGTGTTCACGGCGAGCGTCGCGCCCATCCTGCGCGCCAGCTCCAGCCGGTAAGGGTTCAGGTCCGTAATCACGACGTGCCGCGCGCCGGCGCGCTTCACCACCGGGATGCACATGATGCCGATCGGCCCCGCTCCGGTGATCAGTACGTCTTCGCCCAACACCGGGAACGAGAGCGCGGTGTGAACCGCGTTACCGAACGGATCGAAGATTGCGGCGACCTCCTGATTCACATGCGGCTCGTGCCGCCAGATATTGCTCATCGGCAGCGCAACAAACTCGGCAAAGGCGCCTGGCCGATTGACCCCCACGCCTGACGTGAACGCACACAGATGCCGGCGGCCGGCAAGACAGTTGCGACAACGCCCACAGGTTACATGTCCCTCGCCGCTGACGATATCGGCGGGATGAAAGTCGTTGACGTTCGAGCCGACTTCGACGATCTCGCCCACGAATTCGTGGCCGATCACCATCGGCACCGGAATGGTTTTCTGCGCCCACTCATCCCAATCGTAGATATGGACATCGGTGCCACAGATGCCGGTGTGCCGCACGCGGATGAGCACATCGTTGATGCCGTATTCCGGTTCGGGAACATCCTCCAGCCACAGGCCACGTTCGCGGTGGCTCTTCGCCAGTGCCTTCATGGATCTCCTTCGTGAACCATTCAGTCTAACGTGTGGTTGGTCCCACATTGACGTTCCTGCGTTGATCTCAGGCTTGCTAAGCGCTCACGAGCTTTTGAGGAAATTTCTTCGACAGTGTCATCCGTAAGCTGCTCAAGGACGCCTTGGGGCGCATTTTTATTGAACGCGATTCTCAAACGAACGCCTGCGTCGCTGTCGCGGGCGAGTAGTTTCATCAATTCAGGTGGCAGCTTATTTTTCATGGCAATCGCGAAGCGAACCTCCCGAGCTGGGTCGTTTGACAGAAGGTGGAGAATCTCTACGGGTATCGTTTTATTGTGAACAACCCATCTTTTCATCTCTGGAAACTTCGCAATCACTTCTTGCCAAACC
>DASUWP010000041.1:0-3536 GCA_036378335.1 Acidobacteriaceae bacterium | reverse complement strand
CTGGTGGTAATGCTGGCTGCCCTCAACGCACTGAAAGCCGCTGGCGCGCTCGGTCGCGCCGACATCAAAGTCGTGCTGAGCGGCGATGAAGAGGCGGCAGGGCATCCGCTCGAGCTGGCGCGGCGCGAGATGATCGAGGCGGCCAAAAACAGCGATGCGGGACTCGAGTTCGAAGCCACCGCCCGCGTCAACGGCACTTATTACGGCAGCACCAGTCGGCGCGGGAGCATTACGTGGCGCGTCGAGAGCACTGGAAAGACGGGGCACTCCTCCGGTGTCTTTGGCTCGGAAATGGGCTACGGTGCAATTTATGAGCTCACGCGCATCCTCGACACCTTTCGTACTCAGCTTACGGAACAGTACCTCACCTACAATGTGGGCCTCATCCTGGGAGGGACGACGGCGCAGGTGAACATGCAGGAAACCGGCGGCGAAGCCACGGGGAAACCAAACATCATCTCGCCCACGGCGATTGCCATCGGCGATCTGCGCTGCATCTCCAATGAGCAGGCGCAGCGTGTAGAAGGGAAGATGCGCGCCATCGTCGCGCAACACCTGCCCAAGACCGACGCCAAGATCGACTTCTACGAGGCATACCCGGCGCAGTCGCCGACGCCAGAAAACCGAGCGCTGCTGAAGCTGCTGAACCGAGTCAACCAATCTCTGGGTCAGCCCGAGATGCCCGAGCTCGATCCGCTCCGGCGGGGCGCAGGCGACAGCGCTTTTATCGCGCAGTACATTCCCACATTGGCGGGTGTCGGTTCCTCTGGTTCCGGCGACCACTCGGCGGCAGAAAAGATCGACCTGACGTCAATTCCAATCAACAGCAAAAGAGCCGCGCTGCTCATCTACCGCCTGGCACAGCTGCCGTCGAAGGGAAAGCTGACCGATCTGGTGAACTAAGGGCATAGATACAAATGCTGAGACAAACAGGCTTTTTGCTGCTATTGCTTTGCTCGTGCCTCTCCTTTGCACAGGAGCGCACGATCACCATCACGGCTGACCAGGCATTGGACGGCAAAGGCGGCGTGCTGCGCAATGTCCGCATTGAGGTGCGCGGCGACCATATTGCCTCGATACGCGAGCTCGCCAGTTCCGGTCCGGAAACGACGGACTACGATCTGCGTCGCTTCACCCTGCTGCCCGGCTGGATCGACAGCCACGTTCACATTACCTGGCATTTCGGTCCCGGTGGACACTTTGGAGAAAAGAACGAATCTGGCGAACGGGCCGCGCTCGAAGCCGAAGGCAACGCCTGGCGCACACTGCTCGCCGGTTTCACCACGGTGCAAAGCCTCGGCTCACCGGAAGACAAGCCTCTCAGAGATGCCATCAACGCAGGCATCGTGCCCGGTCCAAGAATTCTCACTGCGATCAATCCGCTCAGCGACGAGAAACTCACGCCGGAGCAGATTCGCGCCTTTGTCCGCCAGGTAAAGTCCGACGGCGGTGACGTGCTGAAGATCTTCGCCTCGCGCAGCATTCGGCAGGGCGGCGGCCAGACCCTGAGTGATGAGCAGCTCAAAACTGCCTGTGACGAAGCCCGAGTCGAGGGGCTGCGATCCGTAGTCCATGCCTACAAAAGCGCGGTGAAGGCTTCCGCCGATGCAGGTTGTACGGAAGTGGAACATGGGAGCCTAACCACAGATGCCGACCTGCGGGAAATGGCCAAACGCGGCACCTGGTTCGATCCGCAGGTGGGCTTGGTGATTCACAACTACTTCGACAACAAGGAAAGGTTCCTCGGCTTTGACGGCTATACCGAAGACGGCTTCGCCAAAATGCAGCAAGTCCTTCCCCTCAACGCGCAGATGTTCAAACGCGCTCTTTCGATTGCCGGGCTCAAGATCGTTTTCGGCACCGACGCCGTAGCCGGCGCCCACGGGCGCAACGCCGAGGAATTTATCTATCGGGTTCGCGACGGCGGGCAGGATGCGATGGCCGCGATGGTCTCCGCCAACGCGCTCTCTGCTCAGGCCATGGGACTCGAGAAGCAGATCGGCACCCTGGCTCCGGGCATGCAGGCTGACATCATTGCACTCGACGGCGATCCCTTAACGGATATCACCGCAGTCCGAAGAGTGGTCTTCGTCATGAAAGGCGGAAAGGTGTACCGCGACGAGCGCTAGCCAGGGCGAGTTTCTGCAGGTACGGGCCTGGAACCTGTTTTTGCCGCAATGTTTCATCCGATGCACCGCGCATCCTTTTCTTGCTTGCAATCGGCGCGCCATCCGGCGTAAAGTTTGGACGATGTTGTTGCGGACTTCCAACCCGCCGATTCCGTGCCCGCCGCCGGCGTGTACGCGATGGTGTGGTTGGATGGAAGACGCCTAAGACTTAAATAGATTTCGGCATCAACCAAGACCCACAATCGCATAAAGCGTTGTGGGTCTTTTGCTTTTTGCCACAAGCGAAGAACGCTGGAAGGAGATTTTAAGATGAGCACAGCAGAGCGGACGAATCACGCGCAGCGCGGCATCCTTGCCGTCCTCGGGGCGGGGAAGATGGGCAGCTCGCTGCTGACGGCGATCAGCAAGAACGCCGATTCGCGCTATGGAGAACTTCGTGCTACGGTCAAACATTCGCATCGCGCCGCGAGCGTCTCCAAGCAGCTTGGAATCAATGTGGGAACCGATAATTCGAGCGCGGTTCGCGAGGCAGGCGTGATCCTGGTTTGCGTGAAGCCGCTGTACGTGCAAAGCGTGTTGCAGGAGATTCGCTCGGAGATAACAGAAGACGCACTGATCATCTCCATTGCCAGCGCTGTGACAACCCAGGCGATTGAAACCGCGCTGGGCAGACATCTGGCAGTCGTGCGCGCAATGCCGAATACACCATGCCGAATTGGACAAGGCATGACAGCGCTGTGCGCGGGGCGCTTCGCGACTTCCGATCACCTTGCCCAGGCTGCGGAGCTGTTCGCGCTCATGGGCCGCACGGCCGAAGTCGAGGAGTCGATGATGGATGCAGTCACCGGTCTATCTGCCAGCGGGCCGGCCTTCATTTACACCATTGTGGAGGCGTTGGCGGAAGGTGGAATCCGCATGGGCCTGGCTCGCGATCTGGCGACCACTCTGGCAGCGCAGGCAGCGCTGGGAGCGGCCTCGATGGTGCTCGAGACGGGTCTGCACCCTGCGATCCTCAAGAGCGAAGTTACGACTCCCGGAGGATGCACGGTCGAGGGTCTGCTCGAGCTGGAGGAAGGCAGCATTCGCGCAACCCTGATTCGCGCCGTCGATACCACCACGCGGAAAGCGAGCACGCTGGCTCGGCCGGCGGGGAGTTTTGCTTCGGAACTGGAGGCGGTCACGCATCGACATTCGGCGAATGCCGCCGTCGAGGGGCGACCGGCGTAAGAAGATCATGAGCGTTGCCACCCATCTCGGGATCGATCTTCATGAGTACGATGCTCGCATCCGCACTTTCATTCCTCACTACGAGGAGATGTTGGGGGTAGCTGCCTCTGCCATCGCTCCGCGATCGAGCCTCATCGTCGACTTGGGAATCGGCACCGGCGCACTGTCGGAGCGCTGTCT
>DASUWP010000040.1:0-21999 GCA_036378335.1 Acidobacteriaceae bacterium | reverse complement strand
AACCCGAAGCCGGCGAGAATCTGCTTATTGCGATCGAAGCCCAACGGCACAATGATGTCGAAATCCGCGCTGACGATTCGGAACCCGCGTGGCATGATCCCGACGATCTCGCGTGATTGGGCATCGATCGTGATGTTGCGGCCGATTGCGGAGCGCTCTCCGCCGAACCGGCGCTGCCAGTAGCCGTAACTCAGCATCACCGCCTTCGCGCCGCGCGGGTTCTGGTCGGCTTGCGTCAGCCATCGGCCGGCTGCAGGCGGAACATCAAGCGACTGCAGTACGCCATCGGTGATTAGTGCCGTATGGACCTGTTCCGGTTCGGCTATACCGGTCACATTTGCGCTACCGGTGGTCCACACGCCCACCGACTGAAAGGTCCGGTTCTGCTCGGAGAAGGTGAAGTACATCGACGGCGAAAGCCGCAGCCCTTCAACGAAGTTGGTCAATCCTGCCGCTCCGGGAGCGTTCAGCCACACGCTGACGAGCTGATCTGGTTTTGGATAGGGCAGCGGTTTGATCAGGATGCTGTTCAGCACGCTGAACACGGTGGTGTTTGCGCCAATTCCAATGGCCAGCGTGAGGATGACGGTGGCCGCGAAGCCGGGCGCATTTCGCAATCGCAACAAGGCAAACTTTACATCCGCCCAGATGCTTTCGAGCGCAGGCCACTGCCACGCTTGGCGGCTGCGCTCGGAGATGACGGTCACATTGCCGAATTCGCGGCGAGCTTTCTGCGCCGCCTCTTCCCGCGACAGCCCGTCTTCCATAAGCTCTTCAGTCCGCTCCTCAAGGTGCTCCCGGATCGAGACGGCGAGATCGTCATAGCGGCGGTGACGTGAGAAGAGACGCTCGAGCAAGGACATGCGAACTCCTATGCCTTCTGCAATGCAAGGACGCGGCTGATGCCCGCGAACATGGTTTCGAAGCTGGAAACTTCGTGTTCAAGACGACGCAGGCCGGCTGCGGTCACGCTGTAGATGCGCGTAGGCCGCCCTTTCGCGGAGACTCCTTCTTGCGACTTGAGCCAGCCCTCGCGCAGCATTCGCTGCAACGCCGGATAGAGTGAGCCTTCCTCAATCTGCAGCAGGTCGTCGGAGATGCGCTGGATGTGCCTGACCAGGGCGTAGCCGTGCATCGGCTTCAGCCGGAGGGAGTGCAGGATCATCAATTCCAGCGCGCCGGGGAAGAGATCGCGTCGTTCGGGCTTCTTAGCCATGCCGAACACTATAGGCTCTGAATACCTATTTTTAAAATAGGTATGTTGCGAAAAACAAGAAAAGAGCTGCAGGCCATCCAAATCAAGCCCCAGGTCCTTAAGAGAAGCCGGTCTGGCGGCGGAGCCGCAGCCCGCAGTAGAGCAGGCTTGCGATCAGTAAGACGACCAGCGCGGCTAGCCATGCGCGGTTCATGGCAATCTCCGGCACGCGCGCCTGGACGCCGAGCCACAGGAAGACCGCAACGGCCGAGGTGACAATCGCGTAGTCCCACCAGCGGCGGCGTTCACCGGCATCGAACTCGCTGCCCGCTTGGGCGGCGAGGACTGCGCCATAATCCAGGCTGTACCGATTGCACTCCCGTTCGATGGCGAGATTGCGCGAGTGATGCTCCCGCTCGCCCGCCACAGCCGTCGAAATTGCAAGCGCGCCCAGAATCATGATGACCGAGCCGCCCAGGACCATCAGCTTGTGCGTGAGGTCTGTCCCCGCGAGCTCGCCGAAGACCAGCGCGCCCCAGGCAAGGCCCCAGAGCTGGTTGGTATTGGAGAGCGGGATTCCACGGCCGATGCCGAGATACTTCGCGGTGAACTGCTGGAAGAGATCGCCGATCACCCAGACAAAGCCGCCAAGAAAGAGCCAGAAGAGGACGCCGCGAAACTCCGAGAGGTGGAACGCAGTCGAGTGCACACCGCCATCCAGCCACCACACCAGCGCGAGCACGGAGCCGAGTTCGCCAAAGGTGAACGCAGTGACGAAGGAGAGCGGATTCATGCCGCTGATGTAGGCCTTGCGGTAGGGCACGTACATGGTGCCCCATAGCGCGCTCGCGCCAATGGCCGCAGCAATGCCGCGCGCCGCATGCGAGCTCGGGTGCCCGCCACCATGCACAGTACTGAATCCGAGCAGGATGGCGGCAGCCACAATCGCAGTCGCGCCGAGCAGCACCTTGGCGACGCCGCCGCGGCTGGCGCCCTGCAACTCGCGGAAGAGCACGCGGCCCCACAGTAGGCCGAAGAGGGAATTCGCATTCCACAGCGGAAAGGCAATGGCGAGGCCAACATCGCGGATGGCGAAGACGGTGAGCGTGTTGGCAACCGCCCAGAGTGCGCCTGCAAGCAGCGCCCAGACGATCAGGTGCTTCTTCTCTGCCAGGTCACGAACCACGTAGCTGGTGCCTTTGAGCAGGGTGGGGAAGGTCCAGCGCGCGGTGAAGACTCCGGCCACCATCCAGAGCGAGACAGCGAAGGGCGAGAGCCCGACGTTAACCAGCTTCGTCGGAGCCTCGGCGGCGCCCAGCCACACCCCGGCGGCCAGCCCGCAGGCCACGCCGAGGCGATGGAGCGCGTGCGTGTCGGCGGCCAGAGAGGCCTTGGCCGTGCTGGAAGTATTTGTCTGCAAGTCAGAGCCGACAATAGAGGGCTGGTGTTGGTGCGTCAAGGCGGAGATGCTTCAGCTTAGGAGCGGATGACCGGCTCTTCAGCTTTGAAAGGAAGGGAGAATTTACGGCGTCGGGCGAGCCGATTGCGTCGAAGAGAAAACACTCCCGGCGACGTTATACTGAGCAGTGGCGCATGCCATCGCGCATCCCATGGCAAGACCCAATTCCGACAGGTGAGTGATCCCGATCGATGAGCACAAAAGCGGCAGTGCCAGTCCAGACAAGCTTTTCCGAAGAACTAGCCGAGTGGATCGAGGCCTTTGACGAGGTCGTCGTCGCCGAGGGCGCCGAGCATAGCGCCAAGCTGCTGACCGCCCTGCGCCAGCGAGCGCGCGAAGCCGGGATCAACACAACCGGCGAACTGATCACGCCCTACCTGAACACCATCCCCAAGCACGAGGAAGTGCCGTATCCCGGCAATCGTGACCTGGAGCGCCGCGTTGAAAGCCTGATCCGCTGGAACGCGATGGCGATGGTCCATCGGCAGAATAAGAAGGACGCGGGGATCGGCGGCCACATCTCCACCTACTCGTCGCTGGCAACGCTGCTGGAAGTGGGCTTCAATCATTTCTTCCACGCCAGCTACGGCGAGCAGCCGGGCGACTTCATCTACTTCCAGGGTCATGCGTCTCCGGGCGTCTATGCGCGCGCCTATCTGGAAGGCCGCTTCGAAGACGACCAGGTACTGAATTTCCGCCATGAACTGCGCGACAAGCCGGGGCTCTCCTCGTATCCGCATCCGTGGCTGATGCCGAACTTCTGGCGCTTCCCGACAGTGTCGATGGGCATCGGCCCGCTGAACGCGCTCTACCAGGCGCGCTTCATGAAATACCTGGAAAATCGCAGCCTCATCCCGAAGACCGATCGCAAGGTGTGGGCCTTCGTCGGCGATGGCGAGACGGACGAAGTCGACACCCTGGGCGCGATCTCGATGGCGACGCGCGAGAAGCTGGATAACCTGATCTTCGTCGTCAATTGCAACCTGCAGCGGCTGGACGGCCCTGTCCGCGGCAACAAGCGCATCATCGACGAGTTGGAAGGCATGTTCCGCGGCGCAGGTTGGAATGTGATCAAGGTGGTGTGGGGCTCGGATTGGGACAAGCTCTTCGAGCGCGACCACACCGGCCTGCTGCTGAAGCGCATGGAAGAGTGCGTCGACGGCGACTATCAGTCATTCAAGGCCAAGGGCGGCGCGTATCTGCGCCAGGAGTTCTTCGGCAAATATCCGGAACTGCTGGAACTGGTCCGCGACATGTCCGACGATGAGCTTGCCCGGCTGCATCGCGGCGGTCACGATCCGGTGAAGATCTACAACGCCTACAAGCGCGCCACGGAGCACAAGGGCGGACCGACCGTGATCCTGGCCAAGACAGTCAAAGGCTACGGCCTGGGCAGCACCCAGGCGCGCAACGCCAGCCACCAGGAGAAGAAGCTTACCGATGATGCGCTGACCGCGTTCGTGAAGCGCTTCGATATCCCCGTTCCGGAGAATGCGGCGAAGGACGCGATGCCGTACCGTCCGGCGAAAGATGCCCCGGAAATCGCCTACATGCTGGAGCGGCGCCATGAGTTGGGCGGTTTCATGCCGCAGCGCGAGACACCGAAGCTCAACTTCACGGCGCCACCGCTGGACTCCTTCGCGGAATGGACGGCAGGCTCGAAGGGCCGCGCGGTCTCGACCACCATGGGCTTCGTGAGCATCCTGCGTCACCTCATGAAGGATGGGACGTTCGGCAAACTCATCGTTCCCATCGTGCCCGACGAAGGCCGCACCTTCGGTCTGGAGTCAGCCATCCGCCAGGTGGGCATCTACGCCAGCGAAGGGCAGAAGTACAAGCCGCACGACGTCGATATGCTGCTGTACTACCGCGAAGAGGCAGACGGCCAGATTCTGGAAGAGGGAATTACCGAGGCCGGTTCGATGGCCTCCTTCACCGCCGCAGGCACCGCGTACTCGAACTATCGCCTGCCCACGATTCCGTTTTACATGTACTACTCGATGTTCGGCTTCCAGCGTATCGGCGATATGGCATGGGCCTTTGCCGACTCGCGCGGCAAGGGCTTCCTGATGGGCGGCACCGCCGGACGCACCACCATGCTGGGCGAGGGTTTGCAGCACCAGGATGGGCATTCGATCGTGCTGGCCTCCACCGTGCCTACTTGCGCGACCTACGATCCGGCATTTGTCTACGAGCTGGCCACCATCGTCCAGGATGGTCTGTACCGCATGTACGAGAAGGGCGAAGACCTCTTCTACTACATCACCATGTACAACGAAGACTATGCGATGCCAGAAATGCCTGAAGGAGCACGGGAAGGTATTTTGCGCGGCATCTATCGGCTGCGCCCGGCGGCAAAGGGCGACGCGGTCGCTCAACTCTTCGGCAGCGGCCCCATTCTGAACGAGGCCCTGCGTGCCCAGCAGATTCTCGCCGAGAAGTACAACGTGCCCACGGATGTGTGGAGCGTCACCAGCTACAACGAGCTGCGCCGGGACGCGCTGGCGGTAGAACGGTGGAACCGCCTCCACCCCGCCCAGCAGGCAAAGCAGCCCTACATCCTGAGCGCGGTTGGTTCGGCACCAGGACCCATCATCGCCGCCACTGATTATATGAAGGCGGTGCCGGATCAGCTCGCTCCCTGGCTGCTGAACCGCCTGATCTCGTTGGGTACCGACGGTTTCGGCCGCAGCGACAATCGCGAGCACCTGCGGCGGCACTTCGAGGTCAGCGCGGAAGCGATTGCGGCGGCCACGCTCTCGCGGCTGGCGCGCGACGGCAAGTTCGATGCGAAGCGGGCAGAGAGTGCGTTTGCAGAGCTTGGCGTGGATACGGAGCGCGGCGACCCGGCGCGCGCCTGAGGTGAATGGCGCGGCAATGATCAAGGCCGGAGCGTCTTCGCTCCGGCCTTTGTGTCTGCCGAGAAACTAGTCAGAGGCGTCGAGCAGCGCAGCGAGCTTTGGATCGATGCGCGGCTGCGAGGCTCTCCCGCGCGGCCGGTCGCTGAGCCGCTGATATTCGGTGGCGGAGAGCATCACGGCAATATCACGGTCGTTGCTGCGGATCATCAAAGGTTCGCGTTGGGCCCTGTTGAGCAGCGTCGCCAGCTTCAGGGTGGCGTCTGTGGCAGAAATAGCTTGCATGGGTTCGCTCCAATGCCGCTCATTGTCTCGAAAAGGTTGCATTTGCGAAATAAATCCTTAGTCGTACGCATCCGACCTGCCAACATGTCCGGAAACGGACAGTGCGGCCACATGATCGGACAGCGGTCAGGGACTCGTCCCAACGGATCCAGGCCGTAAGCAATTCGTCTGCTGTGAGTTAGAGGCGGCGCGTATCTTGGGCGTGCAAGTGCATTAGAGTCCATTGATGGACATTGCCCGCCCCGATATCAAAGCCAAGAAGAACCGCCGCCGCGTCGTGACCATCGCGGTAGCGATTGTCGTCCTTGCCGGTGTGACCTTCGCCGTCATGCGGCTAAAGCCCGCCGCCCCAACGGTCGAGCGCAGCGTCGTGTGGACCGACACAGTGAAGCGCGGAAACCTGATCCGGCAGGTCCGCGGCAATGGGACACTGGTCCCCCGCGAGGACTCGATCCGCCAGATTGCCGCACAGACGAATGCGACGGTGACCCGCTTTTTGGTATTACCCGGATCGAATGTCAAGGCGGATACCGTGATCATGGAGCTGAGCGACCCCACGGTTACCCAGCAGGCCGTGGACGCGAAGCTGGCGCTGGCATCGGCGGAAGCCGACCTGAAGAACACCCAGGTGCAGTTGCAGAGCACGCTCTCCACCCAGAAAGCGACCGCGGCGACGACGAACGCCTCCTATGAGACCGCCAAGCGGCAGGCGGCGACCGACGAGGCCCTCTACAAGCTGGGTGTTGTTTCGGGAATCACCGCCGAAGCTTCAAAAAGCAACGCGCAAGGATTAACTACCCAGAACCAAATGCAGCAAAACGTCGTATCCATCAACGAGAAGGCTTTGGAGACACAGCTTGCAGTCGCTCAGGCCAAGGTGGATCAGGCGCGTGCCATCTATCAACTCAAGCAGCAGCAACTGGATGCGTTGAGAGTGAGAGCAGGCATCGACGGAGTGCTGACAGACCTCGGCACAACCGCGCTTCCGGTCGCCGTAGGACAAGAGGTGACTCCAGGGACCATGCTCGCGAAGGTAGTTCAGCCAAATCAGTTGAAGGCAGCCTTGAACATTCCGGAGACGCAGGCCCGCGACATCGAACTCGGCCAGCCCGCCGCGATCGATACCCACAACGGTATCGTCAACGGCAAGGTGACCCGTATCGATCCCGGCGTGCACAATGGCACCGTTACAGTGGACGTTGCCATGGATGGCTTTATTCCGGGTGAACGGCCGGACCTGAGCGTGGACGGGCAGATCGATCTGCAGCGGTTATCGAATGTGCTCTACGTTGGCCGGCCTGCCTTTGGCAATGAAGACTCGACCATCAGCTTGTTCAAGCTGAGCCCCGATGGCAAAACAGCGATGCGCGTTCCGGTAAAGGTGGGCCGCGCTTCGGTGAACGCCATCCAGGTGCTCAACGGGCTCAACGAAGGAGATACCGTCATTCTGTCCGATATGTCCCGCTGGGACCAGGTGGACCGCATCCGGCTGGAGTAACTCAACGAATTGGGAAGGAAAGGAACACGAGGCTAACAATGGACGAAACAGCACAGGCACTGATACAGATCGAAGCGCTGACAAAGGTCTTCTACACCGATGAGATCGAGACGCATGCGCTCTCCGGCGTGCATCTGGCCATCATGCGTGGCGATTACGTGGCCATGTCGGGCCCATCGGGATGCGGCAAGTCCACGCTGCTCTCGATCATCGGACTGCTCGACACGCCGACCAACGGACGCTATCAGTTGAATGGCAAGCCGGTGGAGAACCTGAGCTTTGCCGAGCGCTCGCGCATCCGCAACCAGGAGATCGGATTCATCTTCCAGAGCTTCAACCTGATCGGCGATCTCACGGTGGCCGAGAATGTGGAGCTGCCGCTAACCTATCGCTCCGGCATGCCGGCAGCGGATCGCAAGCGCCGCGTGCAGGAGTCGCTGGAACGCGTGGGCATGGCGCACCGTATGCGCCACTATCCCTCGCAGCTCTCCGGCGGTCAGCAGCAGCGTGTTGCCGTGGCTCGCGCTCTGGCCGGTTCGCCGTCCATCCTGCTGGCTGACGAGCCAACTGGGAACCTCGACTCGAAAAATGGCGAAGCGGTGATGGAGCTGCTCTCCGAGCTGCACAAGGAGGGCGCGACCATCTGCATGGTGACTCACGATCCGCGTTTTGCGCGCCATGCTGACCGCCAGGTGCATCTGTTCGACGGCAAGGTCATTGCCGAAGGAGAGTTGTCGCCCGAGCAATTGCTGCAGGTTCAGTAAGGGACGGCGCCACAGGGCCGCGAGCGCGAGAACGAAGCAGAAGTGTGTCAGAAGTGTTTCGGCAGAAGTGTGTCCATGGCCCGGAGAACAGAGACGGCGGGACACGCCCAGCATTCAGGGAGAGCTGCGATGGGGAAGTTGCTGAAGGATGTGCAATACGCATTGCGGCAGTTCCGTCGCAGCCCCGGATTCGCCATTACGGCGGCGCTGACGCTCTCCCTCGGCATCGGTGCGACGACCGCGATCTTCACCCTGATCTACAACACCATGCTGAAGGCTATGCCGGTGCAGCATCCTTCGGCGCTGTACATGCTGGGCAGGGAGCCCACCTGCTGCAACTACGGCGGCCTGCAGGGTGATGACTGGCGCATCTTTTCCAACGATCTCTACCTCTACTTCCGCGATCACACCAAGGGCTTTGAGAGTTTGACAGCCTTTCAGTCGTTTTCGACCCCTCTGTTGACCCGGCGTGTGGGCGATTCGCAGCCTCCGATTACGTTGCAGGGACGCTTCGTCGCGGGCAACGAGTTCTCCACGCTGGGTGTGCCCTTGGCGCTCGGGCGGCCGATTCAGCCGTCGGATAACACGGAAAGTGCCACGCCCGTTGCGGTCATCAGTTATCGGGCGTGGCAGCGGCGTCTCGGGCTTGACCCGCACGTCATCGGCTCGACCTTCACCATGAACGGCGTGGTCGTGACCATCGTTGGCGTGGCGGCGCCCGCATATCAGGGTGAGATCGTGCAGACCGATCCGCCTGATCTTTGGCTCGCACTGAATCAGGAGGCGAAGTTCACCGGAGCGGATGCCGCGCATACCCATCAACCCGACAGGCACTGGCTGGATGTGGTGGGCCGTGTGGCTCCGGATGCCACTCTCGACCAGATCACTGCTCAGCTCAATCTCGAATTACAGCAATGGCTGCGCGGTCGAGACACGCTCGATGCGGCGAGCCGTGCGCAGATCGATCGACAGAAGACGCACCTTTCCTCGGCAAGGACAGGCGCGAATACCGTGGCCCGTAATTACGGCCGCGGGTTGAAGCTCCTGATGTGGGCTGCAGCTTTCGTCCTGCTGATTGTTTGCGCCAACGTGGCGAACCTGTTGCTGGTGCGCGCGACTGCAGAGAAGCAGCAGCAGGCGGTGCGGATTGCTCTGGGCGCGACGCGCGGGCAACTGGTGCGGCAGGCGATGATCTCAAGCGTGCTGTTGGCGCTGGTCGGCGGCGCGGGCGCGATTGGGATGGCCTATGCTGTGGCTCAGTCGGTGCTGCGGCTGGCCTTCCGAGGCGCGGACTATATTCCACTGAAGGTCAATCCGTCTCTTCCCGTGCTGGGCTTTGCCGTGCTTGCGGCGCTGATAACGGCGGTTCTCTGCGCGATCATTCCCGCGTGGATGATGACTAAGACGGATCCGGCGTCGGCAATCCGCGGCACCTCGCGGACAATGAAAGATTCCAGCTCCACGGTGCAGCGTGTGCTGGTCATCACCCAGGCCGCGCTTTCGGTGGTGCTGCTCTGTGCCGCCGGTCTGTTGCTGCGCAGCCTGAATAACTTGCAGAAGCAGGACTTCGGTTTTCAGACGGGGGACCGCTACATTGTCGGCATCGATCCGTTTCTTGCCGGGTATAAGCCCGAGCAGCTTGATGATCTGTATCGCAAGCTGCATGCCCGCCTGATGCAGATTCCCGGCGCGCAGAAAGTTGCCTTTGCCCTCTACACACCGCTCAGCGATGACAACTGGAGTGACGGCGTCTACATTCCGGGGCAGCCTGATCCGCAGCCGGACAACAGCTGGTATGACGCTTCCTGGATACGCATTTCGCCGGAGTATTTCGATGCAGTCGGGGCGAAGCTGCGATCAGGCCGCTTCTTTACCGCTAGCGACGACGACCACACGCGCAAGCTCGCGATCGTGAATCAGGTTTTTGCGGACCGCTACTACCACGGCAGGGCCATCGGCCAGCATTTCGGCCTGGAGCGCGAGCTGCGCTCGCAATTCGAGATTGTCGGTGTCGTCGAGAACACGAAGCATCAGGATCCGAATGTGCCGCCACCACCGATGTACTACCTGCCGTTTGCGCAGAAGACGGAAGTTTTCAAACCCGAGTACAAGCCAGGTGAGCCGCTCGGACACTATGCCGGGCAGGTTGTGCTGTATGTGAAAAATTCGACGCCCGCGACGCTCGAAGCCGAAACGCGGCGAGCTTTCGCGGATGTCAACCCGCTTCTGACGCCGCGGTCCTTCCATACCTTTGCCTATCAGGTTTCGACCAACTTCAATCAGGATGAGCTGCTGGCACGGCTGACCTCGCTCTTCGGACTGGTGGCGCTGGTCCTGGCCTCGATCGGGCTCTACGGCGTCACCTCGTACTCCGTCGAGCGGCGCACCGGCGAAATCGGTGTCCGCATGGCGCTCGGTGCCGACCGGCGCAGTATCCTGCGCGATGTGCTGAAGCGCGCACTCGCGAACTGCGGCATCGGTCTGCTCATCGGAGTGCCGCTGGCTTATGCAGCCGGCCGGCTCATGGCGCAGCACCTATTCGGCGTGGGCGCCTTCGATGCGCAGGTCAGCATCCTTACGCTGCTCGTGCTCTCCATTGCAGCGGCGGTAGCGGCGCTGGTGCCGGCCCGGCGTGCGGCCTCCATCGAACCGATGGTGGCGTTGCGCATGGAATAACCAAACCGAAAGCCACACCGAAAGGAGGACTCGTGCAGTTCATCCAGCAGCTCTTGCAGGATCTTCGTTACGCCTTCCGGCAGCTTCGCCGCACGCCCGGCTTCGCTCTCACGGCAGTGCTGACCCTTGCGCTCGGCGTGGGCGCCACCACCGCCATCTTTACGCTGATCTATCAAGTGATGCTCCGGCCCCTGCCGGTCACAGCACCCGAGCAGCTCTACAAATTGGGAACGCGCTATGACTGCTGCTTCAACGGCGGCAGCCTGTTCGGCGACTGGACTCTCTTTTCCTACGATCAGTACCTGATGCTTCGCGACCACCTCGGCGGCTTCACCAGCATGACTGCGGTTGAAGCGGGCCAGCGCTCGGTCGGGATGCGCCTGCAGGGAAGCGGGCAGTCAGCCGAGCCGGTGCGCTTGCAGTTCGTTGCTGGAAACTACTTTTCGACACTCGGCGTGAAGGCGCTCGAGGGGCGCGCGCTTGCGCCCTCCGACGATCAGCGCGGTACGCAGCCGCAGGTCGTGTTGAGCTATGAGATGTGGCAGCGCCGCTTCGGCGGGTCACTCCCCGTGATCGGCTCGACGCTGATGATCAACAACCGGGCAATGACAGTGGCCGGTGTGATGCCTGCCAGCTTCTTTGGGACGCGGTTGGATGCCGACCCGCCGGAGATCTGGGCCCCCTTGGCCTTTGAGCCCATGCTCACCAACATCGATGCGATGGATCATCCCGGAGAGTACTGGCTGTACATCATCGGGCGCGCAGCAACCGGATTCAACCCGGCAAGAGCCAGCGCGCAGGCCAGCGGATTGCTACAGGGTTGGCTGCACGCGCACCCGGAGACGCTCCATGCCGGGCAGAACGAGGT
The DNA here is from genome assembly GCA_036378335.1 of Acidobacteriaceae bacterium. Taxonomy (GTDB): domain Bacteria; phylum Acidobacteriota; class Terriglobia; order Terriglobales; family Acidobacteriaceae; genus KBS-83. The sequence continues at coordinate 10,396 of DASUWP010000040.1, read as the reverse complement.
CATTCCGAAGCAACACACAGAATGGGCTCCCGCTGCCGGTGGCATCAGCGAGCTGCGCGACAACTACACCTCCGGACTGCGATTGCTTTTCATGATCGCCGGTTTCGTGCTGCTGATTGTATGCGCGAATCTCGCAAACCTGATGCTGGTGCGTGGCATGGCGCGGCGGCAGAATACTGCGGTGCGTCTGGCGCTGGGAGCGCCGCGTGGCCGGGTCGTCCGGCAAACCTTGACCGAGAGCCTGATCATTGCTGTGGTTGGCAGCGCCGTCGCCATCCTGTTGGCCGTCGCCGGCTCGCGAGCCATGCTCTCCATGGCACTGGCCGGCACTCACTCATCGCCTTTTTCTACTTCGCCCTCGCTCGCCGTGCTTGGCTTCGCGTTGGGCATCGCCGTGCTGGCGGGCGCGCTCTTCGGGTGTGTGCCGGCGTGGATCACCTCGCACTTCGATCCCATTGAGGCGCTGCGCGGCGCCAGCCGAACGGCAGGCGACAAGACCGCCTGGCCGCAGAAGGCGCTGGTCGTGCTGCAGGCGGCGCTGTCACTGGCCCTGCTCTCGACCGCCGGATTGCTCACCCTCAGCCTGCGCGCACTGGAACATCAGAACCTGCATCTGGCAACCTCCGGCAGACTCGTCATCGGCATCAACCCGGTGGCTGCCGGTTACGACATTCAGAAGCTTGCCGATCTGGAGCGCAAGTTCGATACGCAACTGAAGCAGACGCCGGGCGTCATCGAGCTGGGGTATGCGACCTACAGTCCCCTGTCGCACAACGGCTGGCATGACCTGACGTTACTTCCTGGCGCGCCGCCGCCGCCGCCGGAATTCACGAATAACTACTACCGGACGACGTTCGACTACGTGAGTCCTGACTACTTTGCCGCCGTGGGTACGCATGTGCTGCAGGGCCGAGGGCTGCAAGAGTCCGATACGCCGACAACGCGGCGTGTTTCCGTCGTGAACCAGGCCTTCGTCGCGCATTTCCTCAAAGGCAAGCAGCCGCTGGGCGCGCACTTCGGTCTGGACCCGCATGATCCAAGTGAGTTCGAGATTGTCGGCGTGGTGGACGACACCAAGTATGAAGATCCTGACGAGCCGCAGCTACCCATGGTCTTCATGCCCATGGCTCAGCCCGCGGAGGTCTTTGCGGAGCGGGATCGCGTTGGCGCAGAACGAGTCCGTTTCCCGGAAGACATCGTGGTGCACTATCAGGGTGGCGAGGCAGAGATGGCCGCGGCCCTGCGCCGCGCGATCGGCAACGTCGATCCCAACCTGTCCATTACTCGCATTGATACGCTCGCGACCCAGGTGAATTCGAATTTCAACCAGGCCGAGATGCTGGCGCGCCTGACGACAACCTTTGGGCTGGTTGCGCTTCTGCTGGCCGCTATCGGCATCTACGGCGTCACCTCCTACACAGTAGAACGCCGCACGCCGGAAGTGGGGCTGCGCATGGCGCTGGGCGCGAACCGTGGCGACGTGTTGCGCGAGGTCCTGAAACACGCCTTGTCGCAGGTGCTCCTCGGGCTCGTGCTGGGTGTGCCTCTGGCGCTTGTCCTGGGGCGGCTGATGGCCTCGCACCTTTACAACGTCCACAGCTCTAACCCGCTCATTTTGGGCAGCGCATTCGGCACGCTGATCATCGCGGCGCTACTGGCGGCGTTGCTGCCGGCACGCCGCGCGGCATCCATCGAGCCGGTGCAGGCGTTGCGCAACGAGTAGCAATAGCTGGTACCGATACAGAGAAGGGAGGACGGCATGCAGTTAGCACAGGATCTTCGTTACGCATTGCGACAGCTTCGCCGGAATCCTGCATTTGCGTTCACGGCAATCCTCACACTCGCACTCGGCATCGGCGCCACCACGGCCGTCTTCAGCGTGGTGGAGCAGATGCTTTTGAAGCAGCTTCCGTACCGCAACGCAGACCGCATAGTGGCACTGGAGACGTTCTTTACAGATCGCCAGCGCCTGCACCCGCGCGTGCCGGGCGGCGATTACCTGGATTTGGGATCCGATTCGGCCTTTGCTGCGACCGCGTACTACGAGGCATACGAGCAGGGCGTGCAGCTTTCGGATCACGCGACCTTTGCTCATATCGCCGTCGTCAGCCCGAAATTCTTCGATGTTTTCGAAGCGCATCCGGATCGTGGCGCACTCTTCCGGCCAGACGACGCGTCGCATCAGGCGGTGGTGAGCGAGGCCTTTGCCGATGCGGAGCTGGGCGGCAACAACGCGGCAGTGGGCAAGCTGGTCAGCGTGGAAGGGGTGTCGTTCGAGGTCATCGGCGTGATGCCACGCGGCTTCGATTATCCGCAGAAGACCACCGTTTGGCTGGGACGTCCGGCCACGCCGTCTGATAGCGTCAGCCGCGATTCATACAACTACCAAGCTGTGGGGCTGCTCCGCCACGGGCTCACAATCGAGCAGGCGCAACTTCAGTTCGATGCGCTTTCGGCGCGGCTGGCGAAGCAGTTTCCGGTGAGCCATGCGCATGTCAGCCTGCGCGCAGTGCCGCTGCGGGATGCGTTGACTGGCGATGTGAGCACGTCGCTGTGGCTGTGGCTGGCCGCGGTGGGTGTTCTGCTGCTGATTGCCTGTGCCAACGTGGCGCACCTCCAACTGGTGCGTATCTCTACGCAGGAACACGCGTTGGCCGTGCGCAGTGCGCTGGGGGCGACACGTGCGCGGATTGTCGGCTCGGTCCTTTTGGAAGCAGGGCTGGTGTCGCTGCTCGGCGGCATCGCCGGACTGCTGCTGTCGATTCCTGCGACCAAGCTGCTGATGCGCCTCCTGGCGTCACAGCTTCCGCGCACCATGAAGGCCACGCCTGACCCGCGGCTCCTTGGCTTTTGTTTGCTGCTTGCGATCATTGTTACCGTGCTCAGCGGGACCTTGCCGGGCTGGTGGGCGGCGCGGCGCGATCCGGCAGCAGCCTTGAGCCGCGGCACACGCTCGGGCAGCGCAGAGCGCGGCACGGCGATGTGGCGACGCGGGCTGCTCGCGATTGAGATCGCGCTGAGTTTTCTGCTGGTGACGACCTCGGGTCTGCTGCTGCGGACCATTGAGCATATCCGCGCGGTGCCGCTCGGCTTTGCTGCGGACAACCGCCTGGTCGTCTATGTGGAGGCGCCTGCGCAAGGCTTGCCACAGGAACAGAAACGCATCGTAGAGCTGGCACAGTTGACCGACCAGTTGCGTGCGCTGCCGAGTGTACAGTCCGCCGTGCAGACCTGGGGTCTTCCGACGGGCGACTATGGTTCGAACGGCTTTTATGCCATAACGAGCAAGGGTCAGAGTATGGGTCAGGCCGGATTGCCGTGGGCCAATTTCAGCCTGGCGGGTCCTGGATACTTTAAAGAGATGCGTATTCCGCTGCTGCGGGGCAGGGATGTTACAGCGTCGGATACGTATGGCTCGCAGCCCGTGGCGGTGATCAGCGCGGCAGTGGCCCACCAGTCCTTTGGAAATGGAGATCCGATTGGTAAGCGGATCGTCTGCGGCATCGACGAAGACAGTCTGCGCGGCGCCACCATCGTCGGAGTGGTCGGCGATGTACGGCAGGATTCTCCGGCCGACGATCCTACACCGGCCATCTATTTCCCATTAGCACAGCATCCTCAACGTTTAATTAACGGGGCCCAGATCGTCCTGCACACCGCAACCGCGCCTGCGACATTGATTCCCGCCGTGCGGCAGCGCGTGCTCGCCGCTGACGCAAGCATAGCGACCAAGTTCACCACCATGGACGATGCACTCGCGGCGGCGACCGAACCGCAGCAGTTACGTGGCGAGCTCCTCACCGCATTTGCAACGCTTGCTCTTCTGCTCGCAGCAGTCGGCATGTACAGCGTCACCAGCTACACGGTGGCGCAGCAGACGCGCGAGATCGGCATCCGCATGGCACTGGGCGCCGATCGCGACGCAGTGGCGCGGGCAGTGATGATGGCTGCCGCGAAGAGTGGACTATTGGGCATCGGCCTGGGCGTGCTGGTGAGCCTTGAAACGTCGCGCATGCTGAGCCGTTTTCTGGTCGGCGTTCCGGCGCTCGACCCGGTGAGCTACGGCCTCGCTGCGTGTGTGCTGGTTGCTGCGGCCGCGCTCGCGGCATTCTTGCCAGCCAGACGTGCGGCTTCGACCGAACCCGTGGTAGCGTTGCGGACGGAGTGACACGATGCACCTGGCCAAAGATTTCCGTTACGCATTTCGCCAATTACGCCGCAGCCCGGGGTTCACCATCACGGCCGTGCTCACGCTCGCCCTGGGTATCGGCGCTACCACCGCTATCTTCAGCCTGATCTACGTCACGATGCTGAAACCGCTGCCGGTGAGGAACCCCGGAGAACTGTACAAGGTGGGGCGCGACACCACCTGCTGCGCGGCCAGCGAGTTGCTGGGCGACTGGAGCATGTTCTCGAACGATCTGTACGAGACACTCCGCGATCACACGCAGGGTTTTCAAGGCACGCTCGCCGCGTTTCAAGCCGGCCAGACGCCGCTGCTGGTCCATCGCCAGGGCGATCCGAAGGGATCGGTGGCTCTGCTGGGCAAGCTGGTCTCCGGCAACTACTTCAGCGTGCTGCAGGTCCCTCTCGCCATGGGTCGCGGTCTGACGCCTGCCGATGATCGGCCGGGCGCCCTGCCGGTCGCGGTCATCAGCGATCGCATGTGGGATCGACGCTTCGGGCGCGATCCACACATCATCGGCCAGACGCTGCTGATGAACGGCACCGCCGCTACGATCGTCGGTCTCACCGCGCCCGGATTCATGGGCGAGACGATCTATGCGGACATGCCGGAGCTGTGGATTCCTCTGCGGCAGGAGGGCAATTTCGTCCACGAGGGCGCATTGGGGCCTCGGCCCGACCGCTATTGGCTGGATATTATCGGGCGCATCGCACCCGGTGCTCAGCACGCGCAGATCGATGCACAACTGAATACCGAACTGCGGCAGTGGCTGGAGAGCCACAAGGCAGACATGGAGCCGGATGAGCGCGCAGCGATTGGCCGCCAGCATACGGAGATTGCTTCCGCCGAGCCCGGCATCAACATCATGGGGCTGTATTACAGCCAGTCGCTCAAACTGTTGATGGCGGCAGCCGCCTTCGTGATGCTGATCGTTTGCGCCAATGTAGCCAACCTGCTGCTGGTGCGTGCGTTGGCTCACAGCCAGCAAACCTCCGTGCGGATGGCATTGGGGGCCAGCCGCCGGCAATTGCTGCAGCAGGCGATCGTGTCGAGCATCGTGCTGGCCCTGCTGGGCTGCGTGGGAGCCATCGGGGTCGGGTACGTGCTCTCCGATTCAGTGCTGGCTCTGGCCTTCCGCGGTGTCGATTACGTGCCCATCACCGCCCGGCCTTCACCCGCCATGCTGGGATTTGCATTCGCCACAGCGATGGTGACAGCAATCCTGTTCGGCGTCGGCCCGGCGTGGATCTCCACCAGAAACAACCTGGCCAGTGTGTTGCGCGCGTCTTCGCGCACCACACGCTCCAGCGGCACAGTTTCGCAGCGCATTTTGGTCATCCTGCAGGCGGCACTCTCGGTCGTGCTGTTGTGTGCTGCAGGTCTGCTGATGCGCAGCCTCAACAAAATGCAGCGGCAGGACTTCGGTTTTCAGACGACGGATCGATACGTCTTCGGCATCGATCCGGCACTCGCCGGCTATCGCAGTGCGCAGACGAATGCGCTCTACCAGCGGCTCCGGGAAAGCCTGCTGGCCATTCCCGGTGCGCAGCGCGTTGGCATTGCAACGTATGCGCCGATGTCTGGCGAGAGCCGGGCAACCTTCACCTATTTTCCCGGGCAACCCAATCCCTCCCTCGATAGCGAATGGGGCAAGGCCGCCTGGAACCGGGTAAACCCGGAATACTTTGACGCGATTGGTGCCAGGCTGCGTGAGGGCCGCTTCTTTACCGATGCGGACGATGCGCAGTCGCGCAAGGTCGCGATTGTGAGTGAGGGATTTGTGCGCCGTTATCTGAAAGGCGATGCGCTCGGCAAACACTTCGGGATTGATCCGGAACTCCGCTCGCAATTCGAAATCATCGGTGTCGTGCGCGACATCAAGTACCGCTTTCCCGATCAGCCGGTGCCGCCCCTTTACTTTCTGCCGTTCCAGCAAACGACGCAGGTCTTCAATCCATCGCGCCAGGGATGGGAGGCTCAGTCCCACTTCGCAGGCGATATCATCCTGGAACTTCATGGCAGCGATCGTCCGGCGGCAGAAGCAGCGATACGCAAGGCAATGCGCGATGTCGATGCAAACCTGCCCATCACTTCGTATTACACATTCAAGGAGCTGGAGAGTTACGGGTTCATTGAGGGCGAGCTGATGTCGCGTCTCTGCGGGCTGTTCGCGACCATCGCGCTGGTGCTGGCGGCGATTGGCATCTACGGCGTGACGGCATATTCGGTTGAGCGGCGCACCGGAGAAATCGGTATACGGATGGCGCTCGGAGCCAGCCGGGCACGCATTCTGCGGGATGTGCTGCTGCAATCTCTGTTGTCCTGCGGCATCGGCCTGCTGATGGGAATACCGCTGTCCTATCTTGCGGGGCGGCTGCTTTCCGACCGGCTCTTCGGCGTGGGATCGTTCGATCTTCCGGTAGTGGCGATTGCCGTGCTGTTGCTTTCGCTCAGTGCCGCGGCTGCTGCTCTTTTGCCGGCACGACGGGCTGCGTCCATTGAACCCATGCAGGCCTTGCGATCGGAATAGGAGAGGAGGGGAATGGAAATCGGCAGCGATCTTCGTTATGCATGGCGCCAGTTGCGGCGTAACCCTGGCTTTGCCGCGGCCGCAGTGCTTACGCTGGCGCTCGGCATTGGCGCTACGACCACGATGTTCTCCGTGGTGGACCAGCTGCTGCTGCGGCCGCTGCCCTTTGCGCATCCCTCGCAGCTCGTGCACATCGCAGAGGCCGCCCACGACAAGGACGCAGCGTCGAGCGACGGCGGCATCCCACTTCCCGATGCCGAGGACTGGCAAACGCGCAGCCACACGCTACAGTCTGTCGCCTACTACACCTTCAACATGCCGATTGTGGGTGGCATCGCGCAGCCCCGCTCCGAAGCGCAACTCATCACCAGTACAAGCTTTTTAAGCACGCTGGGTGTCCAGCCGGCGATGGGCCGCGGTTTTTCTGCAGATGAGAACAGCGGCGCTCGAACGCACGTCATCGTTCTGGGCGCAGAGGCGTGGCACACTCTGTTCAACGGCTATCGGAAGATTGTTGGCCGCGTGGTCCCGCTGAATGGCACGCCCTATAGCGTCATCGGCGTGATGCCGGAGACCTTCCGCTTTCAGGGCGGCAGCGACTTCCTGTTCTCGCCGCTCGATATCACCGACAAAAGTTTGCAGGACCGCGGATCCGGCATGCTCAGCGTGCTCGGGCGGCTGCGCGCCGGCAGCACGGTCGAAGATGCAATGCACGAGCTTGCCGGCATCAAGCAGCAGAACCTGCGCGCCTATCCGGGCAAGGAGCGCGATAACCGCGTCATTGTGGAAGACTACGCGCACTTCCTCACCCGCAGCGTGCGCCCAGGTCTGCTGGCGCTGAATGGTCTCGTGCTCGCCGTGTGGCTGCTGGCCACCATCAACGTAGCCGGCCTGCTGCTGACCCGCACGCAGGGACGCCGGCGGGAAATCGCCGTGCGAGCTGCAGTGGGGGCGGGCAGCGCGCGCCTACTGCGGCAGTTTCTGGTAGAGAGCCTACTGCTGAGCCTGGTCGGCGCCGCCATCGGACTCGCCATCACCTCAGTCGCCCTGCGCATCTCGCGCACCTATCTGGCGAACACATTCCAGAATGGCGATCTGGTCCACATCGACGCAAGCGTATGCACCTACGCGCTGATCGCATCCTGTATTTCAGCGCTGATCTTCGGCATTATCCCGGCGTTGCAGGCGGCGCGGCTGCCCATCCTGAGCGGCCTCCGCGAGGGCTCGGCCGGCAGCGGCACCAGCCGGAGTCAGAACCTGATGCGCGACACAATCGTCACCGTGGAGGTGGCTATTTCGCTGCTGCTGCTGGTAGCCGCGGGCGTGATGGCCCACACTCTTTACGAGATGCAGCGCAGGCCGCTGGGCTTCAATCCGGACAAGGTCGTCACCGCCGAACTGATGCTGCCGCAGAAGAACTACTGGTTCGTCACCTTCGCTACCGCTGGGCCCTCCAACGGCAAGAACATGGTTGCCACTCTCATCGAGCCGATGCTCACACGCATCCGCGCGCTGCCCGGCGTCAGCGCTGCCGGCGTCACGACTGTGCGCCCTCTTCGAACGAACTGGACGTTCTTGGACACGATCGAATTCGCTGGGCGGCCCAAGCCCGACCCACGCCACCAACAGGACGCAAACGCACGCGCAGCTACGCCGGATTATTTCCGCGCCATGGGGGTGACCCTAAAGCAGGGCCGGTTCTTCAATGCGGAGGACAGCACAGGCGCGCCGCTGGCGGCGATCGTCAATGAAGCTTTCACACGTCAGATCGATGGAGCGCAGTCGCCCATCGGCATGCAGGTGAAAGCGTCGGATGCCGGGCCGCACAAGTACGCAACCATCGTCGGGGTGGTGGCCGATGCGCGCCAGGGCATGAACGAGTCCATAAAACCGGAGCTGCTGTTCAACCTGAGCCAGATGTCACCGGCTGACGATCTATATCCCATCCTGGTGTCTTTTCACCTCGATCTCGCAGTCCGCGCGCAGACCGCGCCAGAATCGTTAATTCCGGCCATCACCCGCATCGTTCACGACCTGAACCCAGACGTCGGCGTCAATCACGCGGAGCTGATGCAAACCAGTGTGGAAGACACGATGGGCAGCCAGACCCTGGCCGCGCGTCTGCTCACGCTCTTCGCGCTGGCGGCGCTGGTCATTGCCGCCGCCGGTCTCTACGGATTGCTGGCCTACCAGGTCACCCAACAGTTGCGCGATTTCGGCGTGCGGCTGGCGCTCGGCGCGCAGCGCAACGATGTGCTGTGGCTGGTGCTGCGTCGCGCTGTGATCTTGCTGATTACTGGTGCGGCGCTCGGCATCGCTGCTTCGCTTGTCCTCAGCCGCGTGGCTGCCAGCATGCTCAGTGGCGTCGACGTCCACAACATCGTGCTTGTGATTGAGGCGGTCACCCTGATCCTCGCCGTCACCTGCATCACCGCCAGCTATCTGCCTGCCCGACGCGCCGCGCAGACCGATCCAATGCAGGCGCTGCGCCACGAATAAAGGAAGGAACACAACATGATCGATATACGCAACCTGGAACGCAGCTATAAGACCGGCGCCGGTCAGACATGGGTGCTGCGCCGCATTGACCTGAAGATTGAGAGTGGCGAATTTGTCACTTTGATGGGACCGTCGGGAGCAGGGAAGTCGTCGCTGCTGAACGCAATCGCTCTGCTCGACGATCAGTGGCTCGGCGAATACCACTTCGAGGACGAGCCGGTACATGCAATGGGGCGCAAGCAGCGCGCAGAGCTGGCCAAGCGCAAAATGGGGATGGTCTTCCAGAGCTATCACCTGCTGGATGAGCTCACAGTTGCCGAAAACATCGACCTGCCGCTGAGTTATAAAAACATGCCGCGCGCAGAGCGGCAGGCGCTGGTAGCGGACACACTGGACCGATTCAACATCGTCGGCAAAAAGGACCTGTTCCCTTCGCAGCTTTCCGGCGGTCAACAGCAACTCGTAGGCATCGCGCGCGCGGTGATTCACAATCCGGCACTGCTGCTGGCCGATGAGCCGACCGGGAACCTGCACTCCGAGCAAGCCAAGGAAATCATGGAGCTCTTCAAAGAGCTCAACCGGCAGGGCACTACCATCCTGCAGGTCACGCACTCGGAGACCAATGCCTCCTACGGCAATCGACTGCTCGAAGTTCGCGACGGCTGGCTGGTAAGCGACAGCGCTAACCCTCGCCTCAACGCTGCACAGGAGTCCACTACTCGATGAATCTTCGCCAAATTGCCACCGCAGCAATTGCGCTCAGCTCGCTTATCGTTTCCCAGAGTGCGCCACTTTTTGCGCAGAACCCGCAGCAGCAGGGCTTTCTTATCAAGCTGCCGCAGACGCACAATCCGTTCTCTATCTATACGCCGATCAATGTGCCAGCGCCGGGCCTTGCGAATTCCGCCCGGCTAGATCAATGCATTCACGATGGCAAGCTCTATCTGTCCCTCGATGATGCAATCGATCTTGCGCTTGAAAACAATCTCGATCTTGCAGTCTCGCGCTACAACCTGCCCATAGCCAGCATGGACGTGTTGCGCACTGCAGCGGGCGGGCAGAGTCTCGGCGTGAATACCGGCGTCGTGCAAAACACACTGGGTGGCGCCGCCGCGACTAGTGTGGCGAGTTCCTCTGGTGTGGGTGGTGTTGGCGGCGGTGTCGGCGGCCTGGTGCAAAAT
>DASUWP010000039.1:0-7402 GCA_036378335.1 Acidobacteriaceae bacterium | reverse complement strand
CGGGATCATGAATGCCCGGCTGCTCATCGAGAATAAACTGCTGCGGCAGCAGATGAATCAGCTCGCGCTCGGCAGGCAGCGAAACAGCCCGCGCGCGATCGACTGCAGCCCGCACATCTTCACGGGTGATCTCGCGCATCCGTGTGCCCAGGCTGATCCCGCCGCGGCTGTTGACGCCGCGCACATGCGGGCCACCTATCCCAACAACGCAATGGGCCAGGATGGCATTCGCGCTCTGCTCGGCCATATCCGCAGCCTGGATGATGGAGCGCGCCGCCGGAGCTAGCTCTGCCACCAGCCCCTTGCGCATGCCCTTGGCTGCTGTCGAGCCATGCCCGCGATGCCGCAGCGCGCCATCCACCACCTCGGCCACCACCACGCGCACCCGCGAGCTGCCCACATCGAGCACTGTGATCAAGCCGTCATTGCGTTCCGGTGCGTTCATCCGTTCGTGTCCCGGTGAGCGGCCACGGGTTTGTGAGCCGGCTTTTTGATTGCGTTCGGTGTCTTCTTCACAGGCCGGTTAGCAGGTTTCTCCCGATGTACGATGCCTCTTTGGATGGAGGCGCGGTCGTGCATGGCTGGTTTTGCTGCCGGTCTTTTCGCAACCGCGGCAGTTGCCTGTGCCGGATTGGGATTCGCCGCGGGCGCATCCTCCAGCCCCGATTTCGCCATCTCCAATACCGTCTGCCGCTGATAGCGCAGATCCACTCCGGCCAGACGCGGATACTGCTGCCGCCACCCAGGCAGCTTTTCTTCCAGCCGCTGCCATCGTCCAGCGAAGTCATCGCTGCCAAAGTGCACCAGCAAATCCGATCCTGCCGACGGCAAGAGCACCCGCACGTCCTCCGGATCGGAGAGGTCGACCTCGCTCAATTGCGACGACGCCGCGCCGCCGGTCGAGTTCAGCGCATTCATGAAGTCGGCATAGAGCCGCATGCGCGAGGCGCGGTCCTCCGCGCTCTGCTTTTGCAGGATGCCGGTGACTACAGGAAAGGAGTAGCGCTTGGCTGCCATCATGGCCGGCGGCATGTCCAGCAGGACACCCTGATTATCCACCAATCCAATCTGGTTTCCTGCGCGCACAAAGGCAACCGGCACACGCTCGACGACCGCGACACGAAGCTGGTTGGGCAGCAGGCGCATGACCGTGGCGTGCTCCACCCAGGGAAGCTGTTCCAACTCCGCGCGGCGCAAGGCCAACGGGACGTGGAAGATGTTGCGTCCAATATCGCCGCCAAAGACGGACAGCAGCTCCGGCCGGGTGACCTGGCTGTTCCCCAGCACCTGGATGGAGGAGGCAGTGTCGATGCGGAAGCGCGCGTCCGTCATGAAGAAGCTGTGCACGGCGACGCAGAGAGCGATTACCAGCGCAACAATCCCGATTGCTCCGCCGACGACCAGTATGCGGCCGAGCCGGCCACGCGGCATCGGACCACGCTTGACGGGGACGCGCCGCCGCGTTCGCACGACAGGCAGCTCATCATCCTCATCGTCGCCTAGAGGGCGCACCGAGCCCGTCTCCTGAAAGGGGGAGGGAGGTCGCGGCCGGCTGACCGCGTGCGGACGGAAGACATCATCAAAGCCTTCCTCATCCGCCAGAGTCGCTGCCGCGCGGCTGAATTGTTGTTCTAGTTTCGCCACGCCCGAGCCAGGTCGTGAGAATCGCCTTCGGTCACTATACCCGCAGTATCCCAAAGCGCCCTGTGCATAGTGCAGCCGAAATCAACGAGGTACCCGTAGAGCAACGGTAACCGTGGTGAGATCGGAAGGTGACAGCGCGGCTCGGATTCGCAACCGAAATGCAGTAAATGCGCGTTATCCGCTGAGCGCTTCCAGCACCTGCGGGCCAAGCTGCGAGACGCTCCCCGCACCCAAAGTCATAATCAGGTCACCATCCTGGGCACGGCCGGTTACGGCGCCGACAGCCGTAACGGCATCTCCAGCGTAGCGAACCTGCGGGCGGTGAATCATCCTGGTCAGCGCCTCGGCATCGATCCCGGGGATCGGCTCTTCGCTGGCTGCGTAGATGTCCAGCATCTCCACCGAATCGGCGTCGTCGAAGGCCCCGGCGAACTCCTCCATCAGGTCCCGCGTGCGGGTATAGCGGTGCGGCTGGAAGATGACATGGATATTCTTGTAGCCGCAGTCCCGCGCTGCGGCGAGCGTGGCGCGAATCTCGGTCGGGTGATGGCCGTAATCGTCAACGACGGTCACCCCACGCGCCATTCCCTTCAACTGGAAGCGCCGGTCCACACCGCGAAATCCCGCCAGTGCGGTCGCGATCGCCGCCGGCGCAATTTCGAGCTGTGTCCCGATCGCAACTGCGGCGGTCGCATTCAGCACGTTGTGCCGCCCGGGCACATGGAGCGCAAAGGCGCCCAATACATGTCCCGCAGCAACGACTTCAAATCGCGAACGCGCACCCTCCCCGGTAGGCAGCAGGCGGCAGACAAAATCCGCGCCCGCGGTGAAGCCGTAGGTATATACGCGGCGGCGCACACGCGGCAGCACTGCCGCGAGCAGCGGATCGTCGATGCATCCGGTGACCGCGCCGTAGAACGGCACACGATCCATGAAGGAGACAAACGCCTCCTCGACATCAGCCATGTCGCGGTAGCAATCCATGTGCTCCCGATCCAGGTTGGTGACCACCCCAAGAATCGGCGAGAGCTTCAGGAACGAGCGGTCGCTCTCATCGGCCTCGGCTACGAGGTATTGAGACTTACCCAGCCGGGCATTCGAGCCCATCGCGTCGATGCGGCCGCCGACCACGATGGTGGGATCCAGGCCGCCACCGGCCAGTACAGCCGCGATCATCGAGGTAGTCGTCGTCTTGCCGTGCATTCCCGCGACGGCGATGCCGTACTTCAGCCGCATCAGCTCAGCCAGCATCTCGGCGCGCTGGATCACCGGCACCTTGCTGCGGCGCGCCTCCACAACTTCCGGATTGGCCTCGCTGACGGCAGAGCTGACCACCACCACCGCTGCACCCACCACATTCGCCGCAGCGTGGCCCTCGAAGACGGTCGCCCCCAGCCCGACGAGCCTTTCGGTGACAGGGGACCGCTTGAGGTCGGAACCGGAGACCGGATAGCCGAGATTCAGCAGGATTTCGGCGATACCGCTCATGCCGATACCGCCAATCCCAATGAAATGAACGCGCTGCGCCTTGGCAAACATAAAGAGCTAAGCGCTACTCTAGCAGCCGGCGCTTTTACGCAACTTTTATAAGCCAGCCGGGTCATATTGGTTGGTGATGCAGCACTAACCGCTGATCGCCACGCACCGCGACGGCTACTCAGGTTAGCAGCTAGAACGCGAGCCGAATGGGGGAAGCGATATGAGACGGTTTTTTGGATGGGTACTCGCGCTAGGCTTGCTGGCCGCGCCATTGGCGCTGACGCAGCGGGCCCAGGCGCAGGATGACCAGGGCTATGGCTACGATAACGGTGGATACGCGGATCAGGGCTACTACCCCCCTGCTTATGCCTATGGTCCGGCTCCGGTCTGCCCTTATGGATACTACGGCTACTATCCCTATGCCTGCGCGCCCTATGGCTTTTATGGTCCGAGCTGGTTCCTCGGCGGCATCTTCATCGGCGCCGGCCCGTGGTACCACGGCTATTGGGGCCATGGCTACTGGGGCCGTGGCGGCTATTGGCATAGCGGCTATTACGGACGCGGATATGGACATGGTTATGGCTATGGACGCGGCTATGGCTATGGACATGGCGGCGTAGGCTACCGCGGTCCGGTTGCGCATCCCTATAACGGGTTCCATGGCGGCAATGGCGGCTTTCATGGCAACACCGGCTTCCGCGGTAGTTCTCCTGGTGGTTTCCACGGCGGTAGCATGGGTGGCTTCCACGGCGGTAGCGGGGGTGGCTTCCATGGCGGCGGCATGGGCGGCGGATTCCATGGCGGTGGTGGCGGTGGGTTCCACGGTGGTGGTGGCGGACACGGCGGCGGCGGACACCGTTAAATCAGCCGAGCAATTAGCCAAGGCCGGTAGCAACTGCTGCCGGCCTTCCGCTTTTCAGTGGCGTTCGCCCGCCAGGCGAACCGCCATCGCCGCGATTCTCTGCAATGCGTCCGGGTGCGCCAGCGTTTTGGCACGCGACCCCATCTCACGCAGCCGCGCTGGATCAGCCAGCAGCGTGGTTAACTCAGTCGTAAGCCGCTCGTCAGTCAGCTCAGACTCGGGCAGCAGCACCGCGGCGCCGGCTTGGGCAAAGATCAGCGCATTTTTATGCTGATGGTCGTCGGCAGCAAATGGAAACGGCACCAGCAGGGACGGCTTCCCTGCCGCGGCCAGCTCTGCGACAGAGCTGCCACTGCGGCACAAGATCAGGTCAGCATTGGCAAAACGCGCGGGCATGTCATCCAGAAACGCGCGGACCTCCCAGCGCGATGGATCGGCGCCGCTGGCTGCGTACGCTGCCTGGGTGGCTTCCGCGTGCTTCGCGCCGGCCTGGTGCAGGATGGTTAGCAGCGGCAGTTTTTCAAGCAAGGGCGCAACGACCCGAGGCATGGCCTGATTCAGTGCGCGCGCGCCCAGGCTCCCGCCAAAGATCAGCAGGTGCTGCGAACCATCGCTGACCCGTTCTGGCAGCGAGAAGAAGGCTTCGCGCACCGGAACGCCCGTCACCTCGGCATTGCGGAAGAAGCGCCGGGTCTGCTCAAAGTTCACTGCCGCGGCATTCACATGCTTGCCGATAAGCCGGTTTGCGAGCCCGGGCGCCGCATTCGGTTCATAAGCCATCATCGGAATGCGCAGCAGGAAAGCTGCCAGCATCGCAGGGCCGGAAGCATAACCGCCCACGCCAATCACAATGTCTGGGCGAAATTCGCGCAGCAGCGCGATGCAGCGCAGTATGCCACGCGGCAGATCGAAGGCAGTCCGCGCCCGTGTCGCCAGGCTGACGTTCTTCAGTTGACCGGCTTGCACCAACTCCAGCCTGAATCCGGCTTCGGGCACCAGCTTGGTTTCGAGACCGCGTGCGGTGCCCACCATCCGCACCTCCGCGCCGTGCTGATCCCGCAAAGCACGCGCAATGGCGAGGGCGGGAATAACATGGCCACCCGTGCCGCCGCCGGCGATCAAAACGCGCAAGCCTTCCGACAAGCTAGTCAATCTCGCGCGAAAGATTCAGCAGCACGCCAACGCTGGCCAGCGTAAAGAAGAGCGATGTTCCGCCGTAGGAGATGAACGGCAGCGTGATCCCTTTTGTCGGCACCAGCGCCAGCACCACGCTCACGTTGAAGAATGCCTGGATGAGGATCGTCGCCGTGATGCCGAAGGCGAGAAAACGCGCGAATGGATCCTTCGACAGGCTGGCGGTTCGCAGCCCGCGATAGCCCAGCGCGACGAAGAGCGCGATGATGGCCCCGGCGCCCAGCAACCCAAGCTCCTGAGCGATATTGGCGAAGATGAAGTCGGTGTGCGGCTCAGGCAGATAGAAGAGTTTCGCCCGTCCCTCCATATAGCCCACTCCGTTCAGGCCGCCCGTGCCTACGGCGATGAGCGACTGAATGGTGTGGAAGCCCGATCCCAGCGGATCTTTCCAGGGATTGAGGAACGCCAGGATGCGGGCACGCCGCCAGGGCACGCGGAAGAGCATCCAGTAGAGGACCGGCGCGGCGGCAAGCGCCCCATAGGCGAAGTACTTCTTCTCCATCCCGGCGAGATAGAGCATCATCGCCGTCACTGTTGCGCAGACCAGCGCTGTGCCGAGATCCGGCTCTTTGAGGATCAGTCCGACGAAAAGCAGACTCGGCAGCGCGGCCGGCAGCAGGGTGTTGCGCCAGTCCTCGATCTGCTGCATGCGGTCTTGCAAAAACCACGCCAGAAAGAGCACCAGAGCCGGTTTGGCAATCTCGGAAGGCTGGAAGGAGAAGATGCCGAAGCGAATCCAGCGGTGTGTCGCGTGCGAATCGCGCATGAGAAAGGCGCCCAGCAAACACAGCACGGTCACTGCAACTGTGGGAAAGACGATGTTTGGTTTGTTGTAGCGGCGATAGTCGACGTGCATCAGCACAACCATGCTGATCAACCCGAAGATCGCCCACGCTGCCTGGCGCTCCACAAAGTAGTAGGAGGAACCGAAGCGGTCGTTCGCCATCACCGCGGAAGAGCTGAAGACCATGGCAAGGCCAAAGAGCACCAGCAGCAGGGTGATGCAGAACATCCATTTATCCACGCCGACCCGCTTCGCCATCTACTTCCCTTCTGCTTCCTTTCGTGCCGTCACCAACTGTTTGAAGACGCGGCCGCGCTGCTCATAATTTTCGAACTGGTCGAAGCTGGAGCAGGCCGGGGCCAGCAAAACGACGTCACCCGCCTCTGCAGCATCATGCGCCTTGGCCAACGCGGTGGGAAGTGTCTCGGCATGGACCACGTCGACCGCGCCTGCGATGTGCGCCTCGATTTTTTCCGCCGCGGCGCCGATGGTGTAGACGCGCTTTACCCGCTCGTGCAGCAGCGCGCGCAGCGTGGTGTAGTCGGATTTCTTATCTTTGCCGCCGAGGATCAAATGAATCCGGCCGGGAAAGGACTCGATCGCCTTCATGGTGGAGTCGACATTGGTGGCCTTGGAGTCGTTGTAATAATCCACGCCGCGCACGGTTGCGACGAACTCCAACCGGTGCTCCACCGCGCGGAAGCTGTGCACCGCCTCGGCGATCGCCTCCGCCTTCACTCCTGCCAGCCGCGCCGCGCATACGGCGGCCAGCACGTTCTCCACGTTATGCGCACCCTTGAGCGGAATCGCTTCGACGGGCAGCACCGGCTCCAGCGCGGCAGCATCCGAGCTTCGGAATACAACGACGCCCCGATGCACGCACGCGCCCTGGCGCACCAGCTTCGTCCGGCTGAACCAGAACACCTGCGAAGCGGCGCGGCTGGCGGCCTGCTGGACGCGCGCATCATCACCGTTCAGGACAAGAAAGTCATCCGCGGTCTGGCGGGCAAACATCCGCTCCTTGGCAGCAGCATAGTTTTCCAGACTGCCGTGCCGGTCCAGATGGTCCGGCGTCAGGTTGAGCAGCACCGCGATCTTGGGATGGAAAGTATCCACCGTTTCCAGTTGGAAGCTCGATAGCTCGAGCACGCTCCACGCGCCCGGCTGGTTCTCCGGCAAATCCACCAGGTCAATCGCCGGCAATCCGATGTTGCCGCCAACCATGGTCGTGAGCCCGCCGGCCTTCAGGATCTCGCCTGTCAAAGCAGTGGTGGTGGTCTTGCCGTTCGATCCGGTGATGGAGAGAATCTCCGTTTTGAGAAAGCGAGCAGCCAGCTCCACTTCGCCAATGATCGGGATCTGGAAGGTCCGCGCTTCATCCATTTCCGGCGTATTCGGCGCGACTCCGGGGCTGAGCACGATCAGGTCCTGCCGGCGGA
>DASUWP010000038.1:0-13189 GCA_036378335.1 Acidobacteriaceae bacterium | reverse complement strand
CTGCGGCAGCGACTTTGTCATCCTCTTCCAGATTCAGCAGCTTCACACCTTGCGTGGAGCGGCCTGCGGCACGGATCGTCTTGGTGTCGATGCGAATGATCTTGCCGTACTGACTGATCACCATGAGCTCGGACGAGTCATCGACCAACTGAATCGCATTCACTTTGCCGTTGCGCGCCGTGGTCTTCAGGTTGATCACACCCTTGCCGCCGCGCGTCTGCAGGCGATACTCGTCCACATCCGTGCGCTTGCCGAAGCCCTGCGTCGTCACCGAGAGGATGAGGCAGGCGCAATCACCGCCATTGCCATTCTTCTTGCGCTCCTTCGGCGTGACCGCGAGCCCCACTACATAGTCGCCTTTGGATAGGTCGATGCCGCGCACGCCATAAGCAGGGCGGCCCATGGAACGTACATCCGTCTCATGGAAGCGGATCGCCATGCCGTCATGGGTTGCGAGGAAGACGATCTCATCTCCGCAGGAGATCCGTGCTCCAATCAGTTCGTCATCCGTATCGATACCGATGGCGATGATGCCGCGTGCCATGACGTTCGAGAAGTCCTTGAGCGGGGTACGCTTCACCGTACCCTTCTGCGTTGCGAAGAAAACGAACTTGCCTTCTTCTTCAAGATTGCGCTGCGCCAGGATAGTGCGCACCGTCTCTCCCGGCTGCAGATTCAGCAGGCTGGCGATCGATTTGCCCTTGCCTGCGGCACCTACGTCGGGAATCTCATACACCTTCAGCCAGTAGACGCGGCCGGTGTTGGTGAAGCAGAGCAGATAGGCGTGGGTCGAGTCGATGATGAGCTGCGAGACGAAATCCTCCTCGCGCGTCTTCATGCCCAGCCGCCCTGTGCCGCCGCGTCGCTGCTGGCGATAGGTGGAGATCGGCGTGCGCTTCAGGTACCCGGAATGCGATACCGTCACAGCCACCTGTTCGTCGGCGATCAGGTCTTCCAGTTGCAGCTCCGCTGTCTCATCCAGAATCTGCGTGCGGCGCTCGTCGCCAAAGTCTTTGCGGATCTGCTCCAGCTCCTTGACGATGACCGTGCGCAGCTTCTTTTCCGAGGCCAGGATCGATTCGTATTCGGCGATGTTGTCCCGCACCTGTTTCAACTCGTTCAACAATTCATCAATGGAGAGCTGAGTCAGGCGATAGAGCTGCAGTTCGAGGATGGCATCGATCTGGCGATAGCTCAGGATCAGCGTAGCCGTGGTCTGCGTCGCCATATCGATGCCGTACTTCGCCGCATCGAGCGAGACACCCTTCAGCTCCGCTCCGCGCAACTGGATTTTCGTCCCGGAGAAGAAGCGGAAGAGGTTCTCACGAGCATCGGCCCGGGAGGACGATCCGCGGATGATCTTGATCACGCTGTCGAGGTGGTCGAGGGCGATCTGGTAGCCGAGCAGGATATGCTCGCGCTCGCGTGCCTTGCGCAGCAGGTAGGCGGTGCGGCGGCGCACTACGTCGACGCGATGATCGATGAAGTGGCGAATGGCGTCCGGCAGCGGCAGTTCCCGCGGCTGTCCGTTTACCACCGCGAGGAAGATCATCGAGAAGCCTTCCTGCATCTGGGTGTGCTTGTAGAGCTGATTGAGCACGATCTGCGCCTCGGAGCCCCGCTTCAGCCCAATCACGATGCGCATGCCGTCGCGATCGCTCTCGTCGCGGAATTCGTCGCGCGCAATGTCGGTGATCACGCCATCGTTCACCAGGTCGGCGATGCGCTCGATCAGCTTCATCTTGTTCACCTGGTACGGAATCTCGGTGACTACGATGGCCTGGCGGCCGCCGGAGATATTTTCGATGGCGCACTTGGCGCGCATCAGGAAGCGACCGCGCCCGGTGCGATAGGCCTCCGGAATACCACTGCGGCCATAAATGAATCCGCCGGTTGGGAAATCCGGCCCCTGCACATGTTTCAGCACCTCGGCGAGACCGGCGTGCGGATTGTTCACGAGCTCGATCGTGGCGTTGATGATCTCGGTCAAATTGTGCGGTGGAATGTTGGTTGCCATGCCGACGGCGATGCCGTTCGACCCATTCACGATGAGGTTCGGAACGCGCGCAGGCAGCACAGCGGGTTCAAGCGTGCTCTCGTCATAGTTCGGCGTCATATCGACCGTCTCCTGGTCGATGTCCGCCAGCATCTCGCCCGCAATGCGCATCATGCGAGCCTCGGTGTACCGCATCGCTGCCGGCGGGTCGCCGTCGACCGAGCCGAAGTTCCCCTGGCCGTCGATCATGGGATAACGCAGGCTGAAAGGCTGTGCCAGGCGCACCATCGTGTCGTAAATGGCGGTATCGCCGTGCGGATGGTACTGGCCCATAGCCTGGCCGACCACCTTGGCGCACTTGGTGTACTTCTTGTTGTACTGCAGACCCATCTCGTGCATCGTGTACAGGATCCGGCGGTGCACGGGCTTGAAGCCGTCGCGCACATCGGGCAGTGCACGGCCGATGATGACCGACATCGAATAGTCGAGATACGACCGGCGCATCTCGTCTTCAATGTTGATGGGAATCAGGTTGGCGGCTCCGGGACCGGTCGGGGGCGTAGTGCCGTCCCCGCTGTTGCCGTTTGGACCGCCGAGGGGAAGCTGAGGATTCTGATCGTCTGCCATAGATAGGGAGAGCCACTCGTGGCACTAAAAACGGTGCCATCCGGCACGTTCTGTGCGTTGGGATAACGATTAACTCTGTGTCTATTTTAGCAAGGAATAGCGCATATTTCCGCGTTACCGGCGTGGTACTGAGAGGTTTATTTTCAATGCCTTCCAGTCGATTCCGCATTCGATATTCCACAGGCTTTGCGCAGGGCGAAATGCTTTGCTTGGAGCCCTGCCCGAAGCGGAGTACAGTGGTGCCATCCGTCAGGTCGAGCCCTCGTTGCCTCGATGCCGAGTGTGCTGCCCGAGCACGGCAGCGCGTGCAACGTTCACGAGAGTTTCTCCCCTTTGCCAGATTTGGAGGATTTCCTGATGCCCGCCGACCGCTCTTCTTCCGTCTCCCGCCGCTCTTTCCTGCGTATCGCCACCACCGCAGCCGCAGCCGTTCCCATCGTTACGGAAGCCCATCTTGCATGGGCTTACTCGACCGGAGCGCAGTCCACATCCAACAGCGGCTTGCGTACAGCTCGGCGCTTTCACGGTGGCATCAAACCGGTGCCGCCAGATGCCATCCTCATCAACGCGAACGAAAACCCGCTGGGCCCATGCAAGCTGGCCTGCGACGCGTGTAGCAACATCACTCCGAATGGTGGCCGTTACGACTTCGAACAAACCATCGCTCTTGGCAACACCATCATGAAGCAGGAGGGACTGGGGGATGATTCCTTCGCTATCTATGCCGGCTCGAGCGAACCGCTGCACTATGCGGTGATGTCGTTCACCAGCCCGTCGCGTCCCTACGTTACCGCCGATCCGGGCTACGAAGCAGGGATGCACGCCGCCGACATGGCCGGTGCCAAGGTCATCAAAGTGCCGCTGATCCGGGAGACCCATGCCCATGATGTGAAGGCGATGATCGCGGCCAGCCCGAACGCGGGCGTGTTTTACATCTGCAATCCGAATAACCCGACCGGCACCACCACGCCGAAGGATGACATCGTGTGGGCGCTGAAGAACAAACCCAAGGGATCCATTCTGCTGATCGACGAGGCCTACATCCACTTCGCTGATGTGCCCAGTTGCATGGACATGGCGCGCGCCGGGGAAGACGTCATCGTGCTGCGCACATTTTCGAAGCTCTATGGCATGGCGGGGCTGCGCTGCGGTTTCGCCGCCGGACGCCCTGATCTGCTGACCAAGCTGCAGACCTACGGCATGAACGCGATGCCGATCACCGCGGCAGCCGCTGCAAATGCCAGCCTGCAGCATCCGGCAATGATCCCGGAGCGAAAGAAGATCAACACAGACACCCGTGAGCAGACCTTCGCCTGGCTGGACAAGCAGGGTTACAGCTACACCCGCTCGCAGAGCAACTGCTTCATGCTGGATACACGGCGCGATGCGAAGCAGGTGATCGCGGCCATGCAGGCGAAGAAGGTCTACATAGGCCGTGTCTGGCCCGCGTGGCCCACACACGTCCGCATCACCGTGGGCACGGCGCAGGAGATGCAAACCTTCCAAACTGCGTTTGCAGAGGTCATGCAGGCGCCGCCGCAAAGCGCAGAGTTGCCGATGTCCGTGTATGACCGGCCACTCTCACACTTGGGCTGAATCATTTTTATGTCGCTGCAGGCAGGGCCATCGTCAGCACTGCCTGCAGCCCCACCATCGCGACCACAGCCCAGCGGAAAATGCGTCCCTGCTGCGTCTCGAGCGCGTCAGCGAAAACCCCGCCCACGAAGGTCATCAGGAAAGGAAGGGCCCACAGCCAGGGCTGGCCGAACACTCCGGTCGTGACCAGCGGCAGGAAACAGAGCGCGATGAGCAGCGGCGTGGTGTTGCCGAAATAGCGCGAGCGTCGAGTGGCCACGTATAAGGCCAGCGCGGCCAAAAGAGCAATTGCGATTCCAGCATTGCCCAACGAGAAAAGATGCGTGCGCGCCGCAGCCGTACTGATGCCCACGCGTCCAGCGCCAGAGCGGAAGTAGTAGGTCAGTGCGTCAGGATGAAAGGCATAGCAGGCAAAGAGCAGAAGGAACGCCCCCAGCGTGCCCGCGATCATCACCATCGGAACCGCGGTGCGGTTGCGCCCCGCAAGATAGACCATGAAGATAAGCGCCAGAGGAAGCGTAAGCAGCAGCGCGGCCGAGTGTGAGGCCGCCACCAGCGCGAGCCCGGCTGCCAGCAGCACAATGCGCGGCCGCCACTTGCGCCGCGGTCCCTGCATCGCGTGCGCCACTCCGATCGCCGTGTAGATGGTGGCGAAGATGCCGAGCGCTGCCGGGATCTCGGCATTTGGCTGCGAGCCGGCGGCCACAATGGCCGGTGATACGCAATAGAACGCAAGCGCAACAAAGCCGCCGCGATTTCCAAAGAGCCGCCGCGTGACCCACCACAGCGCCCCGCCCAGCAGCAGCGCCGCTATGGTGAAGGGAAAACGCGGCAGCAGTTGCACGTAGCTCACCTCATGGCGCATCTCCCAGGTGCTGGTGTCGCTGCTTTGCCCGGCGAGGATGCGCTGCAGCGTGAGCGGCAGTCCGGCCATGCGATACGCCAGAACGCCGTCATGGATATTGCCGCAAGTAGTGAAGTAGCCGGCGATCGGGGAGGGCCGCTCCCACATCTCCCGGCCGCAACGCGCATATCGGTAGTCGCTCTCGGTCAGCGGCGTGCGCGCGATCTGCCGCAGGCACTGCACCAGCAGGAGAAGCAGTAGAAGCGCCGCGATCTGCTGCGGACGGTCAAAACGAAAGCGCCGCAGATGGTGCCCGGGATGGTGGTCTAGCCGCGCCTTCGCACCCGAGGCCTCTTCTTGCGAAGCAGGCATCAGGACTGGCTGAGAGATATCGGTGGACATGAGAACGCGTCCTGTTCAGTGTACCGGACGCACTTCCCGCGGAGGCCTAGCGCGCCGCTGCTACCATGGCATGGCGCAGATGGCCGTGAGTCGCGCGCAGCATTGAGTCCGCCTGTTCCCGGCTCAATCCGTGCGCGTGCATCAGGAGTGCGGCCTTGATCGATCCCGCCTCACGAAACAATGCTGCCGCGCGCTCACGCGGCAGGCCGGTGAGCTCGACCACGATGCGCTCTGCGCGGTCCGCGAGCTTCTCGTTCGTAGGCTGCACATTCACCATCAGGTTGCTGTAGACCATGCCCAGCCGGATCATCGCGCCGGTAGAGAGCATGTTCAGCACCAGCTTGGTCGCGGTGCCCGCGCGTAACCGCGTCGATCCGGTGACCACTTCCGGCCCCACTGCCGGCGTGATGGCGATCTGCGCCGCTCGCGCCACTTCGGAATTGGGCACGCAACTGATTCCGATGATGACGGCGCCGAGCGTGCGCGCATACTCCATCGCGCCCAGCACATATGGCGTACGCCCGCTGGCCGCAATGCCGGCGAGCACATCCTTCGCTGTGAAGCCGTGCGCGCGTAGATCCGTTGCGCCCAGTTCCGGCGAATCCTCCGCGCCTTCCACGGAATGCCGCAAGGCGTAGTCGCCGCCGGCGATGAAGCCCTGCACCAGCGTAGGCGGCACATTGAAGGTGGGCGGGCATTCCGATGCATCGAGCACACCGAGCCGGCCTGAGGTGCCGGCCCCGACGTAGAAGAGCCGGCCGCCGCGTTCCGGATCCAGCGCCTCCGCAATCGCATCCACCGCACGCGCGATAGCAGGAATCTCGCGACCCACTGCGTCGGCCACTTCGTGATCGGCTGCGTTCATCACCTGGAGCATCTCAACCGTCGAGAGTTCGTCGATACGTTCGCTCGGCTTGTAGCGCGCTTCGGTCAGCAGCATCGAAAGCGTGGAGGCGTGTCCTGTTGCGGAATTCGAATCGGGCATGTGCATCGTGATGGTATCGCAATGAGAAGGGAACCAGAATGTGTACTGGGAATCAGGCGTTCTACTCTTGACCCGAACGCCTCTCACAGAGTGTTCTGAAATAGCCACGAAACACTGCACGAGAGGACTGCTACACATGAGCACTGCACCGACAACCCCCGAAAAATACCTGGTCGCCTTCGTCATCCAGGGCGACACGATGTTCAAGATCACGGCCGACTGCATCATCCAGGCCACGGGTGGCGCTGCGGGCCTGGCATCTTTCGATGGCGTGGCCAAACTGAAGGCCGCAGCGGCACTGGTGGAGCTGACCAACACGCATAACGAGCGCCCTGAAGAACTGCGCCAGATGGCTCGGGAGATGGCTGGCGAAGGCATGCGCCTGCTGGCGCGCGCAGGTGCAGGCGGCCGCGTGGTGGCCGGCGGTTCTGCGGAACGTGCTTCAAGTGCCCCCGCGGTAGGGCCGGTGCCGGTCGAAGTCAATCTCGCCTGAGTCGCCACGGAGTAGACTCACCTAAAGAACAACAGCAATGCAGCCGGACGCGGGCAATGCCATGCGCCCGGCCTTTGCTGCGTGCAGGCTTTTCGGCTGTGCCGGCGCAGTCTCCGATGTGAGGCGCGCGGGCGCGCCCTTTTCTTCTGCCCGGACACTTCACCCACGGGGATGAATGCACATGCCGCTTTGGAACGAGATCGAAGGCGAGGTTTTAGACGACAATCTGCCGCTGCAGGAGCTGCTGCGCAGCGAAGGCCGTACCGCCTGGTTCGCGACCGCGACTGCAGATGGGCAACCGCGCGTTGTCAGCGTCTTCGAGGCGCTGAACGATGAAGACGCTGCTCTCGCGCGCCTGGAGGTGGCCGCGCGCGTGCAGCACCCAAATCTGCTGATCATCCGCCGCACAGGTTCGGCCAGGATCGCTGGCGACCCCTATGTCTATGCGGTGATGGAGCCGTTCGACCAGACGCTTGCCGAGGTGCTGCGCGAGCGGCCTCTCACGCCGGAGGAGACCCGCGAGGTCTCCGAGAGCTTGCTGAGCGCACTCGAAACCGTTGAAGGTGCGGGGCTCTATCACGGCCACGTCGATTCTGCGGGTGTGCTGGGGGTTGGCGACAGCATCAAGCTGCGCAGTGATTGCCTGACACAGCGCCAGGGTGAAAGCGATGCTCCGGCATTGGCGGCTCTCATTTACAATGCGCTCACCGGCCGCCGTTTTTCGAGTGAGCGCGATGCCCTGGCGCTTCCTGCTCCGTTTGCCACGCTGGTGCGCGCGGGCGCGGCCAGCAATGGCTCCCTGGCTGCGATGCGCCGCGTGTTGAGCGGTCCGGCTGCGACGACTGCTGCAACCGCGCCTCCGTCGAGTGCTGAAGCGGCAGCTCCAGTTGCTGCGGCCTCTCCGGCTCCTGTCTCGGCTTCCGCGCCGGGGGCATCACCGGCGCCCTCCAAACCCCGCACAGCGGTACCCGCCTCGGCTATTCCTCGCGCGGCACTCGCCAAGGGGGAAGGCAAACCGCGGGCGCGGAAACGGCCAGGTGTCGCCGTCGCCGCCATTGTGCTGATGGGCGTCGCGCTGGTCGTATTCTGGCTCGCCATGAAGCGGCCCGCAGCACACACGCCCATCAGCGGCGAGGCGCGTTCGGCCGCTAATCCGCCGCAAGCGGCGCCGGCGGCCGTTCCCCCATCGGCAACTCCGGTAGGGGATGCCGCGGCCACCATGGGCGCGCCAGAGACGGTGAAGCCGGCGCCGCGTCCATCGTCCACGAAAGCACCGACAGAAACTTCGCCGGCAGCCGCAGAGCGCAGCGTATGGCATGTGGTTGCCTACACCTACAACCAGGCAGGCGCGGCGCAGCGCAAGGCCACCGAACTGGCCGCGCAGTATCCGAAGCTCGAGCCGCAGGTCTTCTCTCCGACCGGACATGCGCCGTATCTGGTCACATTGGGCGGAGGCACCACTCGGCAGGATGCCTTTGCACGGCGCGATGCAGCGCGAACCGCCGGTATGCCTGCCGACACCTACGCGATGAACTTCCGTAAATGACGATGCAAGCCGATTGATACACTCCGGATTGTGAAGCGCAGCGACAACGATCCGGAGCGGCTGGTCTCAGCAACGCGTGGTGAGGAGGACAGCTCCTTCGAGCTGAAGCTGCGTCCGCGGCGGCTTGCAGAGTTCATCGGTCAGACCAAGGCCAAGGAACAACTGGCCATTGCGCTGGAAGCGGCGAAGAGCCGCGGAGAAGCGCTGGATCACGTGCTGCTCTTCGGGCCTCCAGGCCTGGGCAAGACCACGCTGGCATCCATCATTGCGAACGAGCTTGATGTCGCCTTCCAGCAGACCTCCGGCCCGGCACTGCAGATTCAGGGCGACCTTACCGCCATCCTCACCAACCTGCGCGAGCGCCAGGTGCTCTTCCTGGACGAGATCCACCGGCTGCAGCCGGTGCTTGAAGAGAAGCTCTACACGGCGCTTGAGGATTACAAGCTGGACATCATCATCGGGCAGGGCCCGGCGGCACGCACGCACGTCATGGAGATCCGTCCGTTCACCTTCGTCGCCGCCACCACGCGGCCCGGGCTATTATCGTCACCGTTGCGGTCACGTTTCGGCATCCTGCTCCGCTTGGAGTTCTACACCGAAGAAGAATTGCGCTACGTCGTCGAACGCTCGGCCGAGGTGCTGCAGGTTCCGATCGACGCGGATGGCGCTTCGGAGATCGCGCTTCGTTCGCGCGGCACTCCCCGCATCGCCAATCGCCTGCTGCGCCGCGTGCGCGATTACGCTCAGGTGCGCGGCACCGGAACTATCGATCGCGGCACCGCACAGGCCGCACTCAAGATGCTGGAGGTGGATGCCCACGGCTTCGATGAACTGGATCGGCGGCTGCTGCTCACTATCATCGAAAAGTATGATGGCGGCCCTGTGGGCCTGAATACGCTGGCCGCCACACTGGCCGAAGAGGAAGACGCACTCGAAGAAGTCTACGAACCTTTCCTGATCCAGATCGGCTTTCTCGACCGGACACCACGCGGACGCGTCGCCACGCGATTGGCCTACGAGCATTTCAACCTGCCGCTGCCCCGCCGGGCGAACCTGCTCTTTTAAGCAACCACCCCGCCTGCGGTTGCTGCCTGCTCACCTTATTGCTAACGTGAAGAATGCCGCGGGCCGTGTACCCGCGATGTCTTCTGCCGCGTCAAAGGGAGTGCCATGCCGCCATCCTCCGCCTTGCCGATCGCCATCTATTACGAGCAGCCCAACTGGTTCAAACCGCTCTTCTCGGAACTCGATCGGCGCGGTACCAGCTACATCAAGCTGCACGCGCCCGACCATAGCTTCGCGCCGGAACAGCATCCCGAGCAGGAATACGCGCTGGTCTTCAACCGTATGAGCCCCTCGGCCTGGAACCGCAACCATGGCGACCAGATCTTCTACACGCTTGGCCTTCTCGATCACCTCGAACGCCGCGGCGTGCGCGTCATTAATGGCCTGAAGGCATTTCGCACCGAGCTATCCAAGGCCGCGCAGCTCTCGTTGCTCGAAGAGCTCGGCCTGCCGTATCCCAAGGCCCGCGTGATCCATCGCGCTGCGCAAGCCACTTCCGTGACGGAGGGCCTCCGCTGGCCGGTGGTGGTGAAACCGAATATTGGCGGCAGCGGCGCAGGCGTCAAGCGCTTCGACCATCCCACGCAACTTGCGGCCGCGGCCGCCCTGCCCGCGGATACCGCGGACGGCCTCGCACTGGGCATGGATTCGACCGCACTGGTACAGGAGTTCATTCCCGCGCGCGACACGCACATCGTGCGTGTGGAGGTGCTGAATGGCCGCTATCTCTACGCAATCAAAGTCCACATCACCGGCGAGACTTTCGATCTGTGCCCGGCGGATATCTGCCGCACCACGGGCGGCGTCGAATTGAATCGCGCAGCATGCGCCATCGATGCTCCGAAGACCGGACTGCGCGTTGAAGGCTTCCAGCCGCCGCGCGAGGTCATCGCAGATGTCGAGCGCATTATGCAGCACGCCGGCATCGAGATCGGCGGCGTCGAATACATCACCGACGACCGCGATGGCCAACGCCTCTACTACGACATCAATGCGCTCTCGAATTTCGTTGCCGATGGCGTCAACGTCGTCGGCTTCGATCCCTTCGCGAAGCTCGCCGACTGGCTGGAACAGGAAGCAGCGAAAGCCACGCGCGTTCCTGAGTTGACGCATGGCTGAAAACCATATGCGCTACGGCTTCTGGATGCCGGTCTTTGGCGGTTGGCTGCGCAACGTCGAAGACGAGAAGATGGCGGCGACTTGGGAATATGTGCGCGACCTGACCATCCGCGCCGAAGCGCTAGGCTACGACCTGTCTCTGATCGCCGAGTTGAACCTCAACGACATCAAAGGCGTCGAAGCGCCATCGCTCGATGCGTGGTCGACTGCT
Organism: Acidobacteriaceae bacterium; assembly: GCA_036378335.1. Classification (GTDB taxonomy): domain Bacteria; phylum Acidobacteriota; class Terriglobia; order Terriglobales; family Acidobacteriaceae; genus KBS-83. The sequence goes on along the minus strand of DASUWP010000038.1, from coordinate 2,305 downwards.
GCTGCGCTGGCTGCTGTCACCCGCAAGATGGAGCTGATGGTGGCAGTGCGACCCACCTTCCACAATCCCGCGCTGCTGGCCAAGCAGGCCGCCAATATCGACCGCATCGCCAGCGGCCGCCTCACGCTGAACGTCGTCTCCAGTTGGTGGGCTGACGAGGCGACCAAGTACGGTGTGCACTTCGACACCCATGATGACCGCTATGCGCGCACCTCTGAGTGGCTGGACGTGATCGACGGCTGCTGGCAGCAACAGGGCTTCAGCTACAGTGGCCGTTACTATTCCGTTGCGGATAATGTGCTCTCACCCAAGCCGGTACGCCAGCCGCGGCCCACTCTTTATGCCGGCGGCGAAAGCGAGACGGCAAAGAACCTGATCGCGAGCAAGTGCGACGCCTACCTGATGCACGGCGATCCGCCGGAGATCGTTGGCCGCAAAATCGCCGATATGCGTGAGCGGCGGGAACGGCTCGCCCTACCGCCGATGATCTACGGCGTTGCGGGTTATTCCATCGTGCGCGACACCGAAGCAGAGGCCGAGCGCGAGGTGGCGCGCATCACGGATGTGCAGCAGTCGGCACGCGGCTACCAGAATTACCAGCAGTGGGTCACAGGCTCCAAGCTCGAGCAGAAGATCTCGCTTGAGGACTACTCGGTCTCGAATCGCGGGCTGCGCAGCGGCCTGGTCGGCACGCCGGAACAGGTGAAGGAGCGCATTGCCGCATTCAGTGAAGTGGGGGTGGATCTGCTGCTGTTGCAATCCAGCCCGCAGCGCGAGGAGATGGAGCGCTTCGCCGCTGAAGTAATGCCGCAGCGCCGAAGCTAGAGGCCTTCGGCCAGCCGGGTCGCCAGCCTTTCCGGCAGTCCTGCGGCAAGAATCTTCTTCTGTGCGCGATCCAGATCGTAGGGCACGCGATAGAAGCGGACCACCGAAACCACATCGTCGTACAACGCAAATGCTGCGCGCCAGTCGCCATCGCGCGGCTGCCCAACCGAGCCGGGGTTCAGCAAGTAACGGACGCCGCGGCGCATCGGCAGATCGAAGTACTCCTGGTTGTGTTTGGAGGTGTACTCGGGCTTGAAAACATACCAGCCGTCATCGCTGCGCACAAAACCGCCCTGCACATGCGTGTGGCCGTAAAATTCGACCCATGCGCTGGGCACCGCCTGCAGCGCATCAATCGCCTCGCCGAGGGACTGAACGTAGATATCTTCATCCGCCGCCGAGCCGTGCACACATACCAGCCCTTCGCCCACCGTGACCGGCCCTTGCGGTAATGCACACAGCCACTTTAGGCGGCTCTTCGACAGTTGCGCGTGCGTCCACTCGGCGGCCTGCCGTGCAACCGGGTTGAAGTCGTCAAGCGATGTCAATCCGCAGCACGCGCGATCGTGGTTGCCGCGCACGTACACGCTCTTCAGATCTCCGAGACACACGATCGTCTCATTCGGCGAAGCGCCATAGCCGACGACATCGCCGAGGTTCCACACGATGTCGTGGTCCGGCGCAGCGGCCAACACAGCGGCGAGCGCTTGCATGTTTGCGTGAACGTCCGACAGGATGAGAGCGCGCATGAACGAAGCCCGGGGAAAGTCTTCTATAAGTGCAAAGTACAGCGAGTTATCTATTACAGCGTTTCCGTTGTAGGAAGCTCTTCTAGGATGTCACGAATGACGGTGCGTGCAGTTAGGAAAGCGCGCGTACCTGGTGACCAATGTCGTATTCGACCAATGGTCCGGGAAGCACATCGGTGCCCGATGGTAGCGTCGAAAGTGGCAGGGTGCGATCGGTATCGAGCGTAGGAACCGCGCCCAGCAGGCTGCGTGTGTAAGGATGCCGCGGAGTGTGAAAAATTTGCTCACGGCTGCCCTGCTCTAATAACCATCCGTGCCGCATCACGGCCACGCGATCCGCCACTTCGGCTACCACAGCGAGGTCGTGCGAGATGAAGAGCATTGCCAGCCCAAACTGCTGTTGCAGCTCGCGCAGTAGTTTCAATACCTGCGCCTGCACGGTGACATCCAGCGCTGTAGTGGGCTCGTCGGCAATCAAAAGCTGCGGCCGGTTCGCGAGCGCCATGGCGATCAGGATGCGCTGCCTCTGGCCGCCAGAGAATTGATGGGGGTAGTCTGCATATCGCTTTTCCGGCTCAGGGAGTGCCACTGCTTCCAGATTCGCGATCACCGCGTTGCGCACTTCGCGTCGCGTCAGCGTAGGCTGGTGGGTTTCAATCGCTTCTGCAATCTGCCGCCCGACGGGCATTACCGGATTCAGCGCAGTCATAGGCTCCTGGAAGATCATCGCG
>DASUWP010000037.1:0-3181 GCA_036378335.1 Acidobacteriaceae bacterium | reverse complement strand
CGCAAACCCCACCGATGCATTCCGGCGTCTCTGCCATCGATGATCAAGTAAATGCGCTAACGGGTGCGTTGAACCTGACCGGCGACCAGCAAGCGAAGATAAAGACCATTTTGCAAGACCAGCACCAGCAGGTGATGAGCTTGGCGAGCGACACTTCACTCTCGCGCGACGCCAAGATGCAGAAGGTCCACGCCCTCCGTCAAGCGACTATTGATAAAGTCCGCGGCACCCTGACCAGCGAGGAGCAAAAAACCAAGTTCGACAGCATGGTACAGGCACAGAACGAGCGCATTCGCGACAGAGAACAGCAGCAGCAGCAGGACAACACTCCTTCTCCAAAATAGAAACCGAGTCGTTAAACCAGGCGAAAGGGAGATGGTTACCCCGCCGTGCCGTCGGCTGCAGCCGAACGGCACGGTTTCGTAAAACAGCCCGTTCTTCGTTCAGATTGCGCTGACTTTGGCGGCTCGCTCGATCGCCAGTTTCGGCGGAGCCAGGGCGATCAGCGCTATTCCTATGGGCGCGAAAATGGCCGACGCCAAGAGCAGTCCACTGCGATCGCTTGCGGGATGGATTGCCATGAAGGCCATCACTGCGGCGTGAGCAACGTTCGCCCATCCCGCATAAGTGATAAGACTGCGGTGCGCTGACGGATTTCTGCTGCTCAGCAGAAGGAAGATGCCCATTGCGAAATAAAGACTGAGCATCATCGTGTCACCCGGTGGATCATTCCCAGGTCGCCACAGATACATCACAATCGGATAGATACTAGCCACGAAGAGCAATCCAGTAATTACCAGGATGATCTTCAGTGCTCGCTCTCGCATGGTTGTATTCCCCTCCTGAATGGCTGGCGCATTCTGCAGGCCCATATCCTAACTCAACGCGGCCGCGGCACTCGAGTCGAGGGCGAAAGCAGATTCCGACTCCCCGTTCGACCGCGCTTTCAACCACCGCCGTCTCGCGTAAATTATTGAGCCATGCTGAAAGTCACATGGACGCAAGTGGCGGCCTGGCGAGTGCGGCGCCATTACCTCGAACAGCGCGCTCCCGCCTCCGAGATCCTCGCGGTCGCCAGCCGCCTGTGCGGCCTGCATGCGCAGGTGTTTTCTTCGGCGGAGCTAACGCTCTGGGCCAGAGTTGAAGGACTTGAACGAGGAGCTGTTCAGCGGGCGGTGTGGGAAGACCGCAAGCTGGTCAAGACGTGGGCCATGCGCGGCACTCTGCATCTTCTTCCTGCAGCCGAGCTGCACCTGTGGCACGCCGCGCTTGCCACCAGCCGACGGTACCTGAGTCCAACCAGGTGGGAAAAGCACTTCGGTATCACGATAGAGGATCTTGAACGGCTGACCGACGCGATCGGTCAGGTTTTGGATGGTCAAGTCATGACGCGGCAAGAGCTAGCCGATGCGGTTGGCCGGATTACACGATCTGTTCAACTGGGCGCCAAGCTGGCCGAGGGTAGTTGGGGCACGATTCTGAAGCCGGCAGCCTTCGCCGGCAACTTATGTTTTGCTCCCAGCCTGGGACAGCTCGTGCGGTTCACGCGTCCGGCTAGCTGGTGTGCGCTGAAAGCTCGTCGGCCCGATTCTCAAAAGGCAACGACGGAGGTGACGCGGCGCTATCTTTCCGCTTATGGTCCGGCGACCTATCGCGATCTGGCGCGCTGGTGGGGCAGCGGCATGTCCATCGGCCGGCAGTGGATTACGGCGATGGGCGGGCAAGCAACTGCCGTGGATCTCGAAGGATCGTGCGCCTGGGCGCTGGCGGACGATCTCCGCGAATTGCGAGAAATTGAGCCGGTCCGCTCCCTCCGGCTGCTGCCTGCCTTTGATCAGTACGTAATTGGCGCATCACCTCACGCCACACATCTTTTGCCCGGCGATTTGCGGGCCCGCGTCTATCGCCCGCAAGGATGGGTCTCACCGGTCCTTCTCGTAAACGGACGCATGCAAGGCGTGTGGCGGCACGTACTCAGAGCTAGCCGGGTGGAGGTCTCGATCGAGCCGTTCATGAAACTTCCGAAATGGGCACGGAGCTTAACCGAACAGGAGGCCGAGCGGCTGGCCGCGTTCTTCGGCGGCAAGCTGAGCCTCCGGTGGGAAGGCTGACTTCGAAACAGCTGGTATCTCAGCCCGATAACGCAAACCCAATCGCACAACGCGAGCGATGTGGCCGGGTCAGGGTCGCCGATACAACGTCCGGGATCGCCGGTTAGAGAGAGTAGAGATCACAGTCCGTTCAGGGTTGTTTCCACTCATACCCCGCCGTGGGCGGTGACGTCCAGATTGATGGAGAGCTGCAAACGTCGCGCGCAATCTATCAGCATTTCCACCTCCCAATTTGGCCGGCGGGCATTTCTCCGATGGGGAGCATCAGAGGGGACGCGGCCGGTCAAATGCAAGAACACGGCTGCCGAATGTTTGTAGGCGGGCACAGGATCGCGGAAGGCGATGTTGCCCAGGTGCTGCAGGGCGTCGGACAGGGCGTAATACGCCGCGTCACCAGCTTCCCAGAGACGGTCGCGCTCGGCGAACTTCTCCGGAGCGAAGGTCGCAAGGCCGAGCAGGTAGTCCGAGCCGTACTCAATCATATTGATACCGAGGTCATTGCCGGTGTAGATGGTGAAGTCCTTGCGACGTTCGTCTCTGAGCGCGAGCCGCCTGAGCTCGGTGAGGCGGTCAAGGGAGGAATGCTTCATTCCTTTCAATTCGGGAATATCGAGCAGGCCCTTCACACACTCATCATCGAAGATCTCACCATTGGCTGCGAACACCTCACTGAGCTCGAAGCCGAGAACGCGGTCGTATCCCCTGCAGATCTGCTGATAGATGTCGACCTTCTCGGGCGACTTGCGGCCGTGAAGTCGCGCCGTCTGAAACAGAATGGGAGTGCCCCCCAGGCGCACGATGCGGTCCATCTCGCGGCGGTAGAGCGACACGATGTCGCCAGCCTGATTCTCAATGTATGCTCCGGCGACGAATCCGGTGTTGCTGCCGAGCGCTTCGCGAGTCCATTGCAGCACCTGATCCTTTTCTGGATCGCTGAGGTAGTTCACGTAGCCGGTATCCATGTTCACAGCATTCATCAGCCCGGCTTTGTGGGTGGCGAGGAGATGGCGCTGGAAGGCGTCGACGGCGACCTGCCCGTCTCTGGTGTAGGGCAACAGGGCGGCGGCGCC
>DASUWP010000036.1:0-5966 GCA_036378335.1 Acidobacteriaceae bacterium | reverse complement strand
GATCGCACGGTGCGGCCCTGTTTGCCGATAACCTTGCCCAGATCCTCGGGCGCGACACGCATTTCCAAGACGGTGACATCGTCGCCTTCTTCACCCTCAACGGCTTCCACGGAAACTTCATCGGGGTGATCCACCAGGGCGCGGGTGATCTGCGTCATCAATTCCTCAGCAGCATCCAGCTTCTCGTCGTGAGTCATTGGGCTCCAGGGTAAAGGAGGGAGGGAAGGCCGCGTCGCGCGATAGTGGCGAGACGCAGGCGTGGATTAAGCAGCCGGCGTGGTGGCTGGAGCTTCCTTGTAATCCTTGAGCAGCTTAGCCACGCGATCGGAGAGCTGGGCGCCATTGCTGGTCCAGTGCTCGATGCGGTCCTTCTTCAGCAGGACACTCGCGGGATTGGTCCGCGGATTATAGGTACCCACCACTTCAATCGAACGGCCATTGCGGGCGCGGTCTTTCTCGATCACGACCACACGGTAGTAAGGCTGCTTGCGCGCTCCAAAGCGCGCCAAACGAATCATTAGCACAGGATTTCTGTTCCTTTCAGCAAACTCTTTATGAATCGTCTCGGGATCTTCAACGACCAGCCGGCGATCGCCAGCGATGGCGGTACGGATGGGGGATCGCACCCGCACTACTCCCAACCCATCAAGTATGGCGGGATCAGCGGTTTTCCGCAAGTCGGATGACAGTCATGCCGCATACAAGTCTTCGCAGATTTATCCTTTCGTCGCTCGTCCTTTCACCCCGTCAGGGAGCGCAATGGTGCTGCTGGTGCGCAACACAGCTAAAACAGAATGCGTGCCGCTCTGGCGAAACAGAAATCGTCCAGCGAACGAAGAGGGGCAGCCCGGAAAAGCAAGAGAGCCTGCCATGATGGCAGGCTCTGAAACCTCTTGAGCAGAAGCACTACATCGCTTCGAGATATTTGGGGAAGAGCTGACCGGCGCTTTCCTGGAACAGCGTGGTCAAGTGCGCGAGCATCTCTGTATACAGAGCCGTCGCGCGATGCGCATTCACTGATGCGCCCACAGTCGAGTGAGACATCGCGTACTTCGCGAGTGCCATCAGGACGCACAGACGAATCTGAAATGCATCGCTGCGCAGGCCTTCGAGCAGTGCCTCGTCGGGATTGGTGCCGTGCTCCGCCGCATAATCTGCAAGCTGGACCAGCAGGGGTGCATTGCAATACATGGACCAGAGCCCACGCGCACCATCAATTCGCTTCCAGATGTCCGCCGGAGTGGCCTTGATGCCGCCACGATAGAGATAACGCTCGGAGACCTCATCGAGTCCCCAGTCGTTGGCCCGGAGCGCCGAAACGATTTCATCCCAGCTGCGCTGCTTGCGCTTAGACTGCGCGCGTCGCCATAGCCCTACGAAGACCAGTAGGGAGACCGCGAGCAGAATCTGGAATAGCGAGAACGTGGTCATCGACGATCAGTGCTCCGAGTAACTGCCAATCGAGTACGTTTAGCTGACTCCGCTATTGTTACCAGAACTTCCTGCATTTGTGGAGTGAAATCTTTGCGCGGTGCTTCATTTCGGGAAAACGCCCAGATCCAAGATATCAGAGTAAGATTGTAGGCGGCCGACTGAATCTCTGCAAACCTCACCAAATGAGAGGTATAGGTAGGATTGCTCGGAGAAAGATGGCTACTCGAAAGTTGCACAAACAGCGACACAGCTCCGTAAAACGCAAGTCCTGAGGCTAGCTGGAGAACACGATTCTTCCAACTGATGCCGAGAAACTGTGCAAAACCCGCCATGCTAGCGAAAAGGAGCAGCTTTAGGATCGCCAGGCCCAACGTTACCCGAAGCAGCACCGGGGTTATTCCCTGGTCCCCGTTCGATTGCATCTGTGGCGAGAACGTAGCCGCCAAGATCGCGCACACAAGTATGCCGCCCGTGACGATTGGCCATAGCCGGAAGGGGAGTGACCTCTTTGAGGGCCGAAGCACATTGCGTCCGATCTCGAGAATAATAAGGAGCTGGAACACGTAATCCAGCACAGTGATGGTGAAGTAAAAGGTGGGATAAAATCCTGCGTGCTGCAGGATCCAAGCCAAGGGGTCTGCGACCAGATTAAAGATGAAATAGCTCAGCAGGATTGGATAATCTTTGCTGGATCCCTTGAGGATCATCAAATACACGAGTGCAGCGTGAGCGGTGAGCGTTACCGTCCAAAGAACGCCGTCTACCGTCACAAACTGCATACGTTACTCCCGGAACACATCTGTCGAGAGCATACGCTAATTACCTGGGAAAAGTGCCTGCCACTATTGGGTGGCTCGGCGACTCCTGACAAAGCAAAGCGGACCCCTCTTTTGGAGTCCGCTGCGGAATCTCTATAGAAGAGCCTAGCTCTTGCCCAACTGGCGGGGGAACGGCGCGCTGGGGCTATCCATGGCGATGGAGTTTTGACGCGGAAAGGGCGCGCTGGGGCTGTTCATCGCGATAGTCTTCTGCCGCGGGAAGGGTGCGCTGGGGCTGTTCATGGCGATAGTCTTCTGACGCGGAAAAGGCGCGCTGGGGCTGTTGGCGTTCTGCCGCGGGAAGGGAGCGCTGGGGCTGTTCATGGTGATAGTCTTCTGCCGCGGAAACGGAGCGCTGGGGCTGTTGGCGTTCTGCCGCGGAAAAGGCGCGCTGGGGCTGTTCATAGAGATGGTCTTCTGACGCGGGAACGGAGCGCTGGGGCTGTTGGCGTTCTGCCGCGGAAAGGGCGCGCTAGGGCTATTGCTCGATACTGTTGCGTTAGCAAGGCAGGGTACCGCCAGAGTCGCGGTGAGAGTTAGAACGGACAATAACTTCATTACAGGGGCCTCCAAGAGTCTTCTTGTTCGTGGCGTATCGCCTACGTAGTACGAACGTTAGCGGACGCTGGGGATCAACGCTACAACTTTGGTGGAATTTAACTCTCCGTAGACTGGTAATATTACCGATGTACTTAGTTTTATCGCTCGGAGGCTGCGAGCTCGTCACTTGATTGCATCGCCGTCGAGTAGAAGAGTCACATCGAAAGGGCGCATCGCTTCCACAGGAGGGTCTCTCGCTACCTTTTTCGTGGGATGTCCCCAACCGCAGCCGCCCAATAAAGTGAGGCCATGACCCCCGCACTCTCGGCACAGGCAAAAGCGGATGCCCCGGTTGAGCTGAGAAATGCCGTTCGATTTCCGCTTCAGATTCCCCTGCGGCTCTTTACTGCGGCTGGTGAGCTCGCAGCGACGACGGAAAACATCTCCGCCACCGGAGTTGCCTTTACGCTGGCGCGGCCCTTAGAGGTGCAGACTCAGGTTCGCTTTACGATGAAAATGCCTGCCGAAGCCATGGGTACCCCAACAGATGTAGTAGTTCACTGCACGGGCCGTGTGGTACGCTGCAACACCAGCGACACCTGCTGGCGTGCCGCGGCAGTTATCGACGAATATTACTTCAGTCAGTAGAATTGTTATGAGCGCAGCCAAGCCAGACATGCTCGATGAGACCATCCCCAACGAACCGGTCGAGCCCGGCGCATCGACCGAGGCGAACATCGTCCGCATCATTCTTGCGGATTCGCAGGCAATTTATCGCGTGGGCATGCGCAAGATCTTTGCCCTGGAAGATGACATCCGGGTGGTTGCACAAGTGGATAACCTCCAGAACCTGGAGGCGGCTATCCAGCGGTTCCCGACGGATCTCGTCATCCTTGAAGGCGGTTTGATCTCAGGTACCACCGATGCCATACCGGCTATCGTGCGCCGCAACCCGCAGGTCAAGATCATCATCCAGGCCGTCGGGACGGATGAACAGAACACGGTTGAGCTCTACCGGCGCGGCGTGCGCGGTATCATCCCACGGTCGATTTCGCCCGACCTGCTGGTCAAGTGCGTCCGCAAAATCGCGCAGGGCGAGACATGGATCGACAACCAGTCGGTGAATTGGGTCATTGAGGCTTACCGCTCGCAGGCTACGGCGCTGACCAGTCCGAAGAGCCAGCCGCGGCTCTCTCCGAAGGAAATGGCGATCATTACTTGCATCACGCAGGGCAAGCGTAACAAAGAGATTGCCTACCAGCTGGGTACTACTGAGCAGGTCATTAAGAACTATCTGCGCAAGATCTACGACAAGCTCGGTGTTTCGGACCGGCTTGAGCTGGCGCTATATTGTCTGCACCACCAGCTGCACAAGAAGTTTGCCGATGGCTCCGTGAATGCCGAAGGGGGCGACGCGGTGCTCACCCCGATTCCGGCACAGCATGCCGCTCCAGCGGAAAAGTAGTTCCCGTCAAAACTGCATCTCAAAACTCACCCAGAGAGGGAGGCCTGCGGGCCTCCCTCTTCATTGCTCCCCTTCCGCCGTCAACCGGTCCATCTCTGCGATAACTGCTGAGCGGCGCGCTCATTTGGTTTGTGCGGACTGCGCATCTCCTCCAGCAATTCGACAAGTAATTGCAGGCGCGTCGGAGCTATATGGTCGAATAGCCCGCGAATTTGTGCATCGAGCGACAGACTGACCGATGCCAGCAATTGTCGGCCCTCCGGCGTGATCGCAGTTACGACGGAGCGCCGGTCGCGTATGTCGCGCTGCCGGCGCACCAGCCGCTGCTTCGTCAACCGGTCCAGCAGACGCGTGACGTCGGGATCGGCCGCCGCCAGCCGGCTGCCCAGTTCCGAGCAAGTGAGCCCTTCCGCGGCTTCATCGCGAAGCACTCGCAGCACGTTGTACTGGGTCCAAGTCAGGCCGTAGGCGCGCACCATCCCATGCAATTCGCGCCGGAGATGATTCGCAGTTCGCTCTATGCCGGCAAGCGCCATCTCCGGAGTGACAAGCGTCTGGACGTGCTCGGAACTCTGGGGCCTTTCCACATCGGACCTCCTTGCGCAATGACTCTTCGTGAATGGACTCGCTCGCCCTTCTCTGCGCCGCAATGAAAGCGATTCGCGAAAATCCGCGATCCCGTAGCTGCAATCACTCCAGAACACCTGCTGCTATGCTGGCGTCTGTTTAGTGAATCTTCTCGCCCCATTCCGGACCCTGACGGCCAAGCAGCGGCATGCCTTCGCCGCGTGCTTCCTGGGCTGGTCGCTGGATGCCTTCGACTATTTCATTCTTGTCTTTTGTGTATCCGCGATTGCGACAGATTTCCGTGTCGCGAAAAGCGCCGTAACCGAAGCGCTCGTCCTCACTCTCGCTTTCCGGCCATTGGGCGCTCTCCTGTTCGGTTGGATGGCGGATCGAATCGGGCGGCGGCCCACCCTGATCGTCAATATTCTTTGCTATTCCATCTTGGAACTGGCCTGTGCCTTTACGCCGTCACTGCATGTCCTGCTGATTCTCCGGGCCTTGTTTGGCATCGCTATGGGTGGGGAGTGGGGTGTCGGCGCGGCTCTGGCCTTCGAAACCTTGCCCAAGGAGAACCGCGGGTTCTTCTCCGGTCTGCTGCAGGAAGGCTACTCGGTTGGCTACCTGGTGGCTGCGGCGGCGTTTGGACTTCTCTTCCCATCCATCGGATGGCGCGGCATGTTTGTCGTTGGAGCGATGCCGGCGCTGGTCGCCGGCTACATCGGGCTGAAGGTCGAGGAGTCCCCAGCGTGGCAGCAGGGAAGCGCAGCCCGTGGCGCGGGGATCTCCCTTTCCGGCCTATGGCAGGGCGTTCGCGGATATTTGCCACTGTTTCTGTTTCTCGTTCTGCTCATGTCCGGCTTCAATGCCTTCAGTCATGGCAGCCAGGACCTCCACCCGCTCTTTCTGCAGAGTGATCATCACTTCGATCCACATACGGTCAGCGTAATCGGAGTCATGCTCGCTTTGGGTGCGATCGTCGGCGGTGTTGTCTTTGGGGCGCTGTCGGAACGCTGGGGAAGAAAGCGCGCCATCATCACTGCGGCCCTGCTCGCCATACCAGCAGCGCCTCTGGCCACGTTGTCGCATGGACGCGTCGCGTTGGCGGCCGGGGCTTTCCTGGTGCAGTTCATGGTGCAGGGCGC
>DASUWP010000035.1:0-20291 GCA_036378335.1 Acidobacteriaceae bacterium | reverse complement strand
CCCAACGCCGGCGCTTATCCTAAGCGGAGGGTGGATATAAGCAACACCGTCATGCGTCCAGCTTCTTAACGACCAGTTCGTTCAGCAGCCCCGGATTCGCCTGACCCTTCGATACGCGCATTACCTGTCCCACAAAAAATGCGGCCACGGTCTTCTTCCCCCCGCGATACTGCTCCACCTGCTTCGGGTTCGCCGCGATCACCTCATCGATCATCTTTTCCAGAGTCGCCGTGTCCGAGATCTGCTGCGGCTTCTCGCGCTCGTAGACCACGCCAAAATCCTCGCTCCGCTCAAACGCGATGTCGAAGATCTGTTTCCACTGCTTGCTCGAAAGCTTGCCTTCTTCCGCCAGATCCGCAGCCAGCACCACGCCATCCATCGTCACCGGCGACTGCTCAAGCTCAAGCCCCGCAGCCCGCAGCCGTCCCATCAGCTCGCTTTGGACCAGGTTCGCAACGCGCCGCGGATTCTTTGCCCGCTTCGCTGCTGCCTCAAACGTATCCGCGAATTCGCGCGTTGCCGTCAGCGACGCCGCATCCTGCTCGCTGATCTCGTATTCCTTCACCATCCTAGCGCGCCGCGCCTCGGGCAATTCCGGCAGCGCCGTCAGGATCTCTTGCTTCCAAGCCTCGCTCACCAGCAGCGGTGGGAGATCCGGTTCCGGAAAATACCGGTAGTCATGCGCTTCTTCCTTCGAGCGCATCGAGAACGTCCGCCCCTCGGCGGCATTCCACGAACGCGTCTCCTGCATCACGCGTCCGCCCGATTCGATCACTTCCACTTGCCGCTCGATCTCATACTCCAGCGCCGCGCGGATAAAGCGGAAGCTGTTCACGTTCTTCACTTCCGCCTTGGTGCCGAACTTCTCCTGTCCCCGCGGCCGCACGCTCACATTCGCATCGCAGCGCAGCGAGCCTTCCTCCATGTTGCAGTCGCTCACACCGGTGTAGAGCAGAATCTCCTTCAGGCGCGTCAAATACTCATAGGCTTCATCCGGTGTGCGGATATCCGGCTCGCTCACAATCTCTACGAGAGGCGTGCCGCAGCGGTTCAGATCCACGTAGCTGCGCGTTGTTGAATCCACAAAGCCCTCATGCAGGCTCTTCCCGGCATCCTCTTCCATGTGCAGCCGCGTGATGCCGATGCGCTTTCGCCCGTTTTCCGACGGAACCTCAATCCATCCATGCTCCGCCAGCGGCTGGTCATACTGCGAAATCTGGTAGCCCTTCGGCGAGTCGGGATAGAAGTAATTCTTGCGGGCAAAGATCGACCGCGGTCGCACCTGGCAGTTCAGTGCCGTCGATGCCAGAACGGCAAACTCCACCGCGCGCTTGTTTAGCACTGGCAACGCGCCCGGCAGCCCCAGGCAGGTCGGGCAGATCTGGGTGTTCGGGGCCGACCCAAACCGCGCCGGGCAGCCGCAGAAGGCCTTGGTCGTGGTCAGGAGCTGCACATGCACTTCCAGCCCAATCACCGGTTCGTACTTCGCCAACGCTTCCGTGCCTGCCGTTGCTGTCATTTCCGCTTCAGTCCTGCCTCTTTTTGCTGTTCTACGCTCGCAAAGTAAGTGTATCGTCCTCACGCGGGCTGCGGCTGGAGGGCGTGCCCGTCCCAAAATGGTCCCATTCCTCCCTGGTGCTCACCGCATCGTACTCATCAAGTTCGTGCACTCGTAACGGGCCCTTCCCCCCAAAACCTTGCTGCCCCGGGCAAGTTCCTGCAACCGTAGGAGCCAGGACGCCTATGGAATTCGCTGTGCTCCAGTCCGCTTCGCTTGAATCCGCTCTGGTCGAATCCGCTCTGGTCGAATCCAGGGACGAACTCGATCGCCTCGCGCCGGCCATCCGCTCGCTCGCCGCAGACACCATGCAGCAGCAGGACGACACTACCGGCCTGCCCGACTATTTCCTGCCCCGCGTCTCGGATACCTGCCGTCCCCGCGTCGTCGTCTGCTATCAGCAGGGCCGCCTCATCGGCGTCGTCTACACCGAAGAACTGCTTTTCGCCGGCCGGCCAACCGGATGGGTCTTCGGCGGCGACCGCATGGGCCGCGGCCTGGTTCTCGCCGCGCCGGACCGCGAAGCCGAAGTCATTGCCACCGCTTGCGAACATCTCCTCGCCAACGGCGTGCATGCACTCCGCCTGTGGTGGCGCTCCACCGGCAAGGAGATCCTTCCCATCCTCCACTTGCACCGCCCCGGACTGCAGGTCTGGTGCAAGTCAGAGATACGCCCGCACGGCGACTGGCTGCACATCGGCACAAACTACGAGAGCTTCCTCAACGGCCTCGGACCGCACACCCGCCGCAATCTCCGCTACTACCGCCGCCGCGCAGAGGAGGAAGGCTACCGGTTCGTTCCTGAGCTCTCTCTGAAGGCATACGAGTCCGCGGTTGCATCGCTCAACTGGCATGCGGGTTCACCCGAGCTGCATGAGCGAGACCAGCGCGACCGCCGCTTCTTTGCTCAATTCGGCCAGCACTCCGGACCACCCGTGCTCGCCGGACTTGCCGCACCCGACGGCCGGCTCGTCTCCGTTCTGGCTGGCGTGCGCGCCGGCAACCATCTCCACCTACTCTCGCAGTTCAATGACGAGTCGCTGCACAGCATCAGTCCCTCGCTCGTCCTCCAGGGCTATCTCATCGAGCACCTTATTCCACAGGACATCGCCTCCATTCACTTCGTCAACGGAGCCTCCGCCGCATTGGGCCGCTTCTGCGAGCCCGTGCTCATGCGCACCATCTCCATCGACAGCCGCCGTTCCGTACTGCATCCCGTCAAGCTCGCGACCGCAGTCGGCGCTCGCCGCTGGCAGCGCCGCGGCCGCTGGGTTCCTGTCCGCCTCCGCGGATTGCTCGGCAGCTATATGGTCCGCGCCTAGCCACAAACGATCGTTCCGCCCACTCCTTGCTGGAAATAGCCGCACCGCTTCTTCAGTGGGGCGATCCGCGGCTGCATCCCTCTGCCTGACCGGCCTTGCTATTTCTTTTTGAGGACGGCGCTGGTCTCTTCGTCGTAGGCGACGCGCTCGGAGAATTTCCGCAGCTCGTCGTAGCGCGAGGGATCGACTTCCAGCTGCTTCACGGTGTATTCGCGGGTGTAATGCAACATAGTGGCATCGGCGGTGACGGCGCTGTGATAGGAGGCGAAGTCGGCGTCGAGCGAGACGGGGTCGGGAAGTTCGTCGACGACATAGCCGGACGGCAGAGCGAGATCGATATGGTCGCTGCGGGTCTGGACGGCACTGAGATCGATGGGCCATGCGCGGGCTTCGCGCGGCAGGGACCAGGCATCGGAGCCTAGGATACGCGGACGGACGAGCAATAAATCACCGGCGCTGCGCGCGTAGTTCGCGGCATGGAAGCTGTAGTCGAGCTCGAGCGGGCGGCTTAGATCGGTGGAGTGTTCGGCGGCGATCTTATCGATGGAAACGCTGTTAATGTCGCGGCGGAGGCGGTTTTCGAGGTAGTCGCGCTGCTGCTGCTGGCTGCCCTCGGTAAAGGTGACGCGGGGCTTCTCCGCAGAGTAGCCGAAGCGTTGCTCGACGACGGTGGCCTTGAGCGCGCCGTCTGCATCGAGCTGCGCCTGGATGGTGTGATCGATGCGATCGCAGACAGGCGGCATGACTGGCAACGAGATGAGCTGGCTCTGGCTGCCTTCGCTGAGGATGCCGTAACCACCCTGTTCATAGGGCGGGATCTGGCCGATGGGAATCCATTCGTTGGTGGGATCGAAGATGAGGTAGCGCTTGCCGCTCTTCGCAGTGACTACGGATTGCAGCACGGGATTGGTGTAGCCCGCGGGAATCTCGATGGCAGCGATGGCGTGATTGCCGTCGATAGACGGGATTTTCGGGTCGACGAAGCCGCGTCGAGTATCGACCAGCACCCACGTGGAGTGGATGCCGACGCTTTCGAGCATGGCGCGCAGCAGTGTAGCTTTGTCCTTGCAGTCGCCGTAGCGGTTGCGAAAGACATCGGCGGCGGAGTGGGGCTGCAAGCCCCCGATGCCGATCTCGATGCCGACGTAGCGGATGTTGCGCTGCATGTACCAGGCGATGCTCTGGATCTTCGCAGTGAAATCCGACTGGCCAGCAACGAGCTCATTCGCCTTCGCTGTGAGCTCTGGTGTGGCTTGCGCGCTGGACGAGGCGAGGGTTGTATACCAATCGCCGATCGCGGTCCAGCGGGCCTCGCCGGTAGGCTGGGGGTCGCGCGAGTAGCGCACGACGAGGCGGCCGGCCATGGCCTCAAACTCCGGCGCCATGGGAACATCTTCGAGGTCGATGCCGGGTACGCGATCGATCTGCCAGCGATAGTGGCCAGGCGCGGGCTGGCTGGTGGTGACGCCGGTCTCATTACGCGCGGCGACGGAGTAGTGCCAGTCCGGTGGCAGCACCAGCTCAAAGACGGAGTGCAGGGTGGGGATGCTGTCCTGAAAGCCCCAGGTGTACTCCTGCACATAGGGCCGCATGGTGCGTTCGTATTCGTAAGCGACGACCGCGCCCGGATCGGCGGCTGGTGCATGCGCGATCTTCGCGTGAAGATCGACGTAGAGCATCCCGTACTCGTTGTCGCCCACTTCGGAGATTTCGTTGTCGCGCAGTGTATACGGGTGGCCGTCGGCGCCGATACTCCAGACGTGCAGCGAGTGCAGTTTGCGATCGCGGTCGATGGGCACGACGACGGTGGCGAAGCCGCGGCCCTGCGGGCGCAGGATCTTGATGACGCGGCGCTTCAGCAGCGTGGCTTTGCCGTCTGATTGGACACTGAGGGTCTCCTCGTCATCGAGGGCCACCGCCATGGTCGTCTTTGGGTAGTCGGGCGTGGAGGCGTGCGCGGCAGTGAGCACCCAGTCGGGCGGCTGCGGTGTACCGGCGAGAGCGGGCAGAGACGACGCGACGGCGATTGATGCAGCGAGCAGCCAGGAAGCGCCACGTTTCAGGTTATGCATCAGTGTCCCTGGGCAGCGGGGCCCTGCGCCGCGGTGAGGTGCAGGACGGCCTGCGCGCGGTCCTTGTTGCTGACGTCATCAAAGAAGGCCTTGAGCTTGTCGTACTCCGAGGCGTCGTAGAGGATGTTCGCCATGATGTAGCTGCGGGAATAGGTGATGGTCTGGCCGTTCGCCTTGGCATGGGAGAGATACACCGCATTTTGCGGTAGATCGACGCGGGCATCGGAGGGAACGCTCTCGACCTGAAATCCGTCCGGAAGATGGAGAGTGACTTCATCCTTCTCCAGGAACGGATAGCGAAGATCGATGGGCTCCTCGCGATGCGAGCTGGTAAAGGGATCGCGGCTGCCGGCCGAAAAGATGGACAGCGGCAGGAAGATGCGCTTGCCGGTGGCGGTGCCGAGCGAACCGGTCACGTTCATGCGAACCACCAGGTTGGTGTCCTCACTGTCGAGTCCGAGGAAGTGATCGGTCTGAACCATGATGCCGGGGGGAAGGTCCGACCGGAGTTCTTCGTCGAACTGCTTCTTGAGCGCGACCTGATCGCCTTCGAGAGCTCTTTGGCGCCAGCGCATAGCGTGCTGGCCGGTACAGATGACGGTGACGGATCCTGTGATGGTGCCGTCGGGGGCGAGCGTGAGCTCGGCGACCCGGTGCACGACGGTCTCCTTATAACCGATGCTAGGCGATTCGCTGATAGCGGTGTGGCCATCCTGCTGGCGGAGACCGCCGGCGAGAGTGTGTCTCCAGTGCAGGGTGCCGTAGGTTGCGTAGCGCTCGCCGGGATCAAAGGCGCGCTCCTTGCCATCGACGGTGACGAGAATGATGAGATCGTCGAGCTGACCGCTGTCCAGATAGCTCTGGTCGAAGAAGTCGCGGTCGCGATCGACGACAATCATCGCCTCCGCGTGGAAACCGGCGGCGCGGGCCAGTGCGAGAAAGAGCATGGCAAGTTCATCTGGGGTGCCGCGCTTGAGGGCCAGGACATCCGCGGCGGATTTGAGGCGCTTGACGCCCTCGGCACGGTTCTCATCTTTAGAGTGCTCGCGGGAGTAGCGCGTGTTCTCCAGCTTCATCACCGCGTCATAGAGCTTGTTGAGCTTCTCGTTCTGGGTGGTCGCTCCAGAGGTGAGCTCCTTTGCGGCGTCATTGATGGCGGACGAGGGCGAGGCGAACTTATCGATGTCGTGCGACCAGGACTTGCCGTATGAGTTCCAGAACTCCTGCGAGCTACGCATGCTGGTGTAGTAGAAGCGGACGCGATAGGCGAACGCGTCCATAGGCGGCTCATACTCTTCGCGCGGAAGTGCGGGGACGTTCTCCACGGCAAGGTCGTACTCGCCGCGCGTCTCGACCACCTTGTCCCCCTTGGGCAGCAGCTGGCTGTAGGCGAGCGAGCTGGTCACGCTGCCCTTGTCGATGTGGGAGATGACAAGGTGATCAGTGGGGATGTAATGGAAGTGGGCTTTGCGGAGAAAGAGGGCCTGCTGCACATTCCACTCGGGCGACAGCAGGACATTGTCGTCGAAGCGCAGCTTGTAGCGATATTCGAGGATGCTGCCGGTTTCGACTTCCGGCAGTGAGAAGACCTTGGCCTTGTATTGCAGAGTCTTGGTTTTGACGAGCAGCTTGTCATACGGCTTGCCGGTGAAAGGGATGACTTTGCCGTCGGCGTGAATGGTGCGGCCCTGTATGTCGGTGATCTGGAAGTCGCGGCTAGCGCCGGTGAGCTCGACATCGCCGTATTTCTTGCCCTCGTCGCGCAGGATCTTCAGCCGGACGTAGATGGCTTCCATGTGGTTCTTGTTGTCGGTCACGTCTTCCCGGTAGAGATAGATGGCGTCGGCATTGGGTGCCGACGGCTCGGCGGTCATCTTGAGCTCTTCGGGCGTGGGCTGCTGCCAGTCGGCGGCAAAGGCAGTGAGTGGCGTGAGGGACAGCGGTAGGAACAGGAGGGAGACGAGCAGGGACCGGCGTTGCACGGGGACCTCGAACGATGGCAGGAGCAAGTGGTTATGGCTACGGCGGAGGAGAGGGTCCGTAGCACTTCGCTGGCGACGTTATACCTGCCGGCTTTCCTGTCGACAAGGATTATCTGGACTGCACCGTATGACAGTTCGGTGACATTCCTGAATCGGAACGGCACCAGACGGCAGCGACAAGGCATAGATTCTCCATCTAAAGTGTTCGGTATGAGGTCTGCATGAAGAGATCGGGGACGCTCACCTTCGGATTGTTCGTGATCGTTGTGCTCGCTGCGATCTTTTGGCTGATGCACGGACGCGGCCAGACGCAATGGGGACTCGTGGCGGTGCTGGCAGGCATTCTGGTGCTGCGCGTCGTCCTATTCGTCATCAACCTGCGTCAGCAGCGGCACAACGCCGAACGAGGCAAGGGCTCGGTCAACATTGAAACCCGGCTGGGACTGAGCGATGAACCGGAGCCCTCCAGCACTGAGCCGCCTGAGACGGAACCACCCGCATCTTCGGCAGGCACACCGCGGCCGTGACCTACAAGCAGGGCTGCAAGTATGCTGCGCTGCCGGGAATCCCCTGCCTGATCTTCGATGTGATCGCGCGCATGCCGCCCTTCTACCATATGGCCGGGATGCGCTCGCTTGCTCAGATCATCCTCTTTCCGGGATGGCAGGTGGTGCACTGGCTGACCGGCGGCGTGATCGCCCGCAACTTCGAATACAAGATAGTGATGCCGCTGCTGATCATCGGGCTGAATGTGCTGGCGTGGGGTGCGGTGATCTGGTCGGTGGGGAATGTGGTGGCATCGAGTCGACGAAGCTCCTAGCCGCTGTCGCGCCGGATGCTATGGTTTCCCATCATGCGTATCCTCCTGCTCCTGCTGTTGTTCACGCAGCCGATCTTTGCCCAAACCTCTTCGCATGCTCGTCCGACCGCCATAGACCGCGACCTCATGGAGGTGACCGTCGATCACCTGCAGGGGCTCTATCGGCAGCATCGCTATACCGTGACGCAGGTTGTGCAATGGCACCTTGACCGCATCGCCCGCTACAACGGCATCTATCGCGCAGTGCAGACCGTGAATACGAAGGCCGCGCTCGCCGAGGCGGCTCGCGAGGATGCGGAATCCAAGGCGCCCGGCTTCCAACCCGGCCCACTCTGGGGCGTGCCGACCGTCACTAAGGCGAACACCAGCGTCCAGGGATTGATCACTACGGACGGCTGGCGCGGCTACATGCTTCCCGGTCACGCATTGATTGCGCCGCGCGATGCCACCATCGTGGCCAAGCTGCGCGCGGCTGGCGCGATCCTGATCGGCGTTACCAACATGCCGGACTTTGCCGCCAGTGATACGAACCGGTCCACGGCTTTCGGCCGGACAGGGAATGCCTACGATGTGCGCTTCTCACCGGGCGGATCATCCGGAGGTACAGTGACAGCCGTGACTGCGAACCTCGCTGTTCTGGGCAATGGGACAGACACCGGCAACTCCATCCGGATGCCGGTTGCCACCAGTAATCTGGTGGGCATCTTTCCCACCCGTGGGCTGGTCAGTCTGGCGGGCATCGCTCCGCTGGATTGGCAACTGGACAACACCGGCCCCATCGCGCGCAATGTGGCCGATGCTGCGATTGCACTTACCGTGATGGCCGGCGAAGATCCGCTCGATCCGGTGACGATTGGTTCCACAGCAAAAGCTCAGGCCGGACCTTACACGAAGTATCTGAAGCCCGCTGCGCTTAAAGGGAAGCGGTTCGCGGTCCCGGCGTTCATCCTGGACGGCGATTCGCCTGTGTTCCAGGGAGTATGCGCGGACGCGACGCCCGAGAAGTTCGCCAAGGCCAAGGAGGAATCGAAGATTCCGTTGAAGCCGGAGACACGCGCCGCTTTCCTGAAGGCGGTTGAAGAACTGCGCGCTGCCGGAGCTACCGTGTTGATCGATCCGCAGGTTTTGCCGGACAGCTTTGCGGATGCGGCCTCGCGTATCTGCACGCGGCCTTATGTCCGCGAGGGCACGGAGAAGTTCCTGGCAAATTTCGGCCCGGCTGAGTATCACTCTGCTGCCGAGTACGAGCACGCTGTCGGCAAGCCGCTGCCCGAAGTGATCATCGGAGGCCGGCATAGCGGCATCGCGCAAGCGACGCTCGAACGCGATCCGCAGGCTGAAGGCAACTTTCTCGAACCACGGCGCGCGGTGATGGCGCTTTACGAAACGGAACTCGACCACCTGCACCTGGATGGATTTGTCTACCCTGCGATCCAGATGCCGCCACCGGACGAGACCATGCCGCAGGATGGACGGCTGAGCGAGGGGCCGCACAGCGCTACCGGCTGGGTCAACATGCTCGGCGTGCCTGCGATCAGCTTCCCGGCGGGCTTCTATGCGGACGGGCTGCCCTTCGGCATCGAGATTAGCGCGCGCAACTGGCACGATGGCGATCTGATTGGCTGGGCCTACGATTACGAACTGCATACGCATCATCGGCGGCCGCCGGTGCTGGTGGATCGCGGGCTGCTGCCGACTGCTGCACAGCCGCCGGCACCGTAACCATTCTTTCCTGGCGCGCTATACATTCGAGCGCGAGAAAAGTGGATCTCTCCACTTTGTCGATCGCGCTTGGCGCGCAACGGCTCCGGTCGAGATGACAATGTTATCGGCGCTTGTGTTTGGCTTTGGGCTGGCGGTGGACTTTGCTGCTCTTTTTGGATCGCGAGGACTGGGCTGGCTCGGGAGTGGCTGCTGGCTTTGGTTTCTGCTTCTTCTTGCCGGTACGCGGCGACTCGCTCTGCGGCGCCTCCAGGATCGAGAATTGCAGCCGGCGCTCCACTTCATCGACGCGGTCGAGGATGACGCGCAGGCGGTCGCCAATGGAGTAGCGGCGGCCGCTGTGGTTTCCGATGATCTGGCGGGTGTTTTCGCGATACGTGTACACGTCGTCGAACAGGCTGCCAAGCGGAACCAGGCCCTCGATGAAAAGATCGGTGAGCTCGACGAAGAGCCCGTACTTGGTGGCGTTCATCACCATCGCGTCGAAGTCTTCGCCGATGCGGTGCTGCATGAATTTGACCTTCTTCCACTCGATCAGCTCGCGCTCGGCCTCGGCGGCGCGGCGTTCGTTGTCGCTGCACTCTTTGGCGATAGAGCCGAGTTCGTCCTCGGATAACAAACCCACCCTAGCTTCGCCAGATTCGGGCACCCGTTTCGATTGGAGATCGACGTAGCCGGATGCGCCCGCTTCGAGCAGCGCCTTGGAGATGCGGTGCACGATGAGGTCAGGATAGCGCCGGATCGGCGAGGTGAAGTGGGTGTAGTGCGACGTCGCGAGGGCGAAGTGGCCTTCGTTCTTCTCCGAGTAGCGGGCCTGCTTGAGCGAGCGCAGCATGAGGTGTGCGAGGATGCGCTCCTCCGCCTTGCCGGCGATTTTCTTTGCCAGCCGCTGGTACATCTGCGGGGTGACGGGGATGTCTTGCGGGATCTCGTGCTCGCGTGGCACTGAACGCTGACTCTGGCGGTTGCGCGCGTTGTGGGCGCGAAATTCGCGGCGCTCGCTCTTGAACTGGATGCGCTTGACGGGTAGCGCGCCGATGCCGAGTGAGTAGCCGAAGTGAGCGGCGGTTTCCTCGAAGTCGATGACGCGCTTGGCGTCTGGCTTTTCGTGAATGCGATAGATGCTGGGGATGCCGAGACGCTCGTGCCAGTCGGCGACGCACTCGTTGGCTGAGAGCATGAATTCTTCAATCAGGCGGTTGGCCCAGGTGCGATCGGAGCGGAGGATGCCCTGCATCTCGCCTTCGTCGTTGAAGTCGATGATCGGCTCGGGAAGATCGAAGTCGATGGAGCCTCGCTGCTCGCGTTTGCGATTGAGGATCTTGGCGAGGGTGAGCATGCGCTCGAACTCGGGAACCAGAGGCGCGAACTCAGCACGCGCGGCCTCATCGCCGGAAAGGATGGCGTGGACCTGGGTGTAAGTCATGCGGAGCGCCGAGCGTATGACCCCCTCACACACTTCGTAGCTGAGGATCGCGCCGTGGCGGTCGAGCTGCATGATGCATGAAAGGACGAGGCGATCTTCCGCGGGACGGAGACTGCAGATATCAGATGAGAGCTCCTGCGGGAGCATGGGAACCGCGCGGTCAGGGAAGTAGACGGAGGTGCCGCGCAGACGTGCTTCGAGATCCAGTGGTGAGCCGGTTGTGACGTACTGGGCTACATCGGCGATGTGCACCTGCAGTTCGTAACCGTCATGGGTGTATTTCACCAGTACGGCGTCGTCGAAGTCCTTGGCCGTCTCTCCGTCGATGGTGACGATGGGGAGATCGCGGAAGTCGCGGCGGAGGGCGATCTCCTGCGGATCGAGATGGGCGACCTCGCGGGCGTTGTCAAGCACCCCCTCCGGAAAGAGGTGGGGGATGTGGTGCTTGCGAATCATGATTTCGACATCGACGCCGAAGTCGTCGGCGTCGCCCAGGACTTCGAGGATGCGGCCGCGGGCCTGGCGATGGAGCGTGGGCCAGTCAGTGATCTCGACATCGACGACCAGCCCCTCCAGATCATCGGGGGCATGTTGCGCGTGATGGGCGTCCTTGCCCAAGACGCGATGGGGCGTGGCCTCGGACTCTGAATCAGCGTCCTGATACAAGGGGATCTCGTCGCCGAAAGGGATGAGGATGGGCTGAGTCATACGTTCATCGAAGGGAACGACGTAATTACCTTGAGCGCGCTCGCTGGTCGCGTAGCGGAAGCGGCCCACGACGGTCGGGTTGCGGCGGTGGGCGATCTGGACAATACATCCGGCGCGCTTGCCGGTGTTGGGGCCGTGTGTGCGCGGCGGGAGGAGCTCGACGAGAACGAGATCTCCCTGCATGGCGCCGTGGAGCTCGGCGGGCGGGATAAAGATGTCGTCACCCTTGTCTGGGGCACCACTTGTGCCGATATTGCTTGTTGGGCGGACGAAGCCGAAGCCATCGCGGTGCAGATCGAGGCGGCCCGCAATGAGACTGGTGTTGGCGGATGCTGCCTGCGGGAGGCTCCAGTGGTCCCGGCCGGCCTTGACGAGATCGCCCCGCGCGCTGAGGCGGGCGAGTTGCTCCAGAAGAAGGCGGCGTTCGCGGCCACCGCCGAGGCCCAGCTCGCGGACCAGCTGTTTGTAACCGGCACGGCTGCCGGAGGAACGGCCGATGCGAGCGAGCAGATCGCGGTCCGAGGGCATAGGTCTCGATGGTATCGCTTTGCCTCTTCACCGCTCGTTAAGCGGCTGTGGGGATACCACTTAGGTGCAAGTTTGCGCGAAAAGATTGTTGACGAGGGATGCAATTTTCGCGCAGAGGTGAGTAATATGCAGACAAAGGACACGTTTGGCGCGGGTGCGAAGGTCCCGGCCACTCTGTACCTGCTCAAGGATGGACCAGTGCAGAGGGCGGGCGACTGATTCCCGCAGGGCCGTCGGCAGGCAAAGCATATTTCGCAGTATCTGAAAGGAAATACCCAAGCAATGTGGAAACCGAATCAGCCCGGCAGTACTCCCCAATCCCCCAACAATGAGCCGAACCGCCCGGCAATCCCAGCTTCCGGCGGGTTCGAGCCGGCTGCTTCCCGCCCCACAGCCCCCTCCGCACAGTCTGCTGCCGCAGACCAGGCCACCATCGGCAAAAGCCTGGTGGTCAAAGGCGAGGTCACCGGTTCCGAGTCGCTGTACATCGACGGCAAGGTCGAAGGCGCGATCAACCTGCCGGGCAACCGCGTCACTGTAGGCCGCAACGGTCAGGTGGCGGCGAACATCTCTGCTCGCGAGGTCGTGGTGCTGGGCAAGGTGCGCGGCAACATCAATGCTAGCGACCGCGTGGATATCCGCAGCGAAGGCTCCCTGACTGGCGACGTGATCGCGCAGCGGATCTCCATCGAGGACGGCGCCTTCTTCAAGGGTGGCATCGACATCCGCAAGCCCGGCAGCCCGGATAGCAAGTCCAGCGAAGCGGCGAAGCCGGTTTCGGTCTAGACGGGACGCACAAGAATACGAAGCCCCGGAGCGGGTGTCCGTTCCGGGGCTTTCGCGTGTCCGCCAGTCGGCAAGGGTGGCGTTCCTAAGCAGCGTGAGGGTGGCGGGTCGAGTGTCCATGCGCAGCGCCACGGGATTTGCTCGACCTGCTGCTGCTGGACCTGGTGTTGGACTGCGTCTCGGCGTGGATCAGCTTATTGAAGTTGCTGCGCTCCCCGCCTGCGGTCTTCTCCTGATAGACCATCGACAAGCCGTTCTCGTCGAACTTGGAGAAAAACTCCTCCCAGCCAATCTCTTTGAGCGCACCGTCATTACGATTTTTGGCCTTGGGGAAGCAGAAGCGCAGGATCCCGGCTTCGTCGTCCCGTTCGGTGCTGGCGACTTCGCAGGGGATGGCGTTGCGCGCCTCTGCCCATCTACGAATCTCGTCGTGGTCCTGGGTGGTTTTTGACAACTTTGATGCCATGGGGGAACTCCTTACAGTGAGTTCTCGTGCTCTCTCGTATTTGGATGGCGAGATGTGCGGACGGCGTTTGCCGGATTGCGCATTTGTCTTTCTGCTCCAGGACGGCACACCGATTCTGAGCAGAGGACGATCGTTTGGTAGTGGGTCAGTCTGAATTTGATCCACTACCGATCATTCGCTCTTTTCAACGTGGCACCTGGAATTGCAAGCAGGAAACGACGGTTTTCCGTTCACGTGGCCGATCAAAACGTCCACGTGGTTAATCAAAAAATGTCACGGCCTCTGCGGCAAAGACCGGGTTTATCTTCGAGCGTCTTTCCCGAGTTCGTTATATCTCTGCTGACTGACGGAGAAATTCTGGCAATTATTCTCGTTTGTTCTTGCGCAGTAGGGTATTGTCCTCAGGTGGTTCTTCAGCCACATTTTTTTGACCACATTCCAGAGGACCAGTCCATGAAAGCCGTGCCCCGACTCATCGGTACATTTGCAGCCGCCGCCGCATTTCTCAGTCTATCTTCAAGCCTCTCAGCGCAGAACGAGACCGACAGTAATTCCATCAACCCCGGTTACACGCGAGTGGCGCCGGTTCCCCTCAACTCGGTTCGTACTGTGACCTCTTCGCCAGTGTTGACGTACCCGGCCGGCGCCAAGACCTCGCGCGGCAAGGTCGCATTCGACGAGAATGGTGCGGCCGTCACCCGTGAGAGGGCGAACGCGAACGCTGCGGCGGCCGCCAACTCTGCTGTGATCGGAAATGGGACGCTTTTTGGACTGGATACAGTCCCAACCTTCGAAGGTGCATTTGCGGCCACTGGCGGCCTGAGCGAAGGCACTGTCTATCCCTACATCATGATCGGACACGATCCACTGGTCGGTGGCACAACGACCATTCCGGCAAAGATCACCACGGTCTCGCTGCAGTTGCTGAATGCCGACGGAAGCGTTTTCAAACTCGTTTCTTATAACCCGTTTGAGAACCTCACTCTGGAGTCGCCGGTATTTGATAAGACGCTTTACGGCGATGGACGCACGCAATTCACCGACGCAATCCAGCGCGCTGAGTTCTTCAACACCATGAAGCAGAACTGGCACACCGATTTGGACCCGAGCATCGTGAATCGCATCACGATCGCGGTTCCCAGGTTTGTGAATGTCCGGTTGCCGAATGGAACGGTCAAACAAGTTCAGAACTACTACGCGGGGAAGGCTCCGAACGGCGATACGTTCGTCGAGATGTTGGACCTATTTTTTAACAACGTATTCAGCAATGCCGTAATTAATGACATCAATGGTGGAAACGACACCACAGACGCCTTCAACATGCAGCTTTATCCGGATAACTTCCTGTTTTCGATCAACAGCCAGGGAAATCGCTTCAACGGAGACTGTTGCGTTCTGGGCTTCCATACCTACTTCAACGATACGAGCGTCTCGCCACAGCCACGCTGGATCGTTGCCTTTGCCAGCTGGATCTCTCCGGGGCTGTTCGGCTCGGGGGTCCAGGACATTACTGGCCTCTCGCATGAGGTGACGGAGGCTTATAACGACCCATTCGTCAACACCGCGGTGCCGGTCTGGCAGTTTCCAGGCCAGCCTGCAACTTCGAAAGTATGCCAAGGGAACCTAGAGACGGGAGACCCAGTCGAAGTCCTGCCCGATTCCACGGTTGCGATTCCACTGCGAGAGAGCGGGAAGATATTCACCTTCCATCCCCAGACGGAGGCATTGTTGCAGTGGTTTAGCCAGGGGCCAGCTTCGAATGCGATCGATGGCGCATGGAGTTATCCGAACGAAAACGCGCTTACAAAGTCGGCTGTATCCTGCCCCAAATAGCAGGCTTTGAAGGAAAATGACCAAGGCCCCGGCGAGACCCGGGGCCTTTTTGTTGTATGAATGCCGAATTCAGCTCCGCTTGAAGCGGCGCAGCAGGCTGCCGGGGATAGGTACCTTCATCAGCACAGTAAAGGCGACGTAGAGTCCCCCATAGGGGAGGAGGATGGCAACCGCAGTGAGGAGGGCCGCACGCGCGCCATGGCCCCAAAGGTGATTTCCGACCGGCAGGTGGTGCTTCAGCAAATAGCAGAGCACGGCGGCTATGATGGCAGCGAGCCATAGGCGAAGAACGCGGCTGGCGGGATAATCGACCACGCCGATGCGCTGGTGCATGGCGCGGCGCAGGAGTGAATACTCGAGCCATGCAGCAAGACCGGCAGAGAGCGTCAGGCCGGCAACGCCCCAGCGCGGATCAATCCCGAGCAGGCGCGGCAGGGGCTTTGAGAAAAAGTAGCCGAGGCCAAGGGTAAGGGCAACGCGGATGACTGCGAAGTTGAGCGGAGTGCGCGTATTGCGCAGCGCGTAGAACGCCGATGAGTAGAGGCGGCCCGAGGTCCCGGCGAGCAGGCCGACGCCGGAACCGGCGAGCGCGCTCCAGACGTAGGTGACGTCGCGCGCGCTGAAATGGCCAGTGCGATAGACCGCGGCGACAACCACATCGCCGAGCACCACAAAGGCCACGGCAGAGGGGACGACAAACCAGGCGATCTGGCCGAGACCGGCAGCGAGGCGCGCGCGGAGTTTGGCGGCGATCTGCTCTGGCGTGCCGAGCGCAGCGGACATGGCAGGAAGCTCAGCCGCAGAGACCGCCATGCCGAAGAGCGACACGGGAAGCTGATTGATGATTTGCGCGTAACTGAGCGCGGCAACCGCGCCGGTGGGCAGCGGGCTGGCGAGCATCTGGTCGACGAAGGCGCTCAACTGCACGACACCGCGGCTGATAAAGACGGGGAAAAAGTTATGGACGATGGTGCGCACGTGCTCCGAGCGGAAGGTGGCCTTCCATTGCAGAGGACTGAGCAGGCGCAGGACTGACGGGATTTGAACGAAGAACTGCAGCGCGGAGCCGATGACCGAGCCGATAGCCAGCGCGATGGCGAGGCGCGGCTCGGCTGTGGCTGCGTCGGTGATGCCGTGAGCGAAGAGGCTGCGGCCCTGCCAGACGAGGGTCGCAATCATGGCGACGTTCCAGACCACAGGGGCTGTGTAAGAGAGCAGGAAGCGGCGGTGGCTGTTGAGAATGCCGAGGCACCAGGCGGAAAGCACGAGCAAAGCCGCTCCCGGGAACAGGATACGGACGAGCTGGATGGTGAGGAGACGCGTGCCGTCTTTGAAGCCGTACGCGATGATGTCGACGAGCAGCGGCGCGAAGAGCACGCCCAGCAGCACGAGCACCGATGCGACGAGCACCAGGAGGGCGAAGATGGCGGCGGCGGTGCGGGTGGCCTCTTCATGGCGCTCCTCGGCGTTCAACCGCGCGTAGACCGGAATGAACGATGCGGAGAGAACGCCCTCGCCGAAGAGGTTCTGCAGCATGTTGGGGATGCGAAAGGCGGCCTTGAAGGCATCCGCGGCCATGGAGTTGCCGAAGTAGTGGGCGAAGATGCGCTCGCGGACGAGGCCGATGATTTTGGAAAGCAGGATCCCCGTGGCGACGGCGAGCGCGGCGGCACGGCCGTGGGGCTGCTTCGTTTTGGGTAGATCAGGCAGTTCGGCTGGCATCTCGTTCGAGGGTGGGGATGTGGTGTCAGGCATGCGTGCTCGCTCCAGCTTATCGGTCGGGTTCGGAGAAGTGGGAGTGTGCAGTCAGGCGCTGGTGGTGGAGTCACTTTAAGAGGAGGTTTCGCGACTGGACTGACCCATCCTGCGCGTTGCATTGGATGGGGTAGCCGACCCGCGCGGCAACGATGTGGATCCAGGCTGCTTCTAGAGAGCTATGGCTGACGACAGACTGATGCGCTTCTTTGCTGGCGGAGCGGATGACGAGGGACGCACATTCGACGAGATCATGGGCTGGGACGATGCGCGCATGGAGATGGTGCATGACTACATCCAGTGGATCTTTCCCCTGCCGGAGCGGAGTGGGGCGAATCCCTTGGCCCCGGTGCTGGACTCTGGAACGATTGCGGCGATTCGGAACAATGCAGCGATGCAGGACCGTCTACGCGAGGCGTTTCTGCGGATGCTGACCTTCTACGGATTTGCGCTGGATTGCGATCGCGTGGTGGAGGGACCACGGTTCGCCGCCGCTTCGCGGAACTGGATGCATGCGGGGAACCACAACCATCTGCGGCTGACACGCATGCTCCGCTCGTTGCGTGTGCTGGGGCTGGAGCGGGAGGCTTCGCTGTTGTGGGAGGCGCTGCGTGGATTGTATGAGCGGGAAACGGCTGCCGGGCGGCGGAGGATTACTCCTGAGACATTTGCTTTCTGGCGGCAGGCAGCTACGGCGGCGCTCAGTTATTGAAGGTGGCTCGCGTCGATGCCTGTGATCCGAGCGCAATCATGACCCGAACAGGTCGTTGATCTCTTTGTAGGTGATGAGGTCGTTGGCGAAGGTGAAAGTGCCGTGCTGCTGCATCTCCGTAGCGGCGCCTAGGAACGCTGTGAGCGACGCACGCGAGAGAGCGCTGCCGACGCTGATCCGCTTCACGCCCATCTGCGACAGCGTTGCGAGATCGAGCGCGACTCCCTGCAGGCCCATGACGACGTTGACCGGGCGATCGACCGAGCTGAGGACTGCGGCGATCTCCTCCTTGGTCTTGAGGCCGGGCGCGTAGAGCACCTCGGCTCCGGCCTCCTGGAAGGCCTGGAGACGGCGGATGGTGTCCGCGAGGTCGGGATTGCCGGCGATGAAGTTCTCCGCGCGAGCAGTAAGGACGAAGGGCGCAGGCAAAGCGCGAGCAGCCTCTGCTGCAGCACGCACGCGCTCGATTGCGTGCTCCAAGGCGTAGATGCGGCCTTCTGGCCGCGGCGAGACGTCTTCGATGGAGCCACCGGCAAGGCCCGTTGCGGCGGCGAGGCGAATGGTTTCCGAGCACGCTTCAGGCGAGTCGCCAAAGCCGTTTTCCAGGTCGGCGCTGACGGGCAGGTCCGTTGCGGCGATGATATCGGCAACGTGCGCAAGCATGGCATCGCGACCAACGGCGCCGTCCTGCAGACCGGCGGAGAAGGCATATCCAGCTGAGGTGGTGGCCAGCGCCTCAAATCCCATGTGGGCCAGCAGGCGCGCGGTTCCCCGGTCCCAGGGGTTGGGGATGATAAACGCGCCGCCGCGCTGGTGGAGTGCCCGAAAACGTGAACCCTTCTCTGCCTGGATGGGCATGGTGATGTTGCCCCCTTTCCTCAATCGTCTTGTTGCCAGTGTCTCGGTATCCGGCGACGCTGCGCAAGCTGAGAGGTGTTAACCCGACAAGTAACAACCTCCAAAAACTATAGCTAGTGCGGCGAAAGAGTAACCCTTCCAACTCTTCAGGCGATTTGTGCCGCACTTTGGGTTTATAACCGTGTGTCGGCGCGCTGCTGGCAAGGGGAGGCCGCAAATGGGGCTGCGGGTTGCGGTGGTGCTTCTGGGTTGTTCTGTCGCCGGATTGGCGGGAATGGGGCAATCGCAGCAACAGCAGCAACAAGCGTCGTCGCACCTGGGGCAGGTGGCGAAACGGCATGGAGGCGAGGAAGCGAATCCGGCAAACGGCACGACGAACAATGTGCTTACCTTGGACCGTCCAGCGCTGCCCGGCGCCTCGCAGGTGCGAGGCGGCAACGGTGTGACGCTGGCCGATCCGCCGGATACCGCGAGGCATCCGGTGAGCGAGACACTGCACAGCGACACCATCACCGATGACTACCGCTGGCTGGAGCAGCAGCAGGATCCGCAGACACGTTCGTGGATCGACAGGCAGAACGCTTATACCGACAGCTATTTGCAGCAGGTGACGATCCGGCCGGAGATCAAAGCGGAGCTGACGAAGCTGGAGAGGGTGGAGACGTACTCCACGCCCATGCTACGCGGCGGCTTGTACTTCTTCAAAAAGCGGCTGGCGAATGAGAACCAGGGTTCCATTTATGTGAGGCATGGGGTCGGCGGCGCGGATGAGCGGCTGGTGGATGCGACCAAGTTGGGCGCGGACCAGAACACTTCCGTCGGCATCCTCGATGTGACGAATGATGGGTCGCTGTTGGCGTATGGCGTTCGGCAGGGCGGCGCGGACGAGCAAGCCGTGCGCCTGATCGATGTTGCGACGCGCAAGGAACTGCCGGACCGGCTCACGAGCCAGCGCTACTTCGGCGTAGCGATCAGCCCAGACAAGAAGGGCGTGTATTACGCGGTGTTTCACCACTCCGGGACCTTGGTGTACTGGCATCCGTTTGGAACGGAGCAGTCAGCGGACACGGTGATCTTCGGCAAGGAATACAAGAGCGAGCCGCTGGGCGAGCTGGACCTGATCGGAGTGGGGATCTCGGACAACGACCACTGGCTGATCCTGACCATCAGTCGCGGCGTGCCGGCGAAGCGCGAGGACATCCTCATCAAGGACCTGCGGGTGCCGGATGCGCCGATCCTTCCCCTGGTGTACGGAATTGAGAATCGCTTCAACCTGATCGACACGGGCACGGATACGTTCCTTGTAGAGACGGACATGGGCGCGCCGAAGCGGCGCATCCTGCGTGCCGATCCGAATACGTCACCGCATGAATGGCAAACCATAGTGCCGGAAACGAAGGATGCGATTGAGGCCTCCACCGTATTGGGTGGGAAGCTGTTTATCGAGCGGCTGGTAGATGTGAAGAACGAAATCTCGATCTACTCGCTCGAAGGCAAACCGACAGGAACGATGAAGCTGCCGGGCTTTGGCAGCGCCACGGTGCCGCATGGACGCCCATTGGAGAAAGAGGGCTCTTATAGTTTTGAATCGCTCAACGTGCCGCCGACAATTTATCGCTACCAAGCGGACTCTGGCGCGACCAGCATCTTCGCGCAGCCGAAGGTGCCCTTCCATCCAGATCGTTACCAGGTGCGACAAGTTTTCTTCAAATCAAAGGACGGCACGCGCGTGCCGATGTTCAT
>DASUWP010000034.1:0-11950 GCA_036378335.1 Acidobacteriaceae bacterium | reverse complement strand
GGTGAAGTGCTGCGGCTTGTCCATCCCCAGACTCACCAACCCATTGGTGATGTACTGGAGGACCTCGACAACTCCGGCGCGATGGGTCTGCGCCAGGAGGGGACGCTGATCTCCCGCGACGGTACCGAGTACGCGGTCGACGCCAAAGTCTCGACTGTGGTGGACGCTGAAGGGCGCGCAGATGGTTCCGTCGTGGTCTTTCGCGATGTAACCGAGCTGCGAAAGGCGGAGGTCACGCTTATTGCGAATGAGAAGCTTGCGGTCACCGGCCGGCTGGCGGCGAGCATTGCGCACGAGATTCACAATCCATTGGATTCTGTGGCTAACCTGCATTTCCTCATCTCGCAGGAGACCGATCCACACCGCCGCGCTGAGTACCTGAAACTGGCGCAACAGGAGCTGGGACGCACTCTGCAGATCAGCCGCGCTATGCTCAGCCTCTACCGCGAATCGCCAATGCCGGTGCAGGTGAATCTCGAAGAGCTGATCGGGAGTGTGCTGTTGCTGCTCGACCGCAAGATGCGCGATCAGGACATCACGGTGCAGCAAAGCTTCACGCATCCCGTGCACGTCTATGGCTTTCCCGGCGAGCTCCGGCAGGTATTCACCAACCTCATCGCCAATGCCGGAGAGGCAGCCGGTCCCCACGGACATGTGCGGATCCTGGTGCGTCCGGCGAGCCCGCTGGATGGCCGGGCCGGCACCATCGTCGAGATCGCTGACAGTGGCCGCGGCATCGCGCCTCATGTCGAGAAAAAGCTCTTCCAACCCTTCATGACTACCAAAGGCGAACGGGGTACAGGGCTTGGCCTGTGGGTCAGCCTGGGCATCGTGCAAAAGCATGGGGGAACGGTGCGCATCTCCAACAGCACCGAGGGCGATCTGCGCGGCGCCGTGGTCCGCGTCTATCTGCCGGAACGCTCGGCACAAGCCAAGGCGGAAGAGGAAGACCATGACGCACCCCTCATTGCGCCGCCCTTCGAAACTACCGAGGAGTGGGCCGTCAGACCGTTTTCGGTGTAAACGCAGACCGCAAGAAAATCGGCTCTAAAGTGAGGCCACGGGCAAGGTCATCAGGTCGTCCACGAGGCCGACCTCCTTCTGCACAAAGGGCTCCCCATAGCGCACCCCGGCTAACTGACCGTAATGCTTCGCCTCGGCGAACGTGCGCTCGCGAATCTCTTCTTCCGGCACAAACAGCGCGCTTCCCTGCTCGGCGTTCGCGTATTGCGAACGGTAGGCCATGAGCGATTGATAGCGCGCTTCGACAAAAGGCGTGATATCGACAACGAAGGTAGGCCGCACGTCCGCATACAGGCTGGCGTAGAGCACCTTGTACGGACGATGCGGCGCTGTGCCCGTTCCGACGCGCGCCAGCCCGCTCACGAAGCAAGCCTCATACCCGAGCGTGGCCGTCGTGTAGTGGTCCGGGTGCCTGCCCTGCCAGTACGGCAGGATCACCACTCGAGGCCGAAGCTCTCGAAGCACGCGCACGATCTTCAGCCGATTCTCAAAGGTGTTCTCCACCCGTCCATCGGGCAAGTCCAGCGCCTGCCGCCAGCCGACGCGAAGGATACGGGCCGCTGTTTCGGCTTCCGCCGCACGCTCGCTGGCCGAGCCGCGGGTTCCCGCCTCACCCTGAGTCAGGTCGAGGATGCCGGTCTCCAGGCCAAGCGAACGCATCTTGAGCAGCGTTCCACCGCAGGTCTGTTCTACATCGTCGCGATGAGCGGCAATTGCCAGGATATCTATGGGGCTCGTCTGGGATGCCGCCGGCGTCGTCATCAGGCCTGCCGCTCAGTACGTGGTGTTGTTGTCATCCGAAGAGCCGTCCATGTAGGCCACATCGGAAACTGTACCTGTCACGGTGACGTTTGTATTGTCCAGCTCGGCGAAATTCGTGGTGCTGTAAATGTGCACTTGGCCGCCCTCACCCACATACACCTTATGCAGGCCCTCCACATCCGCAATACCTGTCAGGTCGCCGATATAGCGGTCCACGGTCACGGCATTGGTGGAGGTGTTGAACATCGTCAGGCAGCCGAACTGCACATTCTGTCCCGCACTGTTTTTGGCGAAGCGTTCGCCGTTCTGGCAGCGCTGGGAGCCGATCCACAAGGTGTTGTCATCGGCCAGGCTCATCTTGTTGTGGGTGCCGTCGCTGATGGCGTATTGGCCGGTGAGGTTAAAGCTTCCCAGGTTCACGACACTGAGATAGCCGGCGAGCAAACCATCCGGCTGTAACTGCTGGCCGGCCACATATAAGGTCGTGCCGCTCTGGAGGGCATTGGTCGCGCCTCCCGGGACCGGAAGTAGCGTCGTGGCCTGCAGGCCCGGTTGAACTCCGGCGGAAGTCGTGAGAGGTGGCAGACCCGCGGGACCAGCGGGATTGCCATTCAGAACGGAGCTGGAGACCGGAATAGCGACGATTCCCGATGTCGTGCCACCGCATTCAGGCCCGCAGTTCAGGACATAGATGGTTTGCCCGTCGGCGGAGAAGATCGCTTTGCTTGGGTGGTCGAAGAGCGCTGAGGAATCGCCGACTTTGCCGACGCAGTACTTGGGCAGCGTCTGCGGCTCGCAATCCTGAAAACCAGCGGAAGTCCATGCGGCCTGTGTTGCGTACTGGGACTGCTGCGCCGGGGTAAGTTTGATTAGCGTGAACACGTCATTGCTGTTCTGCACGAAACCCAGCACCAGTGTGGCATTCGAGTTCATCGAGATGCGATAAACACCCGGCACATCCATCAGCAATTGGCTGCCGATCGAGGTGTCATAGACCATCATGGCGTGCGTGTTCTGCTCGGCCGCGACGAAATAGCCGCCTTTCTGCGCCCCGAAGATGCTGGCGGAGATGGCGCCGGAGGAGATGACGGTACTGTTCAGCTTTTCCCCAGAATAGCTGATCGATGCCAGGCTGCCGTCACCGGAGGAATAAACCAGCCCAGCCTGTTCCTCAGGCAGGTTCTGGATGGTGGCAGGGTTAGCGCCGCTGAATCCGCCGATCGAGAATTGCCCGTTCGGATTGTTGTACGGGTGCCGGATATCGTAGTACGCATCCATGAATTGCAGGCTGCCGACTGGGTTATCCACGGCGACCAGGACACGCTGCGTAAGGCCGCTGGGCGGCAAGGTCCGGCCCGCGAAATAGAAGTTCTTTCCGCAGCCGGTGAGAATGAACGAAACCGCGACAGCGACGAACGCAGCAACGGCCAGGGACAGGCGACTTCTCTTCTTCAAAATGCTTCGGACCTCAACCTTCACAACAAACTGTGTGCGTTCGGGAAACTGAAGTATAGCAAAGGGTTGAATGACATTGCCTCGCCGCGCCCCAGTGAAAAGGCCCACGTTTTCCTGCTGTTC
This sequence comes from Acidobacteriaceae bacterium, assembly GCA_036378335.1. Taxonomy (GTDB): domain Bacteria; phylum Acidobacteriota; class Terriglobia; order Terriglobales; family Acidobacteriaceae; genus KBS-83. The sequence goes on along the minus strand of DASUWP010000034.1, from coordinate 8,587 downwards.
GGGGGATAGACGCCCGCGCTCAACGGGATCTCCGTATGTCATCCGCGCTTTTGCTAGCATGTGAAGATGTCACCCCTGCAGTCACTCTTCGCCAATCGGACCGTCCTGTGTGATGGGGCCATGGGCACTGCGCTGTATGGACGAGGTGTCTTCCTCAACAAGTGCTTCGACGAGCTGAACCTGACCCAACCCGAGCTCGTCCGCTCCGTCCATGAGGAGTATCTGCAGGCCGGCGCCGAGATCATCGAAACCAATACCTTCGGCGCGAACAGTTTCCGGCTGCACCGCTTCGGCCTGCAGGACCAGGCACGCGCTATCAACCAGGCAGGGGCACGGCTGGCCCGCGAAGCTGTCACGCAGCTCGCCGACAAACAAGCCGGAAGCGCCTTCGTAGCCGGCTCCGTCGGCCCGCTTGGCGTCCACCTCGAACCCTTGGGAAAGACCGCGTTGGAAGAGGCGCGCGCCGCCTTTGCGGAACAGATCGAAGGCCTCATCGCCGGTGGTCCTGGAGTAGGCGTGGACCTACTCGCAATCGAGACGATGATGGCCATCAATGAGACCGAGCAGGCCATCTCTGCCGCCCGGCAGGTCGCTCCGGACATTCCACTGCTGGCGATGGTGACGGTGGACGAAGATGCGAATTGCCTTGACGGCACTCCGGCAGAGATTGCGGCGGCACGCTTGACAGCTGCAGGGGCCGACGCCATCGGTGTCAACTGCTCCACCGGTCCAGCGACGGTGCTCACCGCCATCGAGCGCATGCGCGGGGCTACCGAACTTCCTCTGGCCGCGATGCCGAATGCCGGTATGCCGCGCAACGTGGACGGCCGCAACATCTATCTCTGCTCGCCGGAGTATATGGCGAGCTTCGCGCGCAAATTCGTGCGCGCCGGTGTGCAGTTCATCGGCGGCTGTTGCGGCACAACGCCCAATCACATTCGCGCCATGAAGTCCGCCATACGCGCGATGGATGCGCAACAGACCGCGAAGCCGGGGCACACTCGTGCACCCATCGTGACCGAAACGCCACCCGCGCCGCTCGCCGACCGTTCAAAAATTGGCAGCCTCGTCGCTTCCGGCGAGTTCATCACGCTGGTGGAGATCGTGCCGCCGCGCGGCATCGACTGCTCGAAGGAGATCGACGGCGCGCGCATGCTGGCCGGCACCGGCATCCACGCCATCAACATCCCCGACTCGCCGCGTGCCTCCGCGCGCATGAGCGCGCAGAGCCTCTGCCTGCAGATTCAGCAGCAGACCGGCATCGAGACGGTGCTCCATTACACGTGCCGCGACCGCAACCTGCTCTCTATCCAGTCCGATTTACTCGGCGCCTCGTCTCTCGGTCTGCGCAATATCCTTTGCCTCACAGGAGATCCGCCCAAGCTCGGTAACTATCCAGACGCCACCGCGGTCTTCGACGTCGACGCGATCGGGCTGGTGAATGTCGTCAATCGCCTGAACCATGGCCTTGATATCGGCGGCAATCCCATCGGCGCGTCCACCGGATTCACACTGGGCGTTGCAGCGAATCCCGGTGTGCCGGACATCGATAACGAGATTCGCCGCTTCGCCTACAAGGTCGAGGCCGGTGGAGAGTACGCCATCACCCAGCCGGTCTTCGATCTGCGGCTGCTGGAAGTGTTTCTGCGACGCATTGAAAGCTTTCGCATTCCGGTGATCGCCGGTATCTGGCCGCTCACCAGTCTGCGCAATGCCGAATTCATGAAGAACGACCTGCGCGTCTCCATGCCAGACGAAATCATGGCCCGCATGGCCGCGGCCGAGACGCCGGAGGCCGCGCGCGCCGAAGGCATCCGCATCGCGCAAGAAATGCTGAACGCAGCGCGCCCCATGGTACAGGGGGTGCAGGTAAGCGCGCCTTTTGGTCGCTATGCGCTCGCTGTCGAGATTGTCCGGCAGGTTCTGCCGCAGCCCGACGTGTCTCTCCAGACATAAACGATTCGACGATGGCGCGCCGGCAGCAGGATAGAATGCCGCTACTCCTGCTGCTACTTCCCATAGGCCGAGGTTTTGCCGATGCGCATGGCGCAACTGCTGCTGGTCACCACATTTCTGGGTTTTCCCGCACTGCACAACGCTCAGTCGCAACAGCAATCGGCCAAGGTCGCCGGCCCCGCGGATAACTCCGCGCCGGATTTGCCGGCCATTCGCGCGTTCTATCGTGCGGGCCTTGAGCGCAACGGCATCGTCGGCAGCAGCCTGGTGCTCTTTGACAATGGCCGCGTCGTTCTCGATGACCGGTACGGTGATCAAAGCCTGACACCCAAAGCGCCGGTGGATGAACAGACCACCTATCACTGGGCATCAGTCACCAAGACATTTACCGGCATCGCGATCATGCAGCTGCGCGACCGCGGATTGCTGTCACTCGACGATCCGCTGGTGAAGTACATCCCCGAGCTGAACGCGGTCCATGATCCGTATGGTCCCATCTCCGCGATCACCATCCGCGAAGCCATGTCGCACACCAACGGCTTTCGCGACGCGACCTGGCCGTGGCACGTCGGCGATTGGGAGCCGTACGAGCCGACGCAGTGGTCGCAGCTCGTCGCCATGATGCCCTACACCAGCATCGCCTTTCCGCCAGGCTCGCGCTATCAGTACTCGAACCTTGCGGTTGTCTTCCTGGGCGAGATCATCGAGCGGCTGAGCGGCGATAACTTCGAGGTCTACATGCTGAAGAATGTCTTCGGGCCGCTCGGCATGACGCACAGCTACTACGATCGCAGTCCCGCTACGCTGCTTGCCTTCCGCTCGCACAGTTGGGACCTGAAGAACCGCAAGCTGACCGAAGATCCCTTCGATTTCGATACCGGCATCACGCGTGCCAATGGCGGCCTGAACGCACCGCTGCCGGACATGGTGCGCTACCTGCATTTTCTGCTGGGCGATCCGGCACACCAGGACGAGTACGACCGCATTCTCAAACGCCGCTCGCTCGAGGAGATGTGGCGCCCCATCCACGACGTCCCCCCGGACGACGACTTCTCTTCCCGGCCGGGTGCAAAAGATGAGGTCGCTGCGAGCTTCTTCATCCACACCGATCGCCGCCTGCGCCTGATCGGACATCCGGGATGGCAAAACGGCTTCCGCAGCCAGCTCAACTTCGATCCGGTGGCGCATCGCGGCTACCTCGCTGTCTACAACACCGATGCCGAGGACGCGGCCCAGAACACGCGCCGCTTCAACATTGAACTTCGCGACTACCTCATCGACCACTTCTTCACGCTGTCGCCTGCCGAGGCCTTACACTAGAGCTGTAGCCATGCCCAAGTTCGAAGATTCGCTGAAGCAGCTCGAAAGCATCGTCACTCAACTGGAGAAGGGCGATCTCCCGCTCGAAGACTCCATCAAACTTTTCGAAGAAGGCATTCATCTTTCCGCGGTCTGCAAGGAGGAGTTGGATGCAGCAGAAGGCAAGGTTCAGGTGCTCCTGAAGCAGCGCGATGGTTCGCTGAAGGCAGAACCTTTCCCACCAAAGAAGTAGTTGCGGCGCGTCAGGGCTTGAGAGCCTTCGCTCTGCAGAAGTACAACCAGTCCCGCTGCGCGCACTTCATCTCGGATCTTCCGGCTTCACGCAGCATCTGCTGCGCCGCTGCCGTCGAGGACATGTGAAAAGAATCCCGGAAGACGATCAGATCCGCTTTGCGAAACAACACCTTCGCCCATTGCGGATCTCGCTTGGAACGATCGAGCAGATCCTTCAGATCATTGGTCGCGCCTGGAACGACCGTGCCCTCCAGTTGAGGCTCTCGCGTATCGATGGGCATCGTCGCCATATCAAGAAACGGCGCATCCAGCATCACATCTCCGGCGCGCCGGAAGTAGCGAACGGCCGACCATTCCAGCGGACGGAAGCGCAGCTTGGGATCTGCTTCATAGTCACTCGCGGGCAGCAGGATGACATTCTCATCCGTGTGCACAATGGGAGCGCGCTCAGCTTCAGCAGCGCGCCGCGCCTCGGGAGCAATGCGAACTTGCGCGAGGATCAGCGTGTAAGCAAGCACCGCACAGCCCATCGCTGGAAACAGGACGCTGAGGCGCGGCGCAATGAGAGGCCCCCCGGATGCAGCGGCAATCGCGCCACACCAGACGAGAATGAGAAACCGCGTGTTGAAGTAGAATCCCCCATTCATCGTGTCCGGCAGAAAGGGCAGCACAACCACCAGCGCCAGTGTGGCGAAAAGCAGCGAATCTGCGGGACGCCATTTGATATCCCTTCCGCGATCGAAGAATGCCCGCGCTGCAAAGATAAGTGCCACTAATAATGTGGCAAATAAAAGCGCCGTGTAGACGAGCGTGGCTGCCGAGGCGCGCGCAAACAGCCCCAGGCCATACAGTGTGGAGTACTTCATCACCGCCATCATGGGATGAACATGAACCAGCAGGTTCTCCCGCACCTTGTTCGTCTGGGTAAAAAGCAGCACATAGCTCATGCAGGCGCATGCGCAACCCAAGGTCAGCAGGTCCCGCCGCCACTCCGCTGCAGAGTTCGTGCGGTCCTCTTCTGCTGCTGGTCGCCGCATCCATCGCCCCACCAGATCGATGCCGCAGATTGCAGCTAGCGACAGCAGCGGAACGGGATGCGTCAGCACAACAAGAACAACGAGGCAAAGAAATACCGCCCGCCGAAAACGCCGCCGCTCAAGCCATGTGCCAACCGCCCAGAAGCATAGTCCGATGGAAAGGCAATAGTTCTGGAATCCCATGAACAACGGCCAGTTCAGCAGCAATGGCAATACGAGAAATGCTGTCCATCGGCCATTGGGCCCGGCTGCAACACACATGCGGCGAAATCCGGCTGCCAGGATCGCGATCGTGATCGAAACCATGATCTGCTCCACCAGCACCGCCGGGAAAAACTTCAGCAGCACGATCAGCATGTAGTAGTAGAGGCTGTACGGCGGCAACAGGTGACGCATGCGGAAGGCTTCCGGCAGCGGTCCGTGGGCTCCACTCAACAGCTTGGCCATCACCGTCGCGTAGTACACGTGTACCGGTCCATCCTCCGATGGAAACACCGGCAGCGACAGGACCCAGCCGCAGCACGCCAAAACGCCCAGACCAAATAGCAACAAATCGGCATGCGCCCGCACCCAACCCAGGTGCGGTTTCGCGTCGCGCTCTACATCCAGTTCTTCGGCTCGATACAAATGGCTACGCTCCTCGTAGGAAGTAGATGCGCTCAACATTCACGCTTCAACAAATCCTCGCTCATGCAGAAATCATCGATTTGGTTGCTTAGAAAACTGCCGAACATTTGAGGATACGCAGCGATGCTCACCATAGGTCTCTCCTAGCACTGCTGGCGCTCCTTCACTCGGTATAGAGTGAAAAATAACGGCGAAGGGGTCCAAATCTTTGTCGCCCCTTGCCCCTAGGTTCCTACGAGGAGGTGCACATGAGTGACCAGCGTCGCAGTCCGGAAGTGACAGAGCAGACTGCGACAGACGAAGAACTCCGGGCAAAACAAAAGCCTTTCGGCCATTCCACCCGTCGCACTTTCATCGCGCAGCTCGGCGCCGCCGGAGTCGTGGCAACAAGCTCTCCCGCATTTGATGCCATGGCATCGCAGGAAATACCCGCGCCCGCAGTCTCCGAAAAGACCGTCTCCGTTACCCTCTCGATCAACGGAAAAACACAGAAGCTCAGCGTCGAGCCGCGCGTCACGCTTCTCGATTGTCTGCGCGAAAACCTGAGCCTTACGGGAACGAAGAAAGGCTGCGACCATGGTCAGTGCGGCGCTTGTACCGTGCACATCAACGGCCGCCGCGTAAATTCCTGCCTCACCTTCGCCGCTATGCACGACGGCGATGAGATCACCACCATCGAAGGAATTGGCCAGCCCGCCAATCTTCATCCCATGCAGGCGGCATTTGTCGAGCATGACGGATATCAGTGCGGCTATTGCACCTCCGGCCAGATCATGTCCGCCGTCGCTGTTCTGAAAGAACCATGGGGCCCCGATGACAATGATGTGCGTGAGGCCATGTCCGGCAATATTTGCCGCTGCGGGGCCTATCCGAACATCGTCGCTGCCGTACAGCAGGTGCGCGGCAACGCGCGAAAGACCGCCTGAGGAGGACAGCATGATCGACTTTGCGCTCAGCCGCGCCGGCACTCCGGCGCAAGCATCTCAGCAGGCAGCCAGTGCAAAAACCGCACAACAGGGAGCGCAGGTGCGCTACGTCGCCGGCGGCACGACACTGATTGATCTGATGAAGCTGGACGTCGAAACGCCGACCCAGGTCATCGACATCAACCGTCTCGATCTCGCGCGCACAGAGCGTCAGCGGGATGGGTCCCTTCGCATTGGCGCGATGGTGCGCAATGCGGACCTCGCGCACGATCCCGACGTGATGCGCGATTACCCCGTTCTCTCCGAGGCTCTGCTCTCCGGCGCCACCGGCCAGTTGCGCAACATGGCGACCACCGGCGGCAACCTGCTGCAACGCACACGCTGCGTCTATTTCCGCGATCTCGCCTACACCGAATGCAACAAGCGCACGCCAGGGTCGGGGTGTGCCGCGCTGAGCGGGCCGAATCGAACGCACGCCATCCTCGGCACCAGCCAGCACTGTATTGCGACGCATCCATCCGATATGGCCGTCGCGATGATGGCGCTTGATGCGCGGATCCATATACTGAGCGCGCCGTCCGGGCGCGACGTTCCCGGCACGCAGGGCGAGCGCGAGGTGCCCATCGGCGAGTTCTACCTGCTGCCGGGCGATACTCCGCATCTCGAGAATGTTCTCACGCCCGGCGACCTCATCACGTACGTCACCCTTCCGGCGCCTCTCTCTGGAGCGCGATCGCATTACCTGAAGCTGCGCGACCGCGCCTCCTACGAATTTGCCCTCGCCTCCGCTGCCGTCATCATCCAGGTTGAAAATGGCCGGATTCGCACGGCTCGCATCGCATTTGGTGGAATCGGCACCCGCCCCTGGCGCTCGCCGGCGGCAGAGCACGCGCTCGAAGGCAAGCCCGCCCACGAGACCACCTTCCGCGCTGCCGCTGATGCCGCACTGCGCGACGCAAAACCGCAACGCGACAACGGGTTCAAGGTCGAACTCGCAAAGCGCTGCCTTGTCCGCGCGCTCACCACCGTGACTACATAAGGAGCGATATGGCCGCCACCCCAGCATCGATCATCGGCAAAGCCGTTCCGCGCATCGATGGGCCGCTCAAGACCAGCGGAACCGCAAAGTACTCCTCCGATCACAACTTTCCGAACATGGTCTACGCTGTGCCGGTGAGCAGCACCATCGGCAAGGGACGCATTCGCCGCCTGGACACCTCCGCCGCGGAAGCTACGCCCGGCGTTATACGCGTCTATAGCCACGGAAAAGTCCCGCCCATTTATCGCCCGATTCCGCACGCGCGAGAAGCACGCATCGACGAGCAGCGCCCACCCTTCGAGGACGACACGATTTACTACAACGGCCAATATGTCGCTCTGGTAGTTGCAGAATCGTTCGAAAAGGCAACGGCTGCTGCGCGCGCCGTCAAAGTCGATTACGACGCCGAGACACCGAATGTTTCGGTCGACCTGGGCGACGGCTTCACCGACAAAATGCGCGAGGAGAGCAAGCGCGGCGATGTAGACAGCGCCTTCGCCGGCGCTCCGATAAAGCTGGACGAAACGTACGTCACGCCGGCGGAAACGCACAATCCCCTCGAGCTGCACGCCTCCGTCGCCACATGGGACGGCACGCGATTCGTCCTGTATGAGACGACGCAGGCGGTGATGAACCATCAGGCCGTGATGGCGCAGATGCTCGGGGTTCCACGCGAGAACGTGCAGATCGTTATGAAATTCCTGGGATCCGGCTTCGGCGGCAAGCTTTGGCCGTGGTCTCAGGCGATGCTGGCAGCAGTTGCGGCGCGCGATCTAAATCGCCCGGTCAAGCTGGTTGTCGATCGCTCACAGATGTTCACCAGCGTAGGTCATCGTCCACGCACGCAGCAGCGTGTCCGGCTTGGCGCAGCGCAGGACGGCAAGCTCATCAGCCTGGAGCATGACTACGCCAACCACAGTTCCATAGCGGTCGTCGGCACCTACCGCGAGAACTGCGGCGAGGCCACATCCTTTCTTTACAGCACGCAGAATCTGCGCGTGCGCTCCGCTGTGGTCGATCGCAACATCGGCACACCCACACCCATGCGCGGCCCCGGCGCGGTGCCTGGGCTTTATGCACTCGAATCCGCGATGGATGAAATGGCTATCAAGCTCAAGCTGGACCCCATGCAGTTCCGGCTGATGAACGAACCGAAGATCGATGAGAGCCTGAACGTGCCGTTCTCCTCGCGGCATCTCAAAGAATGCTTGACTATGGGCGCAGAAAAGTTTGGCTGGTCGGCGCGCAAGCCCGAAGTCGGCTCCATGCGCAAAGGAGACCTAATCCTCGGCTGGGGTATGGCCTGCTGCTCCTGGCCGGCCGGCCGCGGCGCCTGCAAGGCCACGCTCTCGCTGCGCGATGACGGCACGGCGCGCATCGCCTGCGCAACGCAGGACATCGGCACCGGTACCTATACTGTCTTCGCGCAGGTGGTCTCGGAGAAGACG
>DASUWP010000033.1:0-19503 GCA_036378335.1 Acidobacteriaceae bacterium | reverse complement strand
GGCCCGCAGATCAGTCTGCAGACCAGCGAGGCGGTTTTCGACATCGCGGCCGCGCTCAATACGTGCGGATATGACGCCGGACTCGATCAGTCGCAGCCCGTGCGGCAGAAGGTTCGTGATGCCATTAACACCGCAGTTGTGGCCTCTGCCGAAGCGCAGAACACCCGCGACCAGCTCTGCACCTACATCCGCCAGCACGAGCTGTCTGACACCAGCCACAACCTCTCGCAATACGTATCGCTCGCCCTCTACGTCACGCCTCCACCGGATCTCACCAACAGCGTTCCACTCACCGAAATGCCGCCGGATTCGACCCAGGTGATCGAACTGCTGCCCTTGCTGCGCAAATTCGCGCGCGAGATCGACCTGCACTACATCTGGATCAGCGTGCGTCCCCAGTACGATGCCATCGTCAACAGCCTGCACGACTCGTTGACCACGATGATCGTCGGCACCAATGTTTATCTGAAGATGCCGGCGAATGTCAGCGGCGACAGCCGCTTCGCCGTGGTGCTGGAGCCTCTACTCGATCCCGGTCAGACCAACGCACGAGTCTATGGCGCGGATTACGTCGTCGTCACTTCCCCGACGCGCGACGATACGGTGCGGATGGACGAGATCCGCCACACCTACTTGCACTTTGAACTGGAGCCGCTGCTCTACGCACGCGCATCCTCGATGGACCGCTTGCTCCCCTTCCTGAAGGAAGTCCGCGAAGCGCCGCTCGAGTACACCTTCCGCAGCGACATCGTCTCGCTGGTCACCGAATGCATGATCCGCGCTGTCGAAGCGCGCACCATGGATACCGGCGTCGCGCCCTTCAAGGCGCCCGCCGTCGTTACCCATTCGGAGTTCGCCGCGGTGGAGCGCCAGCGCCACGCCTCCGAGCAGAAGGCAGAAGCTGTCCGCCAAGCGACGGTGAAGCGGGATATGGAGCAGGGCTACGTGCTGACTGCCTACTTCTACGACCGACTCGCCGCCTTCGAGAAGGAGCCTCAGTCGTTCAAGGAGACCATCGGCGAGATTGTCTACGGCATGGACGTGCCCTCGGAACTCAGCCACGTGAAGCACATCAACTTCACGCAGCAGAACGAAGGTGACGTGGTGCACCGCGGCACCCGCCAGTTGCATGGCCTAGACCTGGCCGAGATGAAGCTGCTGCAGGGTGACGTGAACGGCGCCTCCACCCTCGCCCATCAGGCGCTCACCCAACACACCGGCGACGCTGCCCGCGCCGACTTTCTGCTTGCCCGCTGTGCTGTGATGCAGCGCAATGTCCCGGACGCGCGCCACTACTTCGAAGAGACCGTCCGGCTGGGCAAGGATCCGCGGCTCCTCGCCTGGTCCCATATCTATCTCGGCCGCATGGACGACCTGGCGCACAGCCGGGATGAGGCGCTCGCCCAGTACCAGCAGGCGCTGGTCACCCGCGACGGGCAGCTCGACACAAAAGAGGCTGCAGAGCGGGGCCTGAAGGAGCCCTACGGGCCGCCCGCTGGTGTCCGCCAGCAGGAAGACGACGCGGACGATGACAGCCAACCGGGGCAGAAGCCCGATGGGCCTCCGACGGCACCCCAGGCACCTGCACCCCCCGCCGCCCCTCCCCAGCGATAAATGACGGAATCTGGCCGGTACGCGGCAACGATAAAAACGCTCTAAGCTAGGGAGAGAGGGAGAACCGCACCCCATGGTCCCGCGCACGCTGGAAACGCTCGAGCGCACCTTGAGGCATCGCTTCCATGCTCCCAGCTTGCTGGAGCAGGCACTTACCCATAGCTCGCTCGCTTTTGAACAAAGCGCGCAGAGCGTCCAGAGCTCTCGCGAGGAGAAGCCTGCTTCCGATCGCGGCGAAAAACCGCTCACGGACAATGAAAAACTCGAGTTCCTCGGTGACGCTGTGCTCGGCCTGCTGGTCGCACACTCTCTTTATGAATCTTTTCCCGACCTCGAGGAAGGCGACCTCACGCGGTTGCGGGCCGCGCTGGTCAGCCGCAAGCATCTCGCCAATGTGGCAGAGTCGCTGCACCTCGGTCAGCATCTTCGATTAGGCCGCGGCGAGGAGCGCAATGGCGGTCGTCACAAGGCCGTCCTGCTGGCCAACTGTTTTGAAGCGGTCCTTGCCGCTCTGTATCTCGATGCGGGCCTCGACGTCGCTCGCGCATTCATACAACGCACCGTCATCGATCCCACGGCGCAACGTCTCCGCAAGGGACTGGAGAGCGGCGACAGCATAGGCGACCACAAGTCTGCCCTGCAGGAGATGCTGCAGGCCAAGGGCGCTGCGCCTCCGGAATATGAGGTGAAGGCGGAGAGCGGCCCGGACCACCGAAAGCGATTCCTGGTGGAAGTCGTGATTCCCGCCGCGCCGCAACTGCCGCCCGTCACCGCACAGGGCACAGGCACCACAAAAAAGCGCGCCGAGCAGGAAGCTGCGCGTGTCGCCTTCCAGCAGCTACAGGAGCAGACCACCGCACCTTCCGCCCCCCTCAAAAACATCACTGAGCGGAAAGGGTCGCAGGAAGCCTCAACCTCCGCTCCCTCGTCGAAGAGTGTCACCGCTTGAGCGTTCCGGCGCCAGTATCGCCTCTGGAATCGGCCCCGCCGCGGCACCATCAGATCCATTTTGTGCTGCCTCACCTGGTCGATACGGTGCGATCCACTCTGATGGTGATCATCGTTGCAATCTTCATCATCGCCTTTGTGGTGCAGCCGTTCCGTATTCCCTCGGAGAGCATGGAGCGCACCCTGCTGGTCGGCGATTTTCTGCTGGTGGATAAGGTCGCGTTCGCGCCAGCCGGCATATGGAAATGGCTCCTGCCCTATCGCAATGTCGCGCAGCACGACATCGTTGTCTTCCACTTCCCGCTCGATTCGGAGGAGCACGTCGTCAAGCGCGTGATTGGAGTGCCCGGCGATGAAGTTGCACTCGAGAACGGCGTCGCAGTCATCAACAACACGCCGCAGCGCGAACCCTATGATGTCTTCGAGCGCGCCGATCGCGACGAATATCGCGATCAATTCCCGCGTTACACCACCGACGATCCGTCGGTCGACCCACACTGGCGCGACGAGATGCGGGGCCTGGTCGAGAACGCTCATCTCCGCGTGCCGGCAGCTACCTACTTTGTGCTGGGCGACAATCGCAATCACAGCCGCGATAGCCGGTACTGGGGCTTCGTTCCACGCCAGAACATCGAGGGCACTCCTCTGCTCATCTACTTTTCCCTCCGCGAGCCCTCGGCGACCGATAGCGCACCGCTCCCGGGTGGTAGACTCGGCAACGGCGTTGAGGATCGACTGATCGACTTCGCCCGGTGGGACCGCATCCTGCGTGTCGTCCGCTGAGCGGGCTGCAGTAGACACTGATGGCCGAGACAACGAATCCCACACCCGTGATGGCCGACGCTAGACCCCCCGGAACGAGACACGAAACTCCGCTTGAGGCTTTGTCTTCTTATTGCGCTGTGATCGTGGTGGGCCTCTTCATCCTCACGTTCATCTTCCAGAATTTTGTCATTCCCTCCGGCTCCATGGAGAACACTCTTCTCGTGGGCGATCACGTATTGGTCGACCGCGTCAATCTAGCGCCGCCCGCACATTGGGCCCCCTTGGTGCGTTACCGCACGGTATATCGCGGCGACACCATCGTCTTTCTGAAGCCCGGCTATCCGGGTATGTTTCTGGTCAAGCGTGTCATCGCAATCCCGGGCGATCATCTGCATCTACACGAAGGATATGTGTACCTGAACGGACAGAGACAGGACGAGCCGCAGGCCGGGCATCCGGACTACAGCAACTATGTCCCCTATCGCGACGAATTCCCCAACATACCCACCTCCCAGGGACAGAACGTCGAACCCGTCTGGGCCAACGAGCTGCCCAGCCACATCCAGGACGGCGACCTAGTAGTGCCCCCGGGCTACTACTTCGCTATGGGCGACAACCGGCTGCCCAGTCTCGATGGCCGTTTCTGGGGCTTCGTGCCGCGCGAAAATATCGTTGGCCGTTCGCTCTTCGTTTATTGGTCCTTCAATGAACCGGAGGACGAGGACGAGCATCCCAGCATGGCTGATCGCATGCAGCAGTTCAAGCGCGTAGTCTTTCATTTCTTCGACCAGACTCGCTGGAGCAGAACCTTCCACATCGTGCGCTGAAGCAATTTCAGCGACAAAAGGTGGCCAAATCCGCGCTGCTCCAGGGTGGTAAACTCGGCAACAGCGTTGAGGATCGACTGATCGACTTCGCCCGGTGGGACCGCATCCTGCATCCGGTCCGCTGAGCCGGTCCGATCCCCATCGAAACCGCAGCAGAAACTGATGGCCGAAACGACGACGAATCCTCCCACCGTAACCGCGCCCGCACCGCCGGCGAAGGAAGCTCCAGCGCCCCACGCGCGGCACGACGAAACACCGCTCGAAGCCTTGGCCTCCTACTGCGGCGTTATCGTCGTGGGCCTGTTCATCCTTACCTTCATCTTCCAGAACTTCGTCATTCCTTCCGGCTCGATGGAGAAGACGTTGCTGATCGGCGATCACGTTCTCGTAGATCGCACCAACCTCGCTCCGCCCGCGCACTGGGCGCCTTTCGTGCGCTATCGAACGGTGCACCGCGGAGACATCATCGTTTTCCTTAAGCCCGGATATCCGGATATGTTTCTCGTGAAACGCGTGGTCGGCATTCCCGGCGACCACATTCATCTCCACGAAGGATATGTGTACCTGAATGGCAAGCGGCAGGATGAGCCGCAGGCCGGCCATCCCGATTACAGCAACTACTCGCCCTATCGCGACGAATTCCCTGACGTGCCCACCGCACAGGGGCAGGACATCGAGCCAACCTGGGCGAACGATCTGCCAAGTCATATCCAGAATGGCGATCTCGTCGTCCCCTCCGGCAATTACTTCGCCATGGGCGACAACCGGTTGAACAGCCTCGACGGCCGCTTCTGGGGTTTCGTGCCGCGTGAAAACATCGTCGGCCGGCCGCTCTTCGTTTATTGGTCTTTCATTACCCCGGAAGAAGACGAAGACCACACCAGCATGGGCGATCGCGCACAGCAATTCGGTCGAGTGCTGGTGCACTTCTTCGACCAGACGCGCTGGCGCAGGACCTTCCACCTGGTGCGCTGATCTGGGCCCGCTGATCTGGCTGCGCTGAAGCATCTCTCGTCCTGCTTTGGAAAGCGGAGATACACTCGACTGGAGAAAGTGCTTTCGTCCATGCGTCCAAACGTCATTCCGGTACCCAGGGCGCAGCTTAAGGACTATCTGGGTTCCGACCCAGATACGGCAGCCCCGAAACCGTCCCGGCGACGGCATCTCTCCCTCGCGATTGCGCTAGCACTCCTGGTGATCGCGGCACTTGTCGTGCCGCCGCTCGTCAACATCGGCCGCTACCAGCGCCAGATCGCTGCCAGTCTCGCCGCCAGCCTCGGGCATCCGGTCGAAGTCTCCGGCATGAAGCTGCAGCTGCTGCCGCGGCCCGGCGTCCAGATCGCCAACTTCGTCGTGGATTCGACTGGCGGTTTTAGCGCCGAACCGATTCTCCAGTGCTCCAGCGTCACCGCGGCCTTCCGCATGGCGTCCCTCTGGCGCGGTCGGCTTGAAATCGCGCGGATCTCGCTCGACGAGCCCAGCCTGAACCTCGAGCGCACACCCAACGGGCAGTGGAACTTCGCCTCAGTGCTGCTTCAGGCATCGCGCACTCCGCAAGCCCCGACCGGGCAAACAGTTGCGCGCGGCCAACGCCGCTTTCCCTACATAGAAGCCAGCAACGCGCGCATCAATTTCAAGCACGGCACGGAGAAGCTGCCCTTCTCTTTCCTCAACGCCGACGTCTCCATCTGGCTGGAAAATCCGGATGAGTGGCAACTCCGCTTCTCCGCCCAGCCGATGCGCACCGATATCAATCTCTCGCTCGCCGACACGGGCCAGGTGCAGGTGAGCGGAAGCGTGCATCGCGCATCCTCCACGAATGAGCTGCCTCTCAACCTTCAGGCAGAGTGGCGCGGCGCCCCGCTCGGTCAGGTGACCCGCATGTTCGTCGCTCGCGACCTGGGATGGCGCGGCGATACCAGCCTGACAGCACACATCACCGGGGTGCCCACTGCCCTCGGACTTCAGCTCTCCGCCGGAGCCAGCGACTTTCACCGCGAGGGCTTTGAGCCCGCGCATCCGCTTAGTCTTCATGTCACCTGCACTGCGACGTATCTTCACTCTGTCGGCTCCATCGACGGCATTCACTGCATTTCTCCGGTGGGCAATGGTGGCCTTGCCCTCAGCGGCACCATGCAGCAGATCCATACCCCCGACCCACAGCCCGATCTCAAGCTGATCGCCAGGCACGTGCCCGCCGACGCCGTGCTCGACCTGCTGCGCCACACGCGCGGCCGTCTCAATAGCGACATCACGCTCAGCGGCACCATCGACGGCGAGTTCGACTACGCACGCCAGCCGCTGCCTGTTACCCCGCGCATCGTCGACGGCGGCTATCGCACTATTGCCGGCGGCGCACTTCTCGCCAGCGATCTACTCGTACGCGGGGATGGTATGGAGCAGCTCCTTCCCGACCTCCGCTTCACCGTTCAATCCACCGCCCCATCGCCCGCTCCGTCCCGCACCCAGTTATCCCATGCCCGGCCATCACAGTCGCGGCCGTTTCAGGCCCCGCAGCCGCCACAGTCTCCGCAGCCACTGGCGCTCGTCCTTGAGCCGGCAACCGTCGACCTTGGCGGATCTGAGCCGCTGGTCGCCAACGCCCGCCTGACTCGCCAGGGTTACCGCCTGCATTACAGCGGTAGCGCATTGCTCGGACATTTGCTTCCCCTCGCGCACGCATTCAACCTGGTTCCCCCCGCCTTCCAGGGCCTGCAGGGAAACGGCACCGCCGACTACAATCTCACTGTGCAGGGTGACTGGTCGCTGCCGCTGATGGTCGATCCCGCAGCCCCGCTCTCCGCTCTCAATGGCGCCGTCGGCCTGCATAACGCCGACTTTCAACCCTCCTACCTCGCGGAGCCGGTTCATATTGCCACCGCTACAGCGACAATTTCGCCCACTGAGCTGCGCTGGAACGGTGTCGCTGCCACCCTGGGCACCACACAATTCACCGGAAATCTCCGCATTCCGCTAGGCTGCACCGGCACGTGCTTGCGCAAGTTCGATGTCACCGCCACAACTGTCAACTTCAGCGTCCTCGCGGCATCGCTTCGCGGTGAAGACGAAGGCGTGGTTCAGGCACTCATCAGCCGCGTCCGCTCCCGCAGCCAGGATTGGCCGCTCCTCGATGGCACCGTCCGCATCGCTCACCTGGGTCTGGGCGAAATCGAAATCGCTAACACCTCAGCCGACATTACGCTCCGCGATGACAATCTCGAGGTCCGCTCGCTCGATGGGCATACTCTCGGAGGCGCACTGCACGCCACCGGCGCGGTCGAACTCGCGTCCTCTCCCAGGTGTGACGCGAATGTTCAACTGCGCCGCACCAGCGCTGCCGAGATCGCACAGTTGCTCAAGGAGCATTGGGGTCCCGGCACCATCGACCTCTCCGCCGATCTCGCGATGCGCGGCACCAGCGCCTCCGATCTCAGCAGTTCCGCCAAAGGCACATTGCAATGGAACTGGACCGGCGGGGCACTGCCTCAGCTGACCACCACTCTGTTGCGCCGCTTCGATCGCTGGAGCGGTCACGGCAACGTAGCCAAGGGTTCGATCGCCATCACCAGCAGCGAAGTGACCAGCGGCAGCGCGGCCGCCGCCGTCACCGGCACCATCGGCAGCGACCGCTCACTCGATCTCAAGGTCACCAGCCCTGCGAAAGACACGCGCCAGACAGAGACCGCCGCTGCGAACACGGTCTCCATGTCCGGCACCCTCACCGCGCCCGTGGTTGAAACACAGTGAGCTGACGTCCCATCTAATCAGTCGCGGTGTATGTAATGTTCTTGCGATGAACACTCGCCTCCGTCTCCGGCGTTGTGCCGTCATTCACCTGCACCTGCTGCGGTCTTCCGTGCACCAGGAATCGGCGCGTCGTGCGGCCCTTCGCCGCAATGCGCATATGCTCGGTCACCGTGGCGTCTGCGGAATAGACGCTCACCGGCACATCGGCCACCGCTGTACCTGAATTAGAGACTGTCACCGCGACGATAAAGCTGCCCTCTTCAGTAGCCTTGCTGGGGGTGATCGCCTCGATATTCAAATCCGGCAGCCCACGGTCGCGGTCCACCCAGTCATTGAAAAACCAGTCAAGCTTCTGCCCGCTCGTCATTTCCAGCAATCGCTCAAAATAATCGGTCGACGTGTCCTGTGTCGGGTCGTAGCGCGTCAGCGCAGCCGCGAGCGGCTTGTCACCCACAATGCCGCGCAGCATCCACAACACATAGGCTGCCTTCGTCCGATAAAAAATCGGATCGTGGGCGGCCAGCAACGGCTGGCCAGCATTGCGATCGGGATCCGCCGTCTCCGCAAGGCTCAGTGCGCCACGCATGTTGTCCATCTGGGTAATCGCCGCCTCACGCCCGTCCTGATGCTCTGTCCACACGGATGCCATGAACTGCGCTGCGCCCTCCTCCAGCCACGGATGCGGCGATCGGAAGTACGCATGCGTCAGCACGTGACTTATTGGGCCCAGAAGCCGCTCCGGATCCACGTTCGCGAGATTGGTCACCAGCAGCGCTCCAGCTTGAAACGGACTGTCCTCCGCCTCCGGCGGGTCGAGCACGCTCAGCTCGCGTTTGGTCCGTGCTCCGAACCAATCGGTCATCTGCGGAGTCAAGATCGATGCGGCCGTCATATACGACTGCGTTGCCGCCACATCGCTCTGCCGCGCGTAAAGCCTCAGGTGATTGCCGGTTTCGAGCGTGCGTCGCGCCAGGAAGAGCGTCGGCGTTGCAAAGCCCAGCTTCGTCTCCGGCAGCTTCGCCGTAGCGATGCCCGGCAGATCGCTGCCTGCCACGGGCGGCGTGGTCTCGAGGGACACCGGCACTCCGTCCAGGAAGGCCACCGTCGGAGCCGCGCCGGTAAACTCTTCTATGACCGTCATGGATACTATTGCCGCACTATCACGCAACTTGGTCATTCCGATCTCGCGGAAGAACCGGTCGCTCTCGCCGAGCGCCACCGGAACGTGAGACACCGGATACCACAGCACATTGCCAAACCCGCGCAAGCCTGTGAACTCCTCGCGAACGCCATCCCAGTCCGCGTGCATCGCCACATCCGGCGGTGTTCCGATGTTCTCCAGCCGTTTCGCCGTCGGCGATATCGGCCCGCTGTAAAAGACCGTCAGCGTCTGCACGCCACCGGGCGCGAGTGGTTCTGGCAGCGTCACGAGCGCCTCATCCATCGCGCCGGTGTGGTCGGCATCGGTTGCAACCGTGTGGTGAGCAAAGCGCAGCGGCTTGCCGTTCGCATCGATTGCTTCCCAATTGAGCGATGACGAGATCTGCAGCGGAATTGCATCCAGCGCAGCAGCGCTCTCGTTCTTCACCGTGAAGATCGCGCGCGTGTGCATCGTAGCGTCGCGCGTCTCCAGCCTCACATCCAGCGCGTACTTGGTGAACAGAATCGCGCGACGTGTCGCATCGCTAACGTCGAACTTTGTCTCTGCCGTCGCAGCGGGTTGCGGCGCATGCTGCCCCGCGCTATTCGCAACTACCCTTCCCTGTTGCGCAGAGGCCGAAGCAGCGAGTGCGGACATCAAGACCAGCGGCAGAGTCGAAAGGAAACAACCCAGCACCCCAAAACAAGGCATCAGGAACCCAGGCCTTTGCGCGGCTTCGCGGGCTTATTGTCGTCCGGCGCGGCAACCGCAGATACTTGCTGCGCTTTCCGCCGCTGCCGGAACGCCTCATACAGCACCACGGCGCCGGCCGCCGAGACGTTCAGTGATGCCACTCGCCCCGCCATCGGAATGCGCAGCAGGTGATCGCAGCTGCGTCGCACCAGGTCGTGCAGCCCCGCGCCTTCCCGGCCCAGCACCAGCAGGCACGGCGTTGTAAAGTCGTAGTCCGTGTAGTCCATTGTGCCGCGCTCATCCAGCCCGACGCACCAGATGTTCGCCGCCTTCACCTGCTCCAGCGCGCGCACCAGATTCACCACCCGCGCAATCCGCACATGCTCCGCCGCACCGGCGGAGGCCTTCAGCGCAACCGCGCTCAGCGGCGCCGACCGCCGCTCCGTCATCAACACGCCGGTGACGCCCGCGCCATCCGCGGAGCGCAGCAGCGCTCCCAGGTTTTGCGGATCCTCCACGCCGTCCAGGGCAAGCAGGAGTGGCACAACACTGGAGTCGGCGCGGGCAGGCGCCAGCAGGTCCTCCATCTCCAGCATCGTCCGTTCGCGGGCGAACGCCACCACGCCCTGATGTCCGGGGTTGCGCGCAAGCAGGGTCAACTGCTCCCGGCTCTCGCTCCGCACACGGACGCCGCGCTCGCGGCACGCTTCCACAATCTTCAGCAGCCGCTGGTCCTGCCGCTCTCGCGCCACAACAACATGGTCAAAACGCCGGTTACCGGAGCGCAGTGCCTCCTCCACCGGGTGCAAACCGTACAGTATCTCCATCGATTTCAGTGTACTGGTCGCAGGCCCGTCGACTCCCATGCGCCTCCGAACACAGCGATGCAAAACCCCGATGCCCGTGTTTATTGCATTCACGGGGTCACGTCATTTGACAATCGCGCCTGTGGAGCCGTACCGTCTCGGCCAAGAGTATGGGCTGCTGTCGGCACCCACCTATTCGCGACGGGCGGCTCCCGCACCCAAGTGGGGCAGACATCTTACCGACTCAGTAGCAGTCGCTGCCTCGTACCTGATTTGTTAGCTTCAGGTTGCGCCGAAGGTTAGCAAGCACATTTCTCCACGCGTAGAAGCGTAAACGTCCCAGCAACCCCACAAACATTGCAAGAACCAGTCCCGGTTTAACGCTAGGGCTGAATGTGCAGCCGGATGCAATACGCATGGGCCCGCGAGAACACAGCAGATCTCGTTAGTACTAGTCGGGCCTTTCAACGATCGTCGACAATTCACAGGAGGATATATGGCAACGGCAGTCGCAGTAGCAACCATGAAGGTCGCCCAAGTTCCCAAAGTTGGAACCGATTTACAGATCGTCGAGCGCGAGATTCCTGAGCCCGGCGCTAGACAGGTGCGAATCAAAGTGCAGGCCTGTGGCGTTTGCCATAGTGACGCGCTCACCGTGGAAGGCGCGTGGCCTGGGATACAGTACCCCCGCGTCCCAGGACACGAAGTCGCGGGCGTGATCGACAAAGTCGGCGCCGAGGTTTCCGCGTGGAAGAAGGGCCAGCGTGTCGGTGTCGGCTGGCATGGCGGTCAGGACAATACCTGCCGCGAGTGTCGGCGCGGGGATTTTCGCAACTGTCAGAATCTGCAGATTCCCGGCATCAGCTACGACGGCGGATACCAGCAATACATGGTGGCTCCCATCGAGGCCCTCGTGCCGATTCCCGATAGTCTGAATGACATTGAAGCAGCCCCGCTGCTCTGCGCCGGAATCACTACCTACAACGCCCTGCGCCACAGTGGTGCTCTCCCCGGCGACTTGGTCGCAGTGCTGGGAATCGGTGGCCTGGGTCACCTCGGCATTCAATTCGCAAACAAGTTTGGCTACAAGGTGGCGGCGGTCGGACGTGGACCCGAGAACGCGGCGCTCGCAAAAAAGCTTGGAGCAAACATCTACATCGACAGCAAAGCGATCAACGCGGCAGAGGAACTACAAAAGCTGGGCGGCGCAAGTGTCATCCTCGCGACAGCTCCAAGCTCGAAAGCCATGTCCGAGCTGATCAACGGTCTCGGGCCGAACGGCAAGCTCGTAGTAATCGGCGCCACGTTCGATCCCATTGAGGTCGCGCCGGTACAACTCATCACCGGAAGCAAAACTATTCAAGGCTGGGCCGCGGGAACGCCAGCCGATTCCGAGGACACACTGCGCTTTGCTGAGTTGAGCGGCGTGCGTCCCATGTTCGAAACCTATCCACTCGAAAAAGCGGCCGAGGCGTACGCACGCATGATGAGCGGTAAAGCGGAGTTCCGCGTTGTTCTTACCATGTAAAGCCGCCAGCGGCGCAGAGAAGCTGAAACAGCTTTCTCTCCCTCACGTTGGCCCTTTGGACCGGTGCCGTGCAGTTCCCTTGCATGGCACCGATGCCTCTCAAACCTGACTTCCCTATTACTCCACCCTTTTCGCTACCTTTCGGCTATCCGTTCAAGCTTAACTGTCAGATTTATGGATACTTAGCTCAGTTCCCGCAGAGGTGCGCCTTGCAGAAACACCTGCCCCGGTAACCCCAAGCGGGTTATCATGGACGAAATTCCGCTTCCCGGCGCCGGGGCCGGCATTCATGGAGTTTTTGTGACAAAGGCAACGAAAGATCGCGTCCCGTCGCTGCTTTCAGCCGTCAAAGATGGCGGAGGCTCTCCTGTGGCCCACGGCGTCGCTCTACCGCTCGCTAGCTCTGCACAACAGCAGGAGAACCTCGCTATTGCGCGCGGCCTGAAGAATCGGGACGTCGAGCTGCTCGACACTCTCATCCTTACCTACCAGCACCGCCTCTTCCGATACCTGCTCTATCTCACCGGGAATCGCGAGCTCTCCGAAGACCTCTTTCAGGAGACTTGGATGCGAGTCCTGCAGCGCGGCAGTCAATATCACGGAGCCGCGCGCTTCGATACCTGGCTCTTCACCATCGCGCGAAATCTGGTCATCGATGTGCGCCGCAAACACACCATGGCGAGCCTGGAAGAGATGTGCGATACCAGCGAGGACGAACGCCCCTTCGAGCCGGCGGCGAATGACCCCACTCCGCTGGATACATGCCTGATGCGCGAAAACGGCGAACGCGTCGCCGAGGCGCTGCTGACGCTGGACCCACTCAGCCGCGAGGTACTGGTGCTGCGTTTTCATGAGGAGCTGTCGCTCGAAGAGATCGCCAAGGTGACGCGCGCACACCTCTCGACCGTGAAATCGCGCCTATATCGCGGCCTGGCCGCGCTGAAGCCCCGCATCCTGCAGCCGAAGACAGCGCACGAGGGGGGCCGCTGATGCCGGATCGCTCCCGGACTTCCAAAGAAGAAATCCACCAAGCGCTACTGCGGGCAGTTGCAGGTCACGACGCCAACGCTCAGTTGCCGGTCGTCGCACGAACACGTCGTGCCATCCGCGTTGCGGATGAAAGCCGCCGTGCGCAGGATAAGTACGGACGCCGCAGCTTTGGCATCTCGCTCTTCGCATTTGGTGCGCTCTTCGTGCTGCTTGCCCCGGTCCTCTGGACCAGCCTCGACGATTTCATTGGCGGTGAGCACTTTGGCGATCTGCCCACCCAAGTGGCTCTGATCTCCACCCTGTTGATGATGTCGGTTGTCGCGGCGCTGATCGCCATATGGCGCAGCGGGTCAGGCAAGGATGGATTTCGGCGGGACCACTGAAGATATGTCCGGCGGAATTCGCCCCTTTGAGGAAACTTTCAGGGGACATCGCGCCGTCAGATGTCATGGACGTTCTCTATGAACTACACCGTCAAAAAGCAAGGCTCAAGCGAGATCCCCCAGTTCAGTTCCGAGCTCAAGCTGATCCCTCGGTGGTCGGTTGCTCTGGCGGCCGCTTCCTTCGTAGGCGTCCAATATCTCTATTGGGTGGTGCTTCCACACTATCGCCATCACCCAGGCCCTCCGGTGGGCATACGCGTGTATTTCGCCATCACCTGGAGCGCCCTGGCCGCCCTCTACATGCTGATGATCGGCTACGTCAGCAAGGACGCGCCGCGCCGCTTGATGAGCGCGCAGATCTGGATGGTAATCTGCTTCGTCATGCCAGCCGGAGTCGGCTCGGTCCTATATTTCCTACTGCGCCAGCCCGTCGTCACCGGTTGCCCGGCCTGCGGTACCTCCATCCAGAGTGACTACCACTTCTGCCCGCAGTGCGCCTGTCAGGTGTCCGCCGCTTGCGGCAACTGCTATCGCAGCGCGCGGCCGACGGATCTTTTCTGTGTCCATTGCGGACACGACCTCACCTCCGACAGCATGCCCGCGCGTGTGCGCACCTCCCTCTCCTGACCCCGCAAACGTCTGGGTCCCATCGTTCTTTCGCGGAGATATGGGTGAGGGTTGGCAGAAATCCGGACCTGAGCGACCAAACGGGACGAAATCAGGCGAGCCGCAGGGGTGCGTCTGGACGGCTCGTCTCGCGTTGACCCCGCTCTTTACGGCTCCCTATACTCGTTTGAGACAGATGACCATCAAAGCTCTCATCGTCGATGACGAACAGCTCGCCCGCGATGAGCTCCAATACCTGCTCGGCTCCATCGACGATGTGGAAGTGGTTGCCCAAGGTAAGAACGGCATAGAGGCCATCGCGCTGGTGCCTCGCATGGAGCCGGACGTCCTATTCCTGGACGTGCAGATGCCCGGCCTCGATGGCTTTGCGGTGCTTCGCAAGCTGTTGGAGAAAACCGGGCCGGAGACGCTGCCGCAGATCGTCTTCGCCACCGCCTTCGACAAGTATGCCGTGCGCGCCTTCGAGGTAAACGCGGTCGACTACCTGCTGAAGCCCTTCGACCGCAGCCGCCTGGAGCAGGCGCTCGAGCGCGTCCGGGCCCGCCTCCAAAACCCGGCCCAGAATGCAGCCCTGAGCGCAGACCAGAGCAGCCCGGGTGCTGCTGATGAGAATGCGCCGCCGCCCCTGAGCGCCCCTAAACTCTCCCGCGAGCAAGTAGAGTCACTCATCCGCCTGATCGAGCAGCAGAGCGGGGGAAGCGCTCCAAGCAATGGTCGAAGCAGCAAGATCGTTGTCCAGGCGGGGACCCGGATGCTGCTCGTAGATCAGAAAGAGCTATGCTTTGCCGCTATCGATGAAGGCGTCATCTCCGTTTCTACGCCAACCATCGAGGGCCAGTCGAAGTGCCGCACATTGGAGGAGCTGCTCGATCTGCTCGACCCGCAGATCTTCTGGCGCGCGCACCGCTCTTATGTGGTCAACATCAACCACATCAAAGAAGTCGTGCCGTGGTTCAAGTCCAGCTACCAACTGCGCATGAACGATCGCAAAAACACCGAGATTCCGGTAAGCCGCGCACAAACCCGACGCCTGCGCGAACTCTTCAAGCTTTAACCCAATTTGGCTCAGTCGTAACGCTCGAAGATGATCTGTTTCTTGTCCCAGCCCAGGCTGGTGAGCCGGTCCCGATTCGCCGAGACCATGTCGTTCAATCCGCAGATATAGGCGTGGATGTTGAAGCCGGGTGCGCCTTCGGCTGTAGTCGGAGTGCCCTGGGAGCGCGATGCGAGATGTTCTGTGGCGATCTTCGCGACATGTTCCTGCACGTAGCCGCGCTGACCAGTCCAATCGGCCTGTGCACGACTGAGCGTCGTAATGTACTCGAAATCCTCGTGCTCAGCGGCCTTACGCGCAAAGAAATCCTGGTAGTAGAGCTCCGTTGGATAGCGCGTGCCGTAGACGAGCCAGATCTTTCTTCCGCCGCTTAGAGCTGGGCCATTGTCGGGAAACAGGTGCTCGATGAACCCCCGCATCGGCGCAATCCCCGTACCGGTGGCGATGAGGATCGCATCCGTCAGCGGCTGGCGCAGCGTAAACAGACCGTGCGGCCCGTGGAAGCTGACCGTTTCCCCTGGCTCCATATCGGCGAGCAGGTTCGAGAAAAACCCGCCCTCCACGCGGTTCACGCAGAGGTCGAAGGCATTCGCGCGCGGGGCAGAAGCAATGGAGTAGGCGCGCGTCTGCATCCTGCTCCGGCTGTCCTCTCGGAGGAGAGAGACAAACTGGCCCGGTTTGAATGCGAATTGATCGACGCCCTCTATTGCAAATTCGAGGTGAAAGCACTGCGCCGGGTCAGAGATGCAGGTCTTTTGCGTAAGTTTTGCTGTGTGAAGCTCACGTGCCATAGTGGGTTTATCGTCTCATTCTACCGTGACGGACTTCGCCAGGTTGCGCGGCTGGTCCACGTCGCATCCGCGATGCACCGCGATGTAGTAAGCGAGAAGTTGCAGCGGCACAACCTCCAGTATCGGCAACAGCAGCTCCGGCGCGGGCGGAATGAATACGACGTGCTCCACGAGTTGCCCGATAAGGGTGTCGCCCTCAACGGCAATCGCTATCACCCGGCCGGACCGCGCGGTCACTTCCTGGATATTGGATAGGGTCTTCTCGTAGCGTAGGACTGAATCCGGGTTGGCGTCGTCTTTGGTGGCAAGCACCACCACCGGCAGAGTCCCGTCGATGAGCGCGTTTGGCCCATGCTTCATCTCCCCGGCCGGGTAGCCTTCAGCATGGATGTAAGAGATTTCCTTGAGCTTGAGCGCGCCTTCGAGCGCAATGGGAAAGTGGATACCCCGTCCGAGATAGAGAAAATCGCGTGCCGTGGAGTACGGCAGCGCCAGCTGTTCACAGTCGCCGGCGCGCGTTCGTAAGATTTCTTCTATTTTCCCGGGGACGTGATTTAGCGCGTCCATCAGCATTTTGCTGTCCGTCTCGCCGAGTGCGCCGCGCTTCTGCGCCAGATGCATGGCAAAGAGAAAGAGCGCGGTCAACTGCGCGGTGAAGGCCTTGGTCGATGCGACGCCGATCTCGGGGCCGGCGTGCGTGTAGATAGTTCCGTGCGCCTCGCGCGCCACAGCAGCGCCCACCACATTGCAGATGGCAATCGTCTTCGCGCCCTTGGCGACCATCTCGCGCTGCGCCGCCAGAGTGTCTGCGGTCTCTCCGGATTGCGTGATCAGCAGGCCGATAGCACCGGGATCCGCAATCGGATCGCGGTAACGGTATTCGCTGGCGTAGTCGACGTCAACCGGAACGCGGGCCAACCGCTCGATCATGTATTTGCCGGCCAGCGCAGCATGCCAACTGGTGCCGCAGGCCGCAATATTGATACCAGATGCGGCACGAAACTCATCATCCGAAATCTTCATCTCGCTCAGATACACAATGCCGGTATCGAGCGAGATGCGGCCCAGCGTGGTGTCGCGAATGGAGCGCGGCTGCTCAAATATTTCCTTGAGCATGAAATGTTTGTAGCCGCCCTTTTCCGCTTGAATCGGATCCCACGTGACCCGCGTTACATCCCGACGGATGGGCTCTCCGTGAAAATCCGTCAACGTGACGCCAGCGGGCTCAAGGATGGCCATATCGCCGTCGCCAAGGAAGTAGATATTGCGCGTGTGATGCAGGATTCCCGGCACGTCCGACGCTACAAAGTACTCATCTTCGCCAAGGCCCACGACCGCCGGCGGCCCATTCCGCGCGACGACGATCTTGTCCGGCTCGTCGGCAGAAATAACGCTGAGCGCAAAAGCGCCGGTGAGCCGCCGCACCGACCGGCGCACAGCGTCCTCCAGCGATAGCGTCTTGCCTGAGCCAGCGGCAGAGCGAATCTCCTGCTCAATCAGATGCGCGATGATTTCCGTGTCCGTTTCGGTAACGAAGGTGTGCCCCTCTTTGATCAATTCCTTCTTGAGCGCGAGGTAGTTCTCAACGATTCCGTTATGTACCACCACGATGCGACCT
Organism: Acidobacteriaceae bacterium; assembly: GCA_036378335.1. Classification (GTDB taxonomy): domain Bacteria; phylum Acidobacteriota; class Terriglobia; order Terriglobales; family Acidobacteriaceae; genus KBS-83. The sequence goes on along the minus strand of DASUWP010000033.1, from coordinate 1,971 downwards.
GTGCAGTCACGATGAGGATGAGCATTCTCTTCTGTAGGGCGGCCGTGCGTGGCCCAACGGGTGTGGCCTATCCCATAGGAGCCATGGATCGGCTGCTGGCGAATGACTTCTTCGAGGTTGCGCAGCTTACCAGGCGCACGGCGCAGTTCCATCCCATTGGAGCCGCCGGCTACCGCGATGCCCGCGGAGTCATAACCGCGGTATTCGAGGCGGCGCAGTCCATCGAGGATGACTGGAACCACATCCCGCTTGCTGCCTACGTAGCCGATGATTCCGCACATGCCGTCATTGTACGGGCGACCGCGCGGTCCTTTGTTTCGCGGAGGGCAGGGCTTACTCTTCCAGACGGAAGCTGTACTCTTCGATCACAGGGTTGGTCAGCACATCACGGGCGATGCGATCGACCTCCTGCTGCGCCGCATCGCGGCTTGTTCCATCGGCGAGTGTGAGCAGAAAATATTTTCCCTGGCGGACATCAGCAACACTGCCAAATTGCAGCTTTTTCAGGGCGCCCTGAATGGTCTGGCCCTGAGGATCGAGCACCGTGCGTTTCAGTGTGACGTAGACATGTGCCTTCATCGTGCCTGATTATAAAACGTTGGCCGTAGCTGACGAATGGCCGGAGAATATCTGCATGATCAATTATCTGGAACTGCCCATCGGCGAGCGCTCCCCTGAAGTGATTGAGGCAGTGATCGAGATCCCTTTCGAGGGCATTAACAAATACGAGTACGACAAGAAGCTCCACGTTTTCCGCCTGGACCGCAACCTGTATTCGCCGGTGCATTATCCCGGCGATTATGGCTTCATTCCTTCCACGCTCAGCGAGGATGGCGACCCGCTCGATGTGCTGGTACTGGTCGATGCACCGAGTTTTTCCGGTTGCGTGATGCAGGTGCGGCCCATCGGCGTGCTGGAAATGCTGGATCAGGGAGTGCCGGACGAGAAAATTCTCGCGGTGGGGAAGAACAATCCCCGCTACACCGACGTCTGGAATTATTCAGAGATCTATCCGCACATTCTGAAAGAGATCACCCACTTCTTTTCTATTTACAAAGACCTGGAAGGCAAGCGCGTGGAGATCAAAGGATGGAAAGACGCGGAAGCGGGCCGCCGCGCCGTAACCGACTCTGCGAAGCGCTTTCTTGATCACCGCGAGAGGAAGACCGAGGTCATTGTTTAAAGGAGATTCCCCATTGCTATGCGCCGGTTAGTTGCGCTCCGAGCGGCTTTTCTTGACGGAAAAGCCGCGTTCGCCTCACTGCGCCGTGTACACCCACGGGAAGTCTGCTTTAGCGCGCACGTCAGCTTATAGTCTCGCCGGTTTCGCCGGCCTCAGTGAAAGCGGCGTGACGGTTTCGAAACCACGGCGCCTGGATGGCATATGCGACCGGCCCCAGTAGCGCAATGGCCAACGCAAGACCGAGCGCCGGCACCTCCGCGATGCGTTCACCGCGCGCCATGAGCAAAGCCACAGAGATCAATATTGTTGGTGGAATTCCCAACAGCACACACACCGTCGTGCCGCCGGCAATGCGAAACGGGCGGGCAAGTTGCGGCTCGCGCCAGCGCAATACAGCTAAGGCTACGAACTCCAGAATGAGACTGCCGCCGTAGAGCACCAAATCGATCGAGATCAGCCTTTCGAAGGTAAGATTCAGGGCGAGCCCCCATCCTACGGCACACAGAATGATTGCGACCCAGGGCGCGCCGGCGCGATTGTGGCGAGCAATGACACGAGGCAGAAATCCGTCCCGCGCCAGTGCTACCGGCAACCGGGTGTAAGACAGCATGAGCGCATTACACATACCAAAGCCATTGACCATGCCACCGGCGACGATGGCGAGACCGAGCCACGGGCCAACGAGCAAACGCGCGGCGTCCGCCCACGAGCCGGTAGAGAACGTCGCGGGTGAGAGTCCGGCTGCGCGCGCAGCCAGCGTGGGAACGATATAACAGATAGCGACGAGC
>DASUWP010000032.1:0-12857 GCA_036378335.1 Acidobacteriaceae bacterium | reverse complement strand
TACCTCCTGGGCCAGCTTCGCGGGCATCCGCGGCCGTGGACGGCACGATACCGCTGCGTACTGGCGCTGGCGCAGGATGGCGTGATCCTCAAGACGGCCGACGGAGCGGTGGAAGGCGAGATCATCGCTACGCCGCGTGGGACGGGCGGGTTTGGCTACGATCCGCTGTTCTGGCTGCCTGAGTTGGGCAAGACGATGGCGGAGATCGATCTGGAGACCAAGCAGCGGCTGAGTCATCGGGGGCGGGCGCTTCAGGCGCTGCTCGAACAGATGCGCAGCCCGCGCCTGTGATGATCCATCGCGGCGGCTGCGCGCCGTGTTGACGGTCGTTCTTTGCGCCACCCATAATGATAGGTGGCCTTCCCACACCGATCCGCCGAATCCCTGAGTCTTTCCTTGAGCGTCACTGGCGATCGCTGAGGCGCGTGTTCGCGCCCGGATGTAGGTTGTGCCTGCGGAATTCGTAGCGCTGTCGAGGTGATCTTCCATGGGATGGGCAATACGTGACAGGTAAGACGGGGTTGAAATCATGAGCACGAGTGCGATAGGGGTGCGCGAAGAGCGCGCGCCAGGTTTCTGGGGATCGACCAATGGCAAGAAGGCCGTGATGGCGGTGACAGGCGCGATCCTGTTCATCTTCGTCATCGGACACCTTGCGGGCAATCTGCAGGTCTTCGAAGGGCCGGCGAAGCTGAATGCCTACGGCAAGCTGCTGCATGACGTGGGCGAGCTGCTGTGGCCGATACGGATCATCCTGCTCATCTGCGTCACCTTGCATATCTGGGCGACGGTGCAGCTGGCGCTTTTGAAGAAGCGGGCGCGGCCAGTGGGCTACTCGGCGAAGAAGGCGATTTCCTCCTCGTATGCCTCGCGCACGATGTACTGGAGCGGGCCGATCGTGCTGGCATTCGTGATCTTCCACCTGCTGCACCTTACGGCCGGTTACATTCACCCAGGAGCCGCATTCATCGAAGGTGATGTGTACCACAACGTGGTCGCTGGCTTTCAGGTGTGGTGGGTTTCGGTCTGGTACATCTTCTCGATCATCCTGCTGGGGCTGCATCTGCGGCACGGGATTTGGAGCATGTTCCAGTCCCTCGGCATGAATCATCCGCGGCATACGCCGATTTTGAAGAGCGCGGCGTGGATAGTGGCGCTGGTCATTGTGCTGGGGTATATCTCGATTCCGATCAGCGTGATGCTAGGGGTGGTGAAATAGATGGCACTCGACTCTAAAGTCCCCACCGGCCCCATTGAGCAGGCGTGGGAGAAGACGAAGTTCGACCTGAAGCTGGTGAACCCGGCGAACAAGCGCAAGCACACGATCATCGTGGTGGGCTCAGGGCTGGCCGGCGCATCGGCTGCGGCGACGCTGGGTGAGCTGGGCTACAACGTGAAGTGCTTCTGCTTCCAAGATTCGCCGCGGCGAGCGCACTCGATTGCGGCGCAGGGCGGCATCAACGCTGCGAAGAATTATCAGAACGACGGCGACAGCATTTACCGGCTGTTCTATGACACGGTCAAGGGCGGCGACTTCCGCTCGCGCGAAGCCAATGTTTACCGGCTGGCTGAGATCAGCGTGCGCATCATTGATCAGTGCGTTGCGCAAGGTGTGCCGTTCGCGCGCGAGTACGGCGGCTCGCTGACCAACCGGTCGTTCGGTGGAGCGCAGGTTTCGCGCACTTTCTATGCGCGAGGGCAGACAGGGCAGCAGTTGCTGCTGGGTGCCTACCAGGCGTTGGAACGCCAGGTGCACGCGGGCACGGTGGAGATGCTGGCACGCACGGAGATGCTGGACCTGATCGTGATCGACGGCAAGGCGCGCGGCATTGTGGCGCGCAACCTGGTGACGGGCGAGATCTCGACCTACATTGCGGACGCGGTAGTACTGGCTACGGGCGGCTACGGGAATGTGTACTACCTGTCAACGAATGCGAAGGGATCGAATGTGACGGCAAGCTGGCGCGCGCACAAGCGCGGCGCTTTGTTTGCGAACCCCTGCTACACGCAGATCCACCCGACGTGCATTCCGGTGTCTGGCGACTACCAGTCGAAGCTGACGCTGATGTCCGAGTCGCTGCGCAACGACGGACGCATCTGGGTGCCGATGAACAAAGGCGACAAGCGGCCACCCGACCAGATTCCGGAGGCGGAGCGCGACTACTATCTCGAGCGGCGGTATCCGAGTTTCGGCAATCTGGTCCCGCGCGACGTGGCCTCGCGCAATGCAAAAGCGGTGTGCGATGAAGGCCGCGGCGTGGGCCCGAACGGGCTGGGCGTGTATCTGGACTTCGCCGACGCGATCCGTCGCGTGGGCGAAGATACCATTCGCGAACGCTACGGCAACCTGTTCGACATGTACCAGCGCATCACGGATGAGAACCCGTACAAGGTGCCGATGCGCATCTATCCGGCGATCCACTACACCATGGGCGGTCTGTGGGTTGATTATCACCTGCAAAGCACGATTCCGGGCTTGTTTGTGCTGGGCGAGGCGAACTTTTCCGACCATGGCGCGAACCGGCTGGGCGCAAGTGCGCTGATGCAGGGCCTCTCCGACGGCTACTTCGTCATTCCCTACACCATCGGCAACTACCTGGCGACCAACAAGCTGGGCAAAGTAGAAGAAACGAATGCCGAGGTACGCAATGCCGTCGCATGTGTGAACGAAACCATCCAGAAGCTGCTGTCGATCAAGGGCAAGCGGACGGTGGATTCATTCCATCGCGAGCTGGGCAAGATCATGTGGGAGTATTGCGGGATGTCGCGCACGGCTGAGGGTTTGCAGACGGCGATCGAGCAAATCCGGCAATTGCGCGATGAGTTCTGGCAGAACGTAACCGTGCCGGGCACAGGCGCCGACCTGAACCAGAGTTTGGAAAAAGCCGGCCGCGTTGCGGACTTCCTGGAACTGGGCGAGCTGATGTGCATCGACGCGCTGGAGCGCAACGAGAGCTGCGGCGGCCACTTCCGCGAGGAGTACCAGACGCCGGATGGCGAGGCGAAGCGCGACGATGAGCACTTCTCCTATGTGGCGGCGTGGGGCTATCGCGGGCCGGGAAACCATCCGGATCTCACCAAGGAGCCGCTTGAGTTCGAATACGTGCACCCGAGCCAGAGGAGCTACAAGTAAATGAAATTGACGCTAAAGATCTGGCGGCAGACGGGCCGCAATGACAAGGGCAGGTTCGTCAGCTACACAGTCGACGATGTGAACGCCGAGATGTCCATGCTGGAGTGCCTGGACGTGCTGAACGAAACGCTGATTGAGCGCGGCGAAGAGCCGATAGCCTTTGAGCACGACTGCCGCGAGGGCATCTGCGGCTCATGCGGCTTCATGATCAACGGCATCCCGCACGGACCGCTGCCGGCGACCACGGTCTGCCAGCTAACCATGCGGCATTTCAAAGATGGCGAGGAGCTGGTGATCGAGCCGTGGCGTGCTGCGGCCTTCCCTGCTGTCAAGGACCTGGTGGTGGACCGGCGCTCGTTCGACCGCATTATTGCGGCCGGCGGGTATATCTCGGTCTCTACGGGAAATGCGCCGGATGGCAACGCCATCCTGGTGAGCAAGGAGACCTCCGACCGCGCGATGGATGCGGCAGCGTGCATCGGTTGCGGCGCGTGTGTCGCGGCCTGTCCGAATGCATCGTCTGCGCTGTTTACCGGCGCCAAGATTGCGCACCTCAGCATCCTGCCCCAGGGCGAACCGGAGCGGGATCATCGGGCGCTGGCGATGGTTGCGCAGATGAATACCGAAGGCTTCGGCGGCTGCACCAACATCGGCGAGTGCACGGGCGCGTGTCCCAAGGAGATTCCGCTGGAGGTGATTGCGACGATGAATCGCGACTACATTCGCGGGAGTTGGAAGCGGCGCGATCAGGAAGTGCGGACTGTGAAGCCGATGACCGAGTGGAGCACGGGGTCGAAGCTGAAGATCGATCCACACGCTACAAGCTAAGATTTGCCATCCGGGCGGACGCGCCCGCGGCGCGAGTCCTTAGGTTCGCTCCGTTGTCGCTCACGATCAGATTGATGGGCGACCTGGAAAACTGCAGATCGTTTCGCTTCGTCAGAATGACAGCAAGCGCGTCCACGAAAAGGCCCCGGTCGATGAACCGGGGCCTTTCCATTTCAAACAGCGGGGTCGCTACTTGTGGCCGTGCGGATCACTTTCGACGATCACGTCCTTTCCTTCTTCATCCTTGCGCTGCCGCTCCATCCCACGACCTGCCATTTCATCGGCAACCCTGTTCATACGGTCGTGTGAGCTGCGATCAGGCGTCGACTTGGCGTGCGTATCCGGGTGCGCGGGGCGTGCCACGTCCTTTTTCGTGTCCTTCACGATTGGCTGCATAGTTCACCTCTCCCCTAGAGAGATGGGCGGCGCCGGGCGGGAGGTTGTCCTTTGCTACACTCGGATTCCATGAAGCTGCCGGTAGCTGCTCTCCTTCTGATCGCCTCCTGTTTCGCTGCGCAGAACACCACGCGCATCTTTGCACAAACCAGCCCGAAACCGCACCGGCATGCAACCACAACTATGACGACTGCCTCTTACGCGCCTGATTTTTTTATCGATACGCATGCCGATACGACCCAACGCATGCTGGATGAGCAATACGATCTGGCCGACCCGCTGAATGGCGGCCATGTGAACTTCCAGGCTGCGAAAGAGGGCCATCTGGGTGCAGAGTTCTTCTCCATCTGGGTGGAGCCGCAGTTCTACCAGAATCAGTACGCAGGGCGGACGCTGGCCCTGATCGATGCTGTGCACCAGGCGGCGCTGAAGCATCCGGACAAGATGATGATGGCCTACTCGGTGGCCGATATCGAGCGCGCTCATCGTGCGCACAAGCTGGCCGCGTTGATGGGCATCGAGGGTGGCCACTCGATCGAGAATTCGCTCGACCTTCTCCGCTATTACTACAAGCTGGGCGTCCGCTATATGACGCTGACCTGGTCGAACTCGAACGACTGGGCGGATTCCTCCGGCGACATCACCGATCCGAAGGTGCACCACACGCAGGAAGGACTCACGGAGTTCGGCAAGGACGTGGTCTACGAGATGAACCGCCTGGGCATGATGGTGGACATCTCGCATGTGTCGGACAAGACGTTTTTTCGTACGCTGATTCTGAGCCGCGCGCCGGTGATTGCGTCGCACTCGTCGGCGAGGGCGCTGACCAAGGCGCCGCGCAACATGACCGACGAGATGCTGCGGGCGCTGGCTAACAACGACGGCGTGGTGCAGGCGAACTTCTTCTCCGCCTTCATTTCTGAGAAATGGCGCCAAGCGTGGACAGCGCAGCAGCCGGAGCGAGAGGCCGCGGAAAAGGCCGCTGAAGATAAGGCCAAGTCCGAGGGCAAACCGTGGGTCTACGCGCAGGAAGAGGCCATGGACAAGGAGTTCGCGGCAAAGATTCCGCGGCCGCCGTTGAGTGATCTGATCGATCACATCGACCACATGGTGAAGGTGGCGGGCATCGATCATGTCGGCATCGGATCGGATTTCGATGGAATTCCGTCTGCGCCGGAGGGCATCGACTCCGCAGCGGACCTGCCAAAGATCACTGCGGCGCTGAAGCAGCGCGGCTATACCGAGGCGGACTGCCGCAAGATCATGGGCGGGAACCTGCTGCGGGTCTTCGCGCAGGTGGAGAAGGTGAGCCGGCAATTGCAGGCGGAAGAGAAACAACGCCCAAAGATCACCGAGACGCAGCCGTTCCATAAATAAATCGCACTTCAAAAAATGCGGCTGGCGTCTGGGTGTCAGCAAGGAGTTTACAAAACAGATGACACACCTACTTACTGCTGGTGCGCTGGTTCTGGGCGTGTTTCTAGGCGCCGCCGGCGCAATGCGCTCACAACAGAGCGCGGCGGCCACGCAGCGAATCGTGCAGTTCGAGAATGAGGACGTGAAGGTGTGGAAGTCGATCGTCGTGCCGAATGCACCGTTGACTATGCATCGTCACCAGCACGGACGAGTCATCATCGCGCTCCGCGGCGGCACCATGAAGATCGTCGAGCAGAGCGGCGCGAGCGAGGCGCACGCATGGGAGACGGGCAAAGCTTACTGGTTGCCCGCGAATGCTCCGAACACGATGCATGCGGACGTGAATGCCGGCGATCAGCCGATTGAGGTGATGGTGGTTGAGTTGAAGAAGGACAAGTAGGCATAGCACGGTGCATCCGGTTCGGCGGCGCACGACAAAGCTCGCTTCACGGGACTAGAATCCCGCCGTGCCGGAGGATGGGATCGATAACCGTTCTCCGGAAAAGGAGCGAGCACTATGGCGACAGTTACGGCGCTGCGACCCGGGACGTATGGCTTCCCGGTCTCGATTCGCAAGCAATACCAGAACTACATTGGCGGCGAGTGGACCAAACCCGCCTCGGGCACCTACTTCGAGAACGTGACGCCGGTGACCGGGCAGGTGCTGTGCGAGATTCCACGCTCGAACGCTGGGGATATCGAGAAGGCGCTGGATGCGGCGCATGCGGCCAAAGCGGAGTGGGGCAAGACGTCGCCCGCGGCGCGCGCACGCATTCTTGAGCAGATTGCGCAGCGCATGGAAGACAACCTGGAGATGCTGGCCACAGTCGAGACGTGGGACAACGGCAAGCCGATCCGCGAGACGATGGCCGCCGACCTTCCGCTGGCGATCGACCACTTCCGATACTTTGCCGGCTGCATTCGCGCCCAGGAGGGCGGCATCTCCGAGCTCGACGAGACCACGGTCGCCTATCACTACCACGAGCCGCTGGGCGTGGTGGGGCTGATCATCCCGTGGAACTTCCCTCTCCTGATGGCGACCTGGAAACTTGCTCCGGCGCTGGCGGCTGGCAATGCCGTTGTGCTGAAGCCGGCCGAGCAGACGCCGCTGGGCATACTCGTGCTGATGGAGCTGATCCACGATCTGTTGCCGCCCGGCGTGCTGAACGTGGTGAATGGTTTTGGCCTGGAAGCGGGCAAGCCGCTGGCCTCGAGTTCGCGTGTGAATAAGGTTGCGTTCACGGGCGAGACGACGACCGGACGGCTGATCATGCAGTATGCCTCGCAGAACATCATTCCGGTCACGCTGGAATTAGGCGGCAAGTCGCCAAACATTTTCTTCGAGGACGTGATGCAGGCGGACGACGCGTTCTTCGACAAGTCTCTCGAAGGCTTTGCGATGTTCGCGCTGAACCAGGGTGAGGTCTGCACCTGTCCGTCGCGCGCCCTGATCCAAGAGAGCATCTACGACCGATTCATGGAGCGTGCGGTCAAGCGCGTGAAGGCGATCAAGCAGGCAAACCCGCTGGACAAGACGACCATGATCGGCGCGCAGGCTTCGACGGAGCAGATGGAGAAGATTCTGTCGTACTTCGACATCGGCAAGCAGGAGGGCGCGGAGACCCTGACCGGCGGCAAGCGCGCTTCGCTCGATGGCGAGCTGGCGGACGGCTTCTATATCGAGCCGACAATCTTCAAGGGTCACAACAAAATGCGCATCTTCCAGGAAGAGATCTTCGGACCGGTGGTCTCGGTGACGACCTTCAAGGATGAAGAAGAGGCGCTCGCGCTGGCGAACGACACACTCTACGGACTGGGAGCGGGGCTGTGGACGCGTGATATCAATCGCGCATACCGCATGGGACGCGGCATCCAGGCGGGACGCGTGTGGACCAATTGCTATCACCTGTATCCAGCGCACGCGGCCTTTGGCGGCTATAAGCAGTCGGGCATCGGACGTGAGAACCACAAGGCGATGCTGGATCACTACCAGCAGACGAAGAACCAGCTCATCAGCTATAACCCGAACGCGATGGGCTTTTTCTAGATGAGTGAATTAATTAACACGGATTCGACGAACACGGAGGCAAGGCCAGCCGGCGCCTCTGCAATGGAGCTGCCGGCCCAGGTCGTCTCGACCGCAGCAGCCACCGCACTGATGGAGAAGCTCGCCGCGAAACATGGCGCGCTGATGTTCCACCAGTCCGGCGGCTGCTGCGACGGCAGCTCACCGATGTGCTATCCGCGCGGAGAATTTCTCGTCGGCGACAACGACGTGCTGCTGGCAACGCTCGGCGAGACACCGTTCTACATGAGCCGCAGCCAGTTCGAGTACTGGAAGCACACGCAAATCATTCTGGACGTGGTGCCGGGACGCGGCGGCATGTTCTCACTCGAAGGCCCGGAGGGGGTACGTTTTCTGATCCGCTCGCGTGTGTTTACGGACGAGGAGATCGCCGCATTGCGAGCGGCGGGCCGAATCTGAATTGCCCAAACCGCTCTGGGCAGCTATTGCTCACACCGCTCTGGGCAGCTATTGCTGACATCGCTCCGCTGCAACGCTGCCCAAGGCTTCCGTGAGCACCACCAGCTAGACCCAGGCGGCGGCTGGTTTCAGCGCAGGATAGAGGGCGGCCAGGTCGCGCAGAAATTCGCGCACCCGCATTCGCATCGCGCGCATGGCCCAGACAAAGAGCAGACGACGGCCCCAGCGCCGCTTCATCAGCCAGCGTGACACATAGAACATAACTGTGCGCTTGATGTATCCCATGAAAGCCTCCTGCGGGTGAGATGCAGCAAATCGGGATAGCGCGGCTGGGGAAGCTTGCCCACCGTCCACCCTTGCCTGCCGTCCATCCCGGGTTCGGCTGGCGTGGTTGGAAGCGCATACGATAGTCTGACGGGTTGGATCTACGCATGCCCTCTGTCTTCCGATTCGCCGTCGCTCTTCTGTTCGCTACAGGATTCGCTTCCGCCCAGCAGGCACCCGCGCCACCGGCCGCGCAGCAGGCGCCCAGTGCGCCACCATCGAGTCCGGCGCAGGAGCTGCCCGAGTCGCCAGGCGCCCAGACGCAGCCGGCGGTCGAGCCAACCGGGCCCACCGCAGTGTTGGACACCAGCATGGGGCGTATCACCTGCCGGCTGTTTGACAAGCAGGCGCCGCAGACGGTGGCGAATTTTATCGGGCTGGCTGAAGGCACCAAGGACTGGACCAATCCTGCGACACGCGAGAAGGAGCATGGAAGGCCGCTCTATAACGGCACGATCTTCCATCGCGTTATTCCCGGCTTCATGGCGCAGGGCGGCGACCCGATGGGCACGGGGATGGGCGACCCGGGTTACTACATTCAGGACGAGATCGATCCGTCGCTGATGTTCGATGTGCCGGGACGGCTGGCGATGGCCAACTCCGGTCCGAACACGGACGGCTCGCAATTCTTCGTCACCGAGGAGATCCAGCCGTCGCTGAATGGCCACTACACCATCTTCGGCCAGTGCGATCCTTCCTCGGTGCTGGTGGTGAAGACGATCACGCGCGTGGAGCGCGATGGACGGGACAAGCCGCTGACGCCGGTAACGCTGAACAAAGTCACCATCGTGCCGGTGGGCCAGCCGGTGCCGCCGTCGCCTGCACCCGCTACTGCACCCGCGGCAGGTCCTGCAACCGCGCCGGCACCGCCCGCCCTGACGCCGAAGCCGAACTAATTTCTGAAATTATCTTCGCGGCCGGCGCGTTCGCCCGGCTGCCCTGCCAACCAACACAAAGGAGAGCGAATGGCACGTACCGCAGGCACCTATGCCACTTTGAAGACGAGCGAGGGCACCATCGTGTGCCGGCTCTTTGAGAAGGAAGCGCCGAAGACGGTGGCGAATTTTATTGAGCTTGCCGAGGGCAAGCGTGAGTGGACGCATCCGACGACGCACGCGAAGTCCAGCAACAAACTCTTTGACGGAACAGTCTTCCATCGCGTGATTCCGGACTTCATGATTCAGGGCGGCGATCCGGCGGGCAATGGCATGGGCGGTCCCGGATACAAGTTCGAGGATGAGACGAAGGGCTCACCACATCGCTTCGACAAGCCGGGCAAGCTGGCGATGGCCAACGCCGGGCCGAACACGAACGGCTCGCAGTTCTTCATCACCACCGCGAATACTGAGTGGCTGACCGGCAAGCACACCATCTTTGGCGAGGTGGTGGAGGGACAGGATATCGCGGAGAAGATCAGCCGCTTGCCGCGCGGTGCGCAGGACAAGCCGAAGACGCCGGTGGTGCTGGAGTCTGTGACGATCGAGCGGGTTGCTTAAGCAGGTCCGCTGGAATGAGGAGGGGCGAGGCTGCGGCTTCGCCTCTTCTGGCTTTAATGTAAGAGCGTTCCCTCATTGGGGAGCCTAAGGCGGCGATGGGACCACGTTTCCTGCTAGCGATGCTTTGCCTGTTTGCATCTGCGGCCGCGCGCACTGTAGCGCAGCAGGCGGCCGGTCCCTCGGCTCCACCGCCTGCTCCAGCGGTGGTCAACTTGTCCTCGCGGGCAACGCCACTTGAGGTTCTGGGCGAGATTGGACTGCAAACGAGAGTGCCGATCGGCATTATTCCTGGCAAAGATCCAGGTGCTCTTTGCAGAACAAAAACCACAATCGTATTTCTTGGCGAGGATCCACGGAAAGCTCTAGATGCGATAGCGCAGCAACTCCACTACACGCTTAACCAGGAGGAGGACGTGTTTGTGCTAGCTGCACCGGATGTCACGCCGCACCAGCGCGAGGTTCTGGAACATCGCTTTCGCGTCTACCGCAATGGCAGGAAATCGACCGTGCAAGTGATCAGCGTGCACTTGAGCGAGGCGCTCTGGTCCGCCCTCAGCAAACCCGCTTCTGCCGGCGATGGCGGGCCGGTCTCTCACTCTGTGAATGCGCACTCCCTTAATGCGCACTCAGTCGATGCGCCCAAGATTTCTCTTCCGCCGGTGTTGCACAACGTGACGGCTCAGGAGATTGCGGGCCTGGTGGTCAAGGCTGAGCCAGGTGGGATCTATGTGTCTCGCATTCAACCCTCGCGCATGGCTTCTCCAGACGATCTAAAGATTGAGATATCGTCGTACGGAGATCCAAATCAACTGAGACGAGACATGAATTGCCAGCGATAGCGAGTGCCAGATGATCTTTACCAAACGGCTACGCGATGGAGTCCGTGAGGGTCGCATCCGATGCAGCGTGCGGATCTGGACCAGACCTCATGTAATCGAAGGCAATCGCTATCGCATGGACGAAGGCGAGATCGAAATCGACTCCATTACACCGATCGGTCTTCCCGACATCACTCCGGAGCTGGCGCGGGAATCAGGCTTTCTCGGCGTGGTCGATCTGCTCAAAGTTGCAAAGCATGGCAAGGGCGACAGGATTTTTCTGATTCGATTCCATTACATTCCTCCGCGGAAAACGCGGGACGGGCAGTTGGAGAGCACGAGAAAAGCGAGGCCGTAGCCTCGCTTTTTCGTCAACCCAAAGAATCGCTACACGCCGATCACGGCACAGAGCTCCTTCACGGAATCAGCGCTCTTCTTGAGGGCCTTGTCCTCTTCGGGCGTGAGCTTGATCTCGATGATCTGCTCCAGGCCGCGCTCGCCCAGCTTGCATGGCACACCGATGTAGTAGCCAGTGATGCCGTACTCGCCCTGCAGATACGCTGCGCAGGGCAGGATTTTCTTCTTGTCCTTGAGGATGGCTTCGACCATCTCGACTGCGGCTGCCGATGGCGCGTAGAACGCAGAGCCGGTCTTCAGATGCTTCACGATCTCGGCGCCCCCGTCGCGGGTGCGCTGCACGATGCGCTCGATGGTGGCTGCGTCCATGAGCTCGGAGATGGGGATACCGGCTACGCTGGAATACCGCGGCAGGGGCACCATGGTGTCGCCGTGGCCGCCGAGCACAAAGGCGGTTACGTTTTCAACCGAGACCTTCAGCTCCTCCGCGATGAAGGTGCGATAGCGCGCGGAGTCGAGCACACCGGCCATTCCGATGACGCGCTCGCGATTGAACTTCGACTGCTTGAATGCAGCCTGTGCCATGGCGTCGAGCGGGTTGGAGACGATGATGAGGATCGAATTTGGCGCGACCGCAGTGACCTTGTTCACCACGTCGGACATGATCTTGTAGTTGGTCTGCAGCAGGTCGTCACGGCTCATGCCCGGCTTGCGCGGAATGCCCGCGGTGATGACGACAATGTCGGAGTTGGCGGCCTCAGCGTAGTCATTTGCGCCGATGACATGCACATCGCGCTTCTCGATAGGCATGGCTTCGAGCAGGTCGAGCGCCTTGCCCTGCGGGATGCCTTCCGCCACATCGATCAGCACCACATCCGCCAGCTCCTTGGCGGCGATCCAATGCGCGGCGGTCGCGCCGACATTTCCTGCTCCAACGATGGTTACTTTCTTACGCATGTCTCTCCTGTCTATATTCGCCCTTCGGTTCAACCGTGGGCGCTTACTTCATGTTTTCGATCATTCGCGTGGCGAACTCGCTGGTCTTCACCTTTGTGGCGCCTTGCATCTGGCGCTCAAAATCGTAGGTGACGTATTTCTGTTGGATGGTCTTCTCCATGGACGATTCGACCAGCCGCGCGGCCTCACTCCAGCCGAGAAAATCGAGCAGCATAACGCCGGATAGCATGACGGAACCGGGGTTGATGACGTCCTTGTCCGCGTATTTGGGCGCTGTGCCGTGCGTGGCCTCAAAGACCGCATAACCATCGCCGACGTTTGCACCCGGCGCGATGCCGAGTCCGCCGACCTGCGCCGCGGCCGCATCGGAGATGTAATCGCCATTCAGGTTCGAGGTGGCGAGGATGCTGTAGTCCTCCGGGCGGATGATGATCTGCTGGAAGATGGAGTCGGCGATGCGGTCGTTGATCATCACCTTTTGCTTCCACTTGCCTCCACCGTGGGACTTGCCGATCTTGTCGATGACGGACTTGATCTCGGCGTAGAGCTCTTTCCTGAAGGCATCGTTGCCGAACTCAAGACCCGGCTCAATCAGCGCGGCGTTCTGCTCGACAGTGAGGTTGGGATTTGACTCGAGATTGCCGAGA
>DASUWP010000031.1:0-20137 GCA_036378335.1 Acidobacteriaceae bacterium | reverse complement strand
TGAAAAGTCTCCTAGTGTATCTGGGTCCACCCCAGAGTTTGTGAGACCTGCGTCGAAAGCGTAAGTGGATCGAAGGGCTTAAAGAGAACCCCTGCGACACCGAGTTCCGCAAAGCGGCGCTGATCGGAGCCCTGTACCTTGGCAGTAAGCAAAATCACTGGAATTTTTGCAGTGTTCGGATTTTTCTGCAACTGCAGGAAGGTCGTTGGACCGTCCATGGTGGGCATCATCACATCTAACAGGATAGCGTCGGGATGCTCTGTTTCGGCCCGTTCCATCCCTTGCGACCCGGAATTTGCCAGCACGACTTCCCAGCCCGCCACCGTCTCCAGGCTTAGTCCAGCAACCTGACGGATATCTTCTTCGTCATCGATGATGAGTATGCGACGTGTCATAAGAGTTTGAGACCATAAACGGTTGCACTCCAGGGGCTGCGAACCCGGATGATTGCACATTCTGCGAAGGCGCACGCAACATCGCAAGTACTAATGACTCCACCTCCTGGGCCTGGACTCCGGCCTTGGTAAGGAAGTTCGTTGGACCGAGTTGAAGCTGTGCACGTTCGGCATCGCTCAAATTGCGTGCCGAGTACACAAGGAGTGGGAGAGAGTGCAATTCCGGATGATGCCGCAGGCGTTCCACCAGGCTCAGACCGTCGCCATCCGGTAGGCCTACGTCCAGGATCATCAGGCTGGGGGTAAAAGAAGCACACATCTCCAGTGCCGCCTGACGGGTGCTGGCATGTAGCACGTGCACCCCGGCGCGCTCAAAGGTGGCGCTGATGACACGCCCAAGATCGAGGTCATCCTCTACCAGGAGGATCTCAGCCCAGGTTTTCTGCCGGTTCAATACCGACGAGAGCTCCTCCAGCAGATCCGACTCCTGCGCGGGAACCTGCAGCCACCCGTCCGCGCCGAGGCCGAGCGTGGAGGATTTGCTGATGGCGTGCGCACTCAAAATTATCACTGGGACATCCGACGTGGCGGGCTCCTCTTTGAGCACTCGCAGCGCTTCCCAGCCCGACATGTCCGGCAACGTGAGATCGAGCAGCACCGCCCGGGGTGACTGCCGTTGCGCGTGTGCGAGCGTTTCGCGTCCGCTCGATGCCTCGATCACGCTGTAACCATGAAAGCGGAGGCTGGCAGCGAGGCTGGTACGCGTCTCGCCATCGCTGGTGCTGACGAGCACTGTTTCCCGTTCGGGCGCGGGGGCTGCTTCCGGAAGCGTCTGCTGTTGACGGTCCGCAGGCAGGAACATGCGGAACATCGCGCCGCGCACGGGATTCTGTTCTGCCCAGATGCGGCCTCCGTGCTGCTCCACGATGGTCCGGCAAATCGCGAGTCCCAGGCCAGTGCCGCCTTTCTGTCGCGAATCTGAGGCGTCCACCTGCTGGAAGCGATCGAAGATCGTTTCCAGCTTGTCCTCGGGAATGCCGCGTCCTTCGTCGCTGACACTTAACGAAACGCCCTCTTCCGATTGCTCGATCGCCACCGTGACTGTCGAGTCGGGCGGAGAGAACTTGATCGCGTTGCTGAGCAGGTTCGTCATGACCTGTTGCAAACGGTCTGGATCGGCGATGAACTCGACCGCGGAGGCGCGAAGGACCAGTTTGACGGCGGCGCTGTCCGCGACCGGTGTGACCGCTTCAATGGCCTGCTGTGCCAACTCCGAGAGAGAACAGGTGCGGAAGCTGAGCGGCGCACGGCCGGACTCCATGCGTTCGAGGTCGAGGATATCGTTGATCAGGCGTACCAGGCGGTCAGAATTGTTGACGGCGATGCGCAGCAGGTTGGCGGCCTTGTCGCTCACCTCGCCCAACAGCCCGGTGGAGAGCAGTCCAAGCGATCCCCGGATCGAGGTCAGCGGTGTGCGTAGTTCGTGACTCACAGTGGAGACGAACTCGTCCTTCATCCGATCCAGAGCCTGCCGCTGACTGACATCGCGAAAGTTCAGCACACTGCCGGTCACGCTGCCGTGCACCTGCATTGGCGTCAATGTGAACTCGACCGGGAACGAGCTGCCGTCAGGCCGATAGAAGATGTCCTGCCCGTGTGCGCCATCCTTCGCAAAGAGACCGCGACGGATATAGCAATGCGAGGCGCATGCTGTGGGGCTGCCATACACATCTTCATGGACAATGGCATGCACAAATCTGCCGGTGAGCGCATTGGGCACTGTGCCGAGCATGCGGGCTGCAGCTGGATTGGCGAAGGTGACTCGGCCATGCTGATCGGTGCCCAGAATGCCATCCGCGACGGTATTCAGGATGGATTCCTTCTGACGATTGAGCTCGGTGACGCGCTTTTCCTGAACTGAGCGGCCGAGAAACTGACCGATGGAGGCGCAGACGGTCTCGACTGTCGCCATGATCTCGACTTCGGCTGCCATCCGTTTGCGGCTGAAGAATTCAATAACAGCGATTACCTGGTTGCCGACACGAACCGGCACGCCCCAGCAGGTGAGCAGGCCGTCCGCTTTCGCTCCGTCGCGCATATTGAAGCGGACGTCGTTGTGAATGTCCTCGACCCAGATGGATGCGCCCTGCACCCAGACCTGGCCAGGCAGCCCTTCTCCCGGTGCAAACTCCGTGATCGAGCTCTTTGCCAGGATGTTGGGGAAGACGCAGTCCGCGACCATCCACATGCTCCCGTATCGCAATACCTGATGGCCGGTATCGGCACGCCAAAGCTCGACGAGATCGAAGCCGAGATGGCTGCCCAGGGCGGAGAGGATGCGGGGCAGCGAATCCTCTGTCGATGCTTCCTGCACCACCT
The DNA here is from genome assembly GCA_036378335.1 of Acidobacteriaceae bacterium. Classification (GTDB taxonomy): domain Bacteria; phylum Acidobacteriota; class Terriglobia; order Terriglobales; family Acidobacteriaceae; genus KBS-83. Next base: position 17,363 of record DASUWP010000031.1, on the reverse strand, counting down.
GGCCCACGCCAAGCTGCATAGCCAGGCGGCGCTCGCGTTGATTGCGAAGCGTTACATCGCGGAGGATGCAACGCACTGCGCGGGGCCGTCCCGCTTCGCGCAGACCGAAGAGGCTGGCTTCCATCTCCCGAGTGCGCCCGGCGGAATCCTCCATGCGCAGATGCACCTGCTCGATATGCTCCCCGGCCAGAGCGCGCTCAAAGATGGCTAAGGCTTGCGACTGGACCGCAAAGGGAAAGGCGGAGGCGAAGCCCTCCAGCGCCCGGGCTGATGCTGCATCGCGCCCGAAATATCGCTGCCACGCCGAGTTGACGTAGAGATATTTGCCCTCGGCTGAGAGCATTGCGATCATCTCGGTAAGGTTTTCGAAGTAGTCCTGATAGCGGACCTCGGGAGAGGTCTCAACGCTCTTCTCTGCGCTGTCGGCATCGTTTTTCTCCTCCCGCACGTCGGAGCGCAACTGGCGTTCGTGGCGCAGCTTCAGCAGGCAGGCCGCTGCGAAACCGGTCTGTATCACGCCCCAAGCCACAAATACCACGACGGGGTTTGCCGGACTCCACACCAGACCAGTTCCTGAATACATCAGGACGACAATCGTGTAGGCGGTTGACAGCAAGGTCAATGCAAACATGGCGAGCCACACCGGCCGGCCGCTCAGCCAATGCGTGAAGAGACGTTCGTGCTGACTCATCGAAGCGTGCAAAGGTCAAACCTTGTTCGGCAAAAAAATGGGAGAGCGTCTCTCGAAACGAATTTTGTATCGCAGGAGGGCACGCATGACCCCAAATTCCAACAACTTACATCTACTGCGTACAGCATTTTTGTTTGCGGGCCCATGACAACATTGCCCCTGCCACCGAGTCAGCCTGATCGGCAGGTGCCGAGGTCATCCCTGCGGTTCAACCCGATACAACGACACTCCGGGACGCTATTTCGGTGATAACGCTTGGTGAGTATAGTAGGTAACTCTTACCGATAGTCAAAAGAATTGTCCTAAGTAATCAAAAAATATGGGTTACTGCACTAGTAGTGGTGCATACCTTATACAAGACCCGGGTAATCGTTTGTGTGCGTGCTCTCCTGCCGGGAGCCAAAAATGTAAACGGTCCGCTTTGGAGGCGGACCGTTTTGGGAATCGGGCTCAGCAGGGGAAAATCAGGCGGTCACAGGTTCCAGCAGGCGAGCCCACCGACGCTCCCGGCGAGCGGCGTGCGCCTGCTTGTGATACGCGTATCCGGTAACCAGCGGCAGTGCGATGGTTGCTTCGCTGTAGACCATCTGCTCGAAGGTGGTGTCCACCTTGCCCCAGGAGCTGGCTTCTTTGAGCGTGCTCGAGGAGAGCGCTCCATCGCGTACGTCGGCCACCGTGATCTGGACGGCGTACTTGTGCATCGGCGCTTCCGTGCCGAGGATGTCCGCGGCGACCACGATGTCCTGCGCAAAATTCTTCGGCACGCCGCCGCCGATCATTAACAGCCCGGTGGTAGGGTTGGCGATCTTCAATTGGGTGAGCTCGTAGAAGTCCTTGGCGGAGTCGAGCGAGACCTTCGGTTTGTCGCCGCGGGCGTGCTGATGGGCCACCAGGCCGAAGCCGGCCGAGCAGTCACTGAAGGCCGGACAGAAGATCGGCACGTCCTTCTCATATGCCGAGAGCACGATGCTGTCCACGCCGCCCTGCTGCGGTGTCTTGCTGTTCTTCGTAAGATAGGCGCCCATTTCACGGATGAACTCGCGCGAACTGTAGGGTCGCGGAGTGAGCGAGTCCGCGATTTTGTGTGTGGTCTCATCGCACTCGCGCAGCTCTTCCTCGTCGATCAGCGTGTCATAGATGCGATCAATCATGAGCTCGCGGAGAGTGGCGTCTTCTGTGCCGGCCTTCATCAGGTCATCGGCGATCCAGTGGCGGAAACCGAGAGCCTCGAAGAAGTCCTGGTCCACGATATTCGCGCCGGTAGAGACGACAGCATCCACCATGTTGTTGCGGATGAGGTCGACAAAGATCTGCTTGAGGCCGGCGCTGATCAGCGATCCGGCAAGGCAGAGAATGACACCGCAATCCTGGTCGCGCAGCATGCGCTCGTAGATGGAGGCGGCGCGGGCAAGGTCGCGCGAGCTGTACGCCATGTGCTGCATGGCATCCACCAGGGGCACCACATTATGCTGCTTGATGTCGATGTGCTGAATGGGCTGTTGGAGCAGTTCTTTCTTGGTAGCCATAGCTGTCAGGATATCAACCTGCGGCGCATGACCGGCGCGATGCTTTCATGAATTTTGCGTTGTTTCGCCGGCTTAGGCACGTTTTCTGCGGCTTCGCGAGTCACCGCTCGACGGCGGCAGGCGCGACCTAGTATCAGTACTAGAGTTCTGTGAGCCGCGGCACCAGTGCGGCGAGGACGCGGGTGAGTGTCTGCTGGACGCGTGCGCCGATCTCCATGACTTCGGCGTGGTTAATCGGTTCGTCGAGCACGCCGGCGGCCATGTTGGTGACGGATGAGAAGCCGAGCACTTCCATGCCGAGGTGGCGGGCGGCGATGACTTCGTGGACGGTAGACATGCCCACAAGGTCGGCGCCGAGGATGCGGAAGGCCCGAATCTCGGCGGGTGTCTCGAAGCTGGGACCACCGAGCCCGAGATAGATGCCTTCCGGCAGCGTGAGGCCTTCGGCTGCCGCGGCGCGATGAGCGAGCTGGCGCAGGAGGCGCGAATAGGCGTCCGAGAGGTCGAAGAAGCGCTCCCCGAGGCGGCGGTCATTGGGGCCGGTGAGCGGGTGAGTTCCTGTGAAATTGATGTGATCGGAGATCAGGACGAGTTGACCGGAGGCGAGATCGGCGCGGATGCCGCCGGCGGCGTTGGTCACGATCAGGGTCTTGATGCCGAGGCGAGCGAGGACCCGGACAGGGAAGATGACCTGGGCGGGGGTGAAGCCCTCGTAGGCGTGGACGCGTCCCTGCATCACCGCGAGCGGAGTGCCGGCGAAGCTGCCGACGACCAGGCGGCCGGCGTGGCCGTCGACGGTTGGGCGGGGGAAGTGCGGGATCTCGGTATAGGGGATCGCGATCGGGTCGGTGAGCCGGTCGGCGAAGCCACCGAGACCGGTGCCGAGGACAATCGCTATTCGGGGTGCCAACTCCGGCCGGTAGGCGATGCGCTCACGAACGAAGGCGGCGGCGCGCTCGGTTTCCTGGAAGGCGAGGTCGAGAGCTGATTCAGGCATGGGTCAGGACATTTTAATGTCTGGGTGAGCATGTCTTGGAGCCGCTACCCCTCCCCCCTCCCGTCCCGGGAGGCTGGACTGTAACTCGAAGATATACCGCGGGTTAGCCCGTCTCCCGAGGGGTAAATTCGTCTTTCCAAAAGGGTTATGGATAAATTCCTCTAAACAAATGACTTACAAGCACGAAAGCCACGCACCATTCCGTGGCTTTCTCTTCAATTTCTCGACCTGATTTAAGGATAGCAATTCGGGTGGGTTGATTTGGCAGGTTTTTGCATGGCGACGATCCAGGCTCCCGGTTTGGGAAACATTGCCGGAGGTTCAGTAATTGTCGCGAAAGGCCAGCATCCGTCCGAGGTTCTTCTCATGCCCATCCGGGAAGCCGCATTGTGGAGCGAAGTCGTCAGCCTCTCGAAAGGTTCCGAAGAAGCGATCCCACCACGTGATGTCTCCGTAATTGAATTGGTGCACATCCAGCTGGTGATGGATGGAGTGATGCTCCGGGCGCTGCAGGAAGTACCCCATCCAACGCGGAGTGCGCAGGTTGCTGTGGTAGAAGTACTCGCCGAAGACGGCAAAGACGTTGAACCAGGCGCCTGCCTCGGGAGATGCTCCCAAAAACGAGAACATGAGAGTACTCGCGATAATGGAATCGCAGGCAATCTCGAGTGGATGCTTATAGAACGCGGTCAGCAATTCGATGCGAGCGGGGCTGTGATGAATCTGATGACAGACGCGCCAAAGGAAATTGGAATCGTGGCGCGCGCGATGCCACCAATAAAAGACAAAGGTTCCGATGAACCATCCGAGCAAGCCCTGCAAGAGCGCCGGCATGGATCGCGAGATATGGAAGACCGACCAATGCTGCAGCCATTGATTCCAGGCAACGCCCGCCAGCAGCACGATGCCGACCTGTGAAAGATTCAGGAAAGCAGCGCGCGCGTACCAGCCGGGTGCTTCGGGCAACTCGCGTCCAGGGAGCACACGCTCCGCGAAGAAAAAGATAGCCGTGGCCGCCAGGATGAGTGCGATGGGAATCATCTTCCATTCCTCCGATTGCGAATCTGCAACTATCCGAGCTTAGGCGTCGAGAATCCAAACGCTCCATGAACCGGGTGACAGTTTCGTCAGCTGTCACACCAAGCGCGACGCCACACCCGAGGAGATACAATCGCGTCACTCCGATGGTGATTTCGCTCAGTAAGAACAGCGATGTTCCACTGCGGCAGCAACTCGCCGAGCAGATTGTGTTCCTGATTACAACCGGACAGCTCAAGTCGGGTGAAGAGATGCCGAGCGTACGTGCTCTGGCGCGTCGCGTGAAGGTACACCACAACACGGTGAGCGAGGCCTATCAGGATCTTGTTCAGCGCGAATGGCTCACCGGCCGTCGCGGCAGCCGCCTCACCGTGGGAGCGGGTTCAGGCGCGAGGCGGCAAGTGCCTTCCAATCTCGACGAACTGATCAACGAGAGCATCAAGCGCGCCAAGGATATGGGTTACTCGCTCCAGGCGCTGAGGGCGCGTGTGCGCGAACGCCTTCTCGCTCAGCCCCCGGACCACATTCTGGTGGTGGAAGAGGAGCAGGGACTGCGCGAAATTATCCGGCGCGAAGTTCAGGAGAACCTGGGCTGGCCGGTGGAAGGCTGTTCACCGGAGCAGTTCGCCAAAGAGTCGGCACTGGCGATCGGCGCACAGGTGTTCGCTCCGAACCACATTATTGAATATCTGAAACCGCTCCTTCCGTCGCAGCGCCCTGCTATCTCCATCACATATTCTTCCGCAGACGAGCATTTGGCGATCATCTGCAAGCTAACCATGCCTTCGATCGTCGCTGTCGCGTCGGTGAGTGAAAGCCTCCTGAAGACGGCGCGAGGCTTGTTTGCCCCGGCTATCGGACGAAAGCATGTTTTTCAGGAATATCTGCTGCCGATGAATAACAAGCTGAAATTAGAAGGAGCCGATGTGGTTTTTTGTGACTCGCTTGCTATGAAGCTAGTGAGCTGCCGCCACAAGGTTCACTATCAGCTCATCCCATCGGATTGTCTCGAGTATCTGGCAACCACAGTGGCTCCGAACCTTTGAAGAGCCTAAGCCCCTCTTAAACCGGACAAAGGTCAGTAGTTGTCGCGAAAGGCCAGCATCCCCACGTTCTTCTTATGCCCATGCCAGCAGGAGTCCGCGTCACTTACTCCGAGTGCAGCACGGAGACGAGATCGGTATTGGCGGCTTGCGCGGCCGGGATGGTGCTGGCGACGATCGCGACAGCAGTCATGACGATCCAGGCGAGCGAGAAGGACACTGCATCGTGTGGTTTGACGCCCACCAGCATGCTGGTGAGAAGACGGCTGAGGAGGAAGGCTCCGGCGAGGCCGAGCACGCCGCCGATGGCGATGAGGCGCGCGGCCTGCGCGACGATGAGGCCGAGGAGCCGCCTGCGCGATGCGCCGAGCGCGAGGCGGATGCCCATCTCCTGCGTGCGCTGCGTGACCGAGTAGGCGAAGACGCCATAGACGCCGACGGCGGAGAGGATGACGGCGAGCAGGGCGAAACAGGCGATGAGCAGCATGATGAGGCGGCGCTGCGCTACCTGACTTGCGACACGCTGGTCCATGGTCTGGATGTCGAAGAGGGGTTGCTGCGGGTCGACGGCGAGGACGGCTTTGCGCATGGCGTTGGCGAGCAGGACGGGATCGGCGGTGCTGCGGATGGCGATGTTGACGTCGCCTGAGGGTATTTGTGCTTCGGGGACGTAGAATTCGGGCTCGATTGGCAGCTCGAGACCGTTGTGTCGAATGTCTTCAGCGATGCCGACGATGCTGACGGCGGTGAATACGGGCGTGGTCCCGTTGGAACGGGCGAAACGATTGAACCGCTTGCCCAATGCGTCTCCGCCGAAGAAGTGGCGGGAGAAGGCCTGATTGACTATCGCGACAGAGGGTGCGGTTGCGGTGTCCTTTGTGGTGAAAGCACGGCCGCGCAGAATGGGGGTGCCGACGGTGCGGAAGTAGTCCGGCGTGATGCTGATGATCGTTGCGCCAGGCTGCATGGCGGCTGGAGGAACATAGCCAGGGGCGCCGAAACTGATTGAGGTAGATGATCCGGGTGGCTGCAGCGGAAGCGCGCTGGCGATGGCCGCTGCCTTGACACCAGGGAGAGCCGCTATGCGAACGAGGAGCTGATCTATGAAGGTGCGGGTGGGCTCTCCCGGCGGGGTGTAATGAGGGCTGTAGAGCAGCGTGGTGGCGGTGAGCGTGTCTGATGGATCGAAGCCGGAGTCATAGCGCATGACGTTGACAAAGCTGCGGACGAGCAGACCGGCAGAGGCGAGAAGGACGACAGCGAGGGCGACTTCGACGACGAGGAGGCTGTGACGAAGAAATCGCTGTTCGCGCGCTTGCGTCACGCGCATGGCGGCAGACTGCAGGGCGGTACGTAGATCGAGCCGGCTGCCACTGATGGCCGGCGCCAAGCCGAAGAGCAATGTGGTCAGAAGCGCCAGGGCGATGGTAAAGACGAGCACCCAGCCATCGATGTAAATGGTGGCGCTGAGCTTGCCGAATGGCAATTGCAGGAGTTGTGCGATTCGTGACGTTGGTTGTGACGTATCCAGCGCACCCGTGCGGCGGACGAGCACGGTGATGACAACGGCGATGGCCAAGCCCAGGGTTGCAGCGAGCGAGGAGAGGACGAAGCTCTCTACGAGAAACTGGCGGATGAGGCGGAGGCGGGAGGCGCCGAGAGCGCCGCGGAGCGCGGTTTCGTGCCGGCGTGAGACAGCACGGGCAAGCTGCAGGTTGGCGACATTAGCGCAGGCGATGAAGAGCACAGCAGCGACACAGGCGAGAAGGATAAAGAGGGGCTTTCGGTTATCGCCGGCGATGTGCTGGAGCAGTGGTTCGACCAATGCCTGACGGCCGGCGAGGACGGTCGCAAACACTGGGGGAGCGCTGCGGGCACGCGCGAGAAAGAAGGCTTCCATCTCCGCCTGTGCCTGCTCGATTCTCACGGCCGGGCGAAGACGCGCGATGGTGCTTATCCCGTAGGAGACTCTTTCGACGCCGAGCCCGGTCTCACGGGAGAGGCCGGCGGCGGTATAGAGGTCCGGTTCGAGCGTGAGATCGGGAAAACTGAAGCTTCGCGGCATGACGCCGATGATGGTCTGCTGTTTGCCGTCGAGCGCGACTGATTTCCCGATGATTGTGGGGTCGGCATGGAAGCGCGTGCGCCATAGATGAGCGCTAAGAACAATGAGTGTCGCGCCGCCGGGGCGGTCGTCCTCCTGCGTGAACAGACGGCCGAGCTGCGGCTGGACCCCAAGCATGGGGAAGAAATTCGCGGTCACAGCCACACGGTTGACGCGCAGCGCATCCCCGGCGCCAGTCAGATTTTGCAGCCAGGTTTCATATCCAGCGAATTGCTCAAAGGACTTTGTGCTGGACTGCGCCGCGACGAAATCCTGAGACATGAGTGCGTTGGTATTGAAGGTCGGGCTTTTCGCTGTGATGTACGCCAGGCGGGTGGCGCTGGGATAGGGAAGGGGGCGCAGCAGCAATGCGTAGACCGCGGAGAAGATCGCGGTTGTCGCGCCGATGCCGAGCGCCAGTGTGATCACAGCGGTGAGGGTGAAGGCGCGATTGCGGGCGAGCTGGCGGAGGGCATAGCGGATGTCCTGCCAGAGCAGCTCGAGACCGATGCCGGTGCGGCGGTCGCGGACGGATTGTTTGACCTGCTCCATACCACCGATGTCGGCGAGCGTGCTGCGGCGGGCTTCGGAGGCGGATGCGCCGGCGGCGATTTTTTCTTCCATGAGCGTGTCGGCGTAAGAGCGAAGCTCTTCGTCGAGCTCGCCTTCGACAGCGGGCTTGCGGAAGAGGTTGCGCGCGAGACTTTTGAGGCGAGACCAGAGGTGCATCGCGGGCCTCCTACGTTGCTTTGAGTGCGTTGGTCATGGCGGTGGCTATCTTCTGCCATTCCTCGGTTTCCTGTCCGAGCTGGCGCTCGCCGGCTTTCGTAAGGCGATAAAAGCGAGCGCGGCGGTTGTTTTCCGATTCGCCCCAGAACCCGGTGAGCCAGCCGGCCTCTTCCAGGCGGTGCAGTGCGGGAAAGAGCGAGCCAGGCTTGACCTGAAACGTGCCGCGCGTGATCTGGTCGACGCGGCGCGAAACGCCCAGGCCATGCAGCTCGCCCGTCGTGAGCGATTTGAGGATGAGGAGATCGAGCGTTCCCTGCAGGAGATTGGTTTGTCTGGAGCTCATGGAGTTCCTATCGACGTTCTGTAGGAATGGTGCGACCGCGTCCTATCGAATGTCAATAGGGCGAATCAGTAGCTCGGCAAGAAAATGTTGATATCAAAAATGCTGATATTCAGGGATCACCCATTTGATTTAAGCTGCGCGTGCCCCTCACATTGGAGAGATATCGATGACTACTGCCATGCCGCCGCAGCAACCTACGCCGGAACGCTTTTTTAACGCGATGAATGCGCACCAGCAGACCGAGGCTTTGAAGACCGCGGTGGATCTGGAAGTCTTCACGGCCATAGCGGAAGGGAATGGGAGCGTCGCTGCGATTGCGAAACGCTGCGGAGCCGCAGAGCGCGGTGTGCGCACACTATGCGATTTTCTAACCATTCACGGATTCCTGACGAAGGATGCGGCGGGATATGGATTGGCGCCAGATACAGCGGTCTTTCTGAACCGGCAGTCGCCGGCGTATCTGGGCGGAGCGATGGAGTTCATGCTGAGTCCACGCTCGCGCGAAGCTTTCACGCGATTGACGGAGGCGGTGCGCCGGGGAGGCACTGCGTTGGGCGAAGGATCCACGGTGGCCGAGAACCCCGAATGGGTGACGTTTGCGCGCGCCATGATGCCGCTGATGCGCATGCCCGCGCAGTTGGTTGCGGCGGAGCTGCGCAAGCTCGGCGAAGCGCACAAGGTGCTGGATATTGCGGCGGGCCACGGCATGTACGGCATCAGTGTAGCGAAGGAAAATCCTGACGCGCAGGTGCATGCGGCTGACTGGAAGAATGTGTTGGAGGTGGCGAAGGCGAATGCGCAGGCGATGGGCATTGGCGACCGGTATCACTTGATTCCGGGCAGCGCGTTCGAGACGGATTTCGGCAGCGACTATGATCTGGTGCTGATTACGAATTTCCTGCATCACTTCGATGTGCCGACCTGCACGTCTCTGCTAAAGAAGGTTCGGGCGGCACTCAAGCCCGGCGGCCGCGCTGCGGTGCTGGAGTTCATTCCTAACGACGATCGCGTGACTCCACCTACGGCGGCGGCGTTCAGCATGATCATGCTGGCGAATACTCCCAGCGGCGATGCTTATACATTCGCAGAGATCGCGAGTATGGCAAAGAATGCCGGTTTCCCGCGTGTGGAGCTTTCGCCGCGCGAGATCGGCTTCAACCGGCTGGCGATTGCGTACGCGTAAACAACTTAGAAGTAAATCGGGGGCAGCCGGACTAGTCGCCGTGCTCTGCGAGACGCGCGACCTGGGTGAGCAGGTAGTTGCGCTCCGGGATGCTGGCGGTTTTCTTTGCGGCTGAACGATAGTGCTCGATGGCCGCAATGCGGTCTCCTGCTAACTCGAGCAGGTGGGCGCGAACAGCGTCGAGGCGGTGATGACTGGCGAGACGGGCATCGTGGTCGAGGGCATTGAGCAGGCCGAGCCCTGCCGCGGGTCCGTGAACCATAGCAGCGGCGACGGCGTGGTTGAGCAGAACCATGGGATTGTCCGACATGCGTTTGAGCAGGTCGTACAGGGCGAGGATCTGCCGCCAGTCCGTATCTTCGGCGCGCCGGGCCTCATCATGCACGGCAGCGATGGCAGCCTGCAATGTGTAACTGCCGACAGAACCTTTTTGCAGGGCGCCAGTCAGCAGCGCGATGCCGTCCTGGATGGCAGCCTGGTCCCAGAGTGAGCGGTCTTGCTCGTTAAGCGGGATGAGCTCGCCTGCAGGGCCGGTGCGTGCGGTGCGGCGAGCATCGGTGAGGAGCATGAGCGCGAGCAGCCCGGCGACTTCGGGGTCTTCAGGGAGCAGAGCGTGCGTGGCGCGAGTAAGCCGGATGGCCTCTGCAGATAGATCGAGGCGCTGCAGCTCCGGGCCGGCGCTCGAGGTGTAGCCCTCGTTGAAGATGAGATAGAGAACGTGGAGCACGGCGCGGAGACGCTCGGCGCGCTCCTTGCTGGATGGAGAATGAAAGCGAACGCCGGAAGATTTAATGATGCCCTTCGCACGCGTGATGCGCTGCGCCATGGTGGATTCCGGGACGAGAAAGGCGCTGGCGATCTCCGCCGTGGTGAGACCGCCGACGGCGCGCAATGTGAGCGCAATGGCCGATGCCGGAGTAAGTGCAGGATGACAGCACATGAAGAGCAGGACGAGAGTGTCGTCCTGTGCGTCGCTGTCAAGGTCGAACGAAGGAATGACGAAGAGGGATCGCTCGGCCGCGGCGGCGGTTTCGCGATTGAGACGGGCGCGTTCGCTGCGTACACGATCGGTCATGCGACGGGTGGCAACGTGGATGAGCCAGGCGCGAGGGTTGTCCGGTGTGCCTTCGTGCGGCCACTGATTCGCTGCTGCGATCAACGAGTCCTGGACGGCGTCTTCGGCGACGGAGAAGTCGCGAAAACGATGAAGCAGGACCCCGAGCACCTGCGGCGCAAGTTCGCGGAGGAGATGCTCGGTCTGAGTGTCCAGCATTTGTGGCGTCACAACTGGCTCTCCACTAGACGACGAACTCATCGGGTGGAGCGCTCATCACCTGACGGACCTCGATCGGGATAATGAACGGCTTTCCGTCGGCGCCGGGTGCGGATGAGGCGCGGGCGGCGATTTCATGCGCGCGTTTCTCGCTTTCGACATCGACGATCCAGTAGCCGGCGAGGAACTCCTTGGATTCGGGGAAGACGCCATCGGTGACAGGAGCGCCGTCCTTGCCGACACGCACGATGACGGCCTGTTTGGGGTCGGCCAGACCTTCTGCGGCCGCCAGCTCGCCGGCCTCGCGGAGGTCCTTGTTGAGCGCGTGCATAAAGGCTATGTGGTCCGCGACGGCTTTCTTCGACCAGGCACCCATCAGCTCATAGCCAGTCCTGGGACAATGCATCATCAGAATGTATTTCATTTTTCTCGATCTCCTTTGATCGTATGGGGCGCTATTTTCCGCGCGTTCACAGGTTGCCAGAGTGCATGGTGCATGCTCAGCAGGCTCATTCTGGGCGGAGTCGGATTGCGGCTAACCAGCGAATCGCCGGACTTCAATGGGCATGTTCGTAGGCACGCCGCCGGGCCCCGGCGCCGCCGAAATCCGCCCGGCTATCGCATAAGCGCGTTCGGCATTCTCGACATCCACGATCCAGTAGCCCAGCAGAAACTCCTTCGACTCGGGGAAGATGCCGTCGGTGACCGGCATGCCATTTCTTTCTCCGCGCACAACCTTAGCTTCACCCGGTTCGGCCAGGCCCTGCGTGCCCACAAACTCTCCGGATTCGGTCAGCTCTTTCGTGATGCTCCGCAGGGCCGCCATATGTGTTTCTCTCTCGTTTTGCGACCAGGCATCGTATCTGTCAACGCCTGCTTTCGCACCGGACATCAGCAGAATGTATTTCATTTTCGTGCTCCTATGCAGTTCGGTTATGCCGGTTCTTGCCGCTCCCTAAGCTTTCTTGTCGGTTTGAAACATCCATCGAACACCGAATTTATCGTTGAGTGCTCCATAGATGCCAAAGAACTGCTCTTTCAGGGGATCCGTTACCTCTGCTCCCTCCGAAAGCCTTTCGAATAGAGCGTTCAGCTCCTGGAGTGTTCCGCCGCTCAGGTACAGACAAGCCGTGTTGCCGCGAATGGGAGTTTGGTCAGGCCGTAACCAGTCCGATGCGGAAATCTCCAGATTGCCGCTGCGAAGTCGCGCATTGACGAGTTTGTCGTGCAGGATAGCTGGCAGGTGGTCCTTTGCCGGAGTGTTCGCTACTTCTGTGAGCGTCAGCTCTCCGCCAAAGCAGTCTTTGTAAAACTCCATTGCCTGCCGGCATTTGCCCTCGAATAACAGGTAGGGGGTCAGGGTTGTCATTTCTTCTCCTTCGATTGTCGCGCTCCGGATGGGTGCGCGTTCATAGGTATGTCGGAGCCCGCGAGAGGTTCTCGACATGAATGAGAAAAAAATTTGTGAGCCGACGGAGCAGGGGGTGCGGCTCGCCGCGACTGGTTGCGCTTATTCGTTGCGGAGGGTCTGGACGGGGTCGAGGTGGGCGGCTCTCCGGGCTGGCACGGCGACGGCGATGAGCGCAGGGAGGATGAGCAGGGCGAGTGAGGCGGCGAGAACGGGCAAAGAGGCAGCGCGAGCGTGATAGAACTGCGCGCGCAGTGCGTAGCCGGTGAGGACTGCGCCCGAAAGACCTGCGGCGGCACCGATGAGGATCCAGCGCGACTCCTGGCCGAGGAGCAGTTGCACGATGGCTTCGCGTGAGGAGCCGAGCGCGAGCCGGATTGTCAGGCTGTTGTCCACTGCCGGACTGCGCTGTCCGGGAGCGGACAGTCAGGGGAGAGGATCAGGAATCAAGAATCGTGAATAGATGGGGTTGATCCCTGGTACGCGCTGGCGTGCGAATTGCATGACGGATAGCGTCATTCTCTGCGCCACGTTCAGGAGGACTGCGTGAGGAACTTTGTCCAGGATCTTCGTTTTGCATTGCGGCAGATGCGGCGGTCGCCGGGTTTCTTGCTGACGGCGGTGTTGACCCTGGCACTGGGAGTTGGGGCGAATACGGCGGTCTACTCGCTGCTGGACCAGGCGCTGCTGCGCTCCCTGCCCGTGCAGAAGCCGGAGCAACTGGTGGTGCTGAGCGCGACGGGCAAGGCGTGGGATGGGCACTCGAGCGATCACGGCGCGGGAGAGGAGAAGTCGTTCTCCTACCCGATGTACCGCGAATTGCGCGATCGGGCGAAGGTATTCGATGGCTTGATCGCCACCTCGCCTGCTTCAGTCGGTATCGCGCATGACCGCGCCTCCGAGATCAGCGACGCCGAGATTGTGAGCGGCAACTATTTCGCGGCCCTCGGTGTAAAGCCGGCACTCGGCAGATTACTCTCGCAGTCCGACGACACGGCGCCGGGGGCGAATCCGGTGGTCGTGGTCAGCCATCGCTACTGGACCACGCATCTCGGGGCCGATCCCAATGCGGTGGCCAAGACCATAGCGCTCAATGGGCACAGCTTTCAGGTGATCGGCGTTGCGCCAGAAAACTTCCAGAGCGCGGTCTGGGGTCAGACGCCGGACCTCTTCGTGGCCATGTCGATGCTGGACACGGTAATTCCGGGCAAGGGCAAGCGGTTGACCGATCACACGGACCGCTGGATGAATATCCTCGGGCGGCTGCGCGATGGCGAGACGATACAGCAGGCGGAGGCAGGCGTGGCGCCGCTGTGGCATGCGTTGCGCGCTGAGGAGTTGAAGGCGCTGGGCCACAAGTCACAGCAGTTTGCGGATGAGTTCCTGACGCACAGCAGATTGGTGATCGAGCCGGGCGCGCGAGGATTATCGTACAGCCGAAGCTCGCTCCAGACGCCTCTGGTAGCAGTGATGGCGATGGCGCTGCTGGTGCTGCTGCTGGCCGCGGTGAACGTTGCGAGCCTGCTGCTGGTGCGCGCGGCGGCGCGGGTGCAGGAGTTTGCGGTTCGGTACGCGATGGGCGCGCGGTCGGGACGCATTCTGCAACAACTGCTGATTGAGGGCGCACTGATCGGCCTGCTCGGCGGCGCAGCCGGCCTGCTGCTGGCTCCCGCCGCCATGCGCCTGCTGGTGCGGCAGATCGCGGGAGCCGACGGAGCGACCGCATTCCAGGCCACGCTCGATCCGCGGCTATTCGTCTTTGGCTTTGTTGTTGCGTGCGCAGTTAGTCTGCTTTTCAGCCTCGCGCCTGCGATCCAGTTGCTGCGTCCCGATTTGGTGACAGCGCTGAAACAGAAAGCGGCGACCGGTGGTGGCGGAGTGCTGGGATTGCGGCGTGTGGTGGTTTCAGTTCAGGTCGGGCTCAGCGTACTGCTGCTGGTCGGCGCCGGGCTGTTTGTGCGGACCATTCAGAACCTGCGGCACGTGAACGCGGGTTTCAATCCGACGCGCCTGATTGTCTTTCATATCGATCCTGTACTGTCGGGTTATCCGCAGCCGCAGGTGATCCCGTTAAGTGAGCGGGTGATTGCAGCCATGCGCAGCCTGCCAGGCGTGCTCGCCGCCACCGCAACCGACGACGCTGAATTGGAGGACTCTATCCACAATGGAAATGTAACGGTTGCCGGCTACGCACCGCCGACCAACGAAGACTTCGACGTGGAAAACAGCGTTGTCGATCCCGATTACTTCCACACCATGCAGGTTCCGATGCTGCTGGGCCGTAGCTTTACCCCGAGCGACAACGCAACAGGCCAGCCGGTCGCGATTGTGAACGAGACTTTCGTGCGGCACTTCTTTAAGAGTCCCACCGCTGCGATCGGTGGCCGTGTTGCGCGTGGAGGCGGCGACGATAAGCTCCACTACATGACCATTATCGGTGTGGCGCGCGATATACATCACAGCAATCTGCGCGATGCGAGCATCCCCACTCTCTTCAGGCCGCTGGGTCAAGCGGACATCACTCGCGGCCGGCTCTATCTCTATCTGCGGACAGCAACCCCGCCGGAGCAGATGTTTTCGACCGTGCGCGCAGCGATGCGCTCCATCGATCCGGCGCTGAGCGTAAGCGGCCTGCGGACGATGGATGAGCAAGTAGATCTGAGCATCGCGAATGAGCGGATGATCGAAATGCTGGCGTTGGCCTTCGGGATGCTGGCGACTCTGCTGGCGGGTGTTGGGCTGTATGGCGTGCTGTCGTACACGACGGTGCAGCGCACGCGGGAGATTGGGATTCGCATGGCGCTGGGCTCGTCGCGGGTGGCGATTACCGCACTGGTGCTGAGGGAGATGGTGCGGCTGGGGGTGATCGGCATCGTCGTAGCGGTGCCGTGCGCGATCCTGCTGGGACGCGCGCTGCGCAGCCAGTTGTTTGGCGTCTCCGCGGCGGACCCGCTGACGTTGGCCGGTGTGGTGCTGTTGATGGGCGTCGTGGGAATGGTGGCGGCGCTCATTCCGGCCCGTAGAGCGGCGCATGTAGAACCGATGGACGCGCTGCGCGCAGAGTAGCGGCAGATAACTACAGACAACAACGGAAGCTGATCTCAGATAATTGCTCTGTCAGCAGTTGTCTGCCTCTGTCTGTGACTGCCTAGCGGACGCCATTCGGAGTGGAATGCCGGGCACACCTTGAGGGTAGCAAGCCGGCACTCAGCGAAAGACCTGTGCGCGGGACGCTGTCGCGGCGCGGTACGATGTGAGTCCGATGGCGAAGCGTTCGAGAGTGGTGCACGCGGCGGGTGTGGTCGGCGGCTGGATGTATGTGCTGGGCGCAGTGCTGGGCGTCTACAGCGTGGGCGGCGCGGCGGCACTGCGGGTGATCGGCATTGTGTTGCTGGCGGTGTGGGGTCGGCGTTCGCTGACGGCGTGGATCTTTGTCGCCATGCTCGCCGGCGTGGAACTGGGCGTCGATGCACCACGGATTGCGGTACAAAGTAAAGTTTTCAGCGATATCTTTCTGCGGCTGATTCGCATGATCGTCGCGCCGCTGATACTGGGCACGCTGGTGACGGGCATTGCCGGACATGGCAGTTTGCGGCAGGTCGGCCGCATCGGGGTGAAGTCGCTGGTGTACTTCGAGGTGGTGACGACGCTCGCGCTGCTGATCGGCGTGGTGGCTATCAACCTGTCGAAGGCGGGTGTAGGGCTGGCGATGAGCCCGCCATCGAATGTTGCGGCGACGGCTGGCACAGCGTTAGCACCGAGCCATATACCTGCAGAGCACGGCTGGCAGGCGTTTCTGCTGAATGTCTTTCCGGAAAACATCGCGAAGTCGATTGCGGACGATCAGATTCTGCAGGTCGCGGTCTTTGCGGTGCTGCTGGGGATTGCGCTCTCGTTGCTGACGGCAGAGCGGCGGCGGCCGCTGCTGGATATGGCAGAGTCGGTGGCGGCAGCGATGTTCGCGATCACCAACATCGTGATGTATGTAGCGCCGCTGGGTGTGGGTGGGGCGCTGGCCTACACGGTGGGGCAGCGCGGCTTGATGGTGCTGCTGCCCTTGGCGAAGCTGCTGGGCACGCTCTATGGCGCCCTCGCGGCATTTCTGCTGCTGGTGCTGTTGCCGGCAGCGATCTTGTTCCGCGTTCCGCTTCGCCGGTTTATCGAAGCGGTCGCGGAGCCGGCGACGATCGGGTTTGCAACGAGTACGTCGGAGGCGGCGCTGCCGAGAGCGATGGAGGAGATGGAGCTGTTCGGCGTTCCGCGACGTATTGTGTCATTTGTAATTCCCGCCGGTTACAGCTTTAATCTTGCCGGCTCTTCGGTATACCTGGCGCTCGCATCGATCTTTGTCGGGCAAGCGGCCGGCCTCAAGATGGGAGTGGGCGCGCAACTGGCGATGGTCTTTACGCTGATGCTCACCAGCAAAGGCGTAGCGGGTGTGCCGCGGGCGACGCTGGTGGTGCTGCTGGCGACAGCGTCGACATTCCGCCTGCCGACGGAGCCGATCTTTTTGATTCTGGGTGTGGATGCCTTTGCGGACATGGGACGCACGGCGGTGAACGTGATTGGCAACTGCCTGGCGGCGGCCATCGTGGCGCGGACTGAGGGTGAACTGGGCGCGGACGGCAAAGATCCTGTTGCGGAATCGGCAGCGGAGCCAGTGGACGCTTGACTCCCGCCTCCCCTTGACTGAGAGTGGCGTTGCATTCCCTTCTGCGACTCAAGAGAAACGAGGACTGGACAATGCGTCCTGCTGCGGTGCTGTGTGGTTCGGTGCTGATGATAACTGCCGTCGCGATGGCGCAGGTGAAGGATGGCGTAAAGCCATACGTCAAGGAAGATGCGCCGGTGCTGGTGTTGAACCATGTGCGGGTGATTGACGGCACTGGCGCCGCGCCGATGGAAGACCAGCGGATCGATATCGAGAACGGGAAGATCACCCGAGTGCAGAGCGCGAAGTTGCGCAACGCGTATCCGCCGAATGCGAAGATTCTAGACCTGACCGGCAAGACGGTGATGCCGGGGATT